>JASLMH010000089.1 GCA_030746635.1 Alphaproteobacteria bacterium | reverse complement strand
CCTGCTCTCTAGCATCCCTTCTTCCTCCGTTTGGACTTCTTCGAGTCCACGCATTTCTTAAGTCTGTCGGGAGCCTACCAACGGCACGATATTGTGGTAAGCCGGTAAATCGCATGAGACCTGCAACTTATGGTGACTCGTGATCGTACCGATGGATTGCCAGTCGGTCGTCGACGCGGGCTGTCGGTCAGCCTGTCAGTTGGCGACGAGGCCGCGTTCCTTCAGCTTCGCCTTCATGTAGGCATCGAGGCCGCCGGCCATCAGGATCTCGTAGGGAGGCGTGCCTTCCTGCCAGGCCTCTGCCTGCAGTAAGGCGCCGGTGTCGAGGTTTTTCACCTCGCCGGTGACGATGTTCACCTCGAGGCTCTGGCCTTCCTCGACGAAACCGGCAATGCCGGGCGCGACCAACGTGGGCAGCCCGGTGTTGACGGCGTTGCGGAGATGGATGCGGGATATGGATTCGGCCAACACGACCGCGATGCCGAGGGCCTTCAGGGGCTCGGAGCCATTGCGGCTGGAGCCGCAGCCGAAATTGATCCCGGCGACGAGGATATCGCCCGGCCGCACCTCGGACGCCCAGCCGGGCCGGTTGGCCTCCATGCAGAACCCCGCCGCTTCGTCGCTCGAAAGATCCGGGTTCGCCAGCACCCGGTGACCCGGCACCATGAAGTCGGTGCTGATGCGGTCGCCGAACTTCCAGACGCGGCCGGTTCGTACGGTTTCCATGGGCTCGCTCCCTTTTGCCGCGTTAGAGATATTCCCGGGGGTCGACGATCTCGCCGGCGATGGCCGAGGCCGCGACCGTGGCCGGGCTGGCCAGCCAGACATCGGCCAGCGGGCTGCCCATGCGGCCCCGGAAATTGCGGTTGCTGCTGGATATGCAGGTCTCGCCGTCGCCCAGCACGCCCAGGTGTCCGCCGTAGCAGGGCCCGCAGGTCGAATGCTCGACCAGCGCCCCGGCCTCGACCAGGGTCTCGAGGTAGCCGGCCTTGAGCGCTTCGCCGAACACCTCCTGCGAGGACGGGCTGACCAGCATGCGCACGTCCGGGTGCACCTCTCTGCCGGCCAGAATGCGCGCCGCGACCTCGAGATCTTCCAGGCGCGCGTTGGTGCAGGAGCCGAGAAACGCCTGATCGACCTTGACCCGTTCGGCTTTGACGCCTTCGACGGGGACGCCGTTGCCGGGGTCGCCGGGCCGCGCCACCATCGGCGTCAGATCGCTCAGGTCGAAGGTGTACTCGGCCTCGTAGGCGGCATCCGGATCGGCCGTGACGTGCCGGTAGGGGCGGTCCAGGCGGCCGGCGAGAAAGGCATCGGTCTTCTCGTCCGCCTCGAAGATCGCGAACTTGGCGCCGACCTCGACGCCCATGTTGGAGACGGTCCAGCGTTGCGCCAGGCTCATCTGACCGGCCACCGGGCCGACATATTCCACCGACTTGTAGAGGCCGAAGTCGGTACCGAGTTCGCCGGCGACCTTGAGGATGACGTCCTTGCCGACGCACCAGGCCGGCAGGGTGCCGTCCAGGACCACCCGCACCGAGGCCGGCACCCGGAACCAAAGCTCGCCGAAGGCGAGGACATGCACCGCATCGAGGTTGGCGTTGGTCACGCAGGCGTTGAACACCCCGCCCGCCGTCGAGTGCGAGTCGCACTGGGCGACCAGATCGCCCGGCGCGTACATGCCGTGCTCCGCGAACACCTGATGCAGGATGCCGCCGCGGCCGTACTCGAAATAGTTCGTGATGTCATACTTCTTGATCAGCCGGCGCAGTTCCCTGACCTTGTTGGCGGCCGCGACGGTCGGCGGCGGCGCCTGGTGGTCGTCGATCATGAACACCCGCTCGGGGTCCCAGACGCGGTCGACCCCCAACGCCTCCAGATCGGCCAGCCGGTGACCGCTGGTCGCGTCCACCTTGCACCACAGGTACTGCCCAGGCTTAACCGTATCGGCCCCCGCGTGGGCGGCCAGGATCTTCTCGGCAATCGTCATGCCCATGACGGTCTCCTATCCGTTATCGGTGGCGTAGCGCCGTTCGAGTTCGTAAATCCCGGGCAATCCCAACAAGCTCGTAATCGCGTTGAACTGGTCGAGGTCGCGGCCCTCGCCGCCGCCGCCCTGCTTGAGGTCGAGCAGCGCCTGGCGCACCGCCGCGTAGGACAACGCGTGTCCACCGCCGGTGATCATGATCCGGAACCCGCGCGCCGCGACGTCCGGAGCGGGCAGCAGTTGACCGTTGTACAGGCAGGGCACGCCTTGCTCGACCAGCCGCCGGGTGTAGATGTCCATGTCCTCCAGGGTCTTGATGCCGTCGACGAAGACCAGGTCGGCGCCGGCCGCCCGATAGGCCTCGGCCCGGCGGATCGCGTCATCCCAGCCGTTCGGCGCCACCGCGTCGGTGCGGGCGATGATAATCAAGTCCGGATCGCTGCGCGCGTCCACGGCGGCGCGAACCTTCTGGGTATGCTCGGCCAGGGGCACGCATTGCTTGCCCTCGAAAAAGCCACAGCGTTTCGGGAACACCTGGTCCTCGAGATGCAGGGCCGCCGCGCCCGCACTTTCGTACTCCCGCACGGTACGCCGGACGTTGATGGCATTGCCGTAGCCGGTATCGGCGTCGGCGATCACCGGGACGGCGACCGCCTCGGCGATATAGCCCAGATTGGCGACCATCTCGGCCATGCTGGTCAGGCCGACGTCGGGCAGACCGATTTGGGCCGAGGTGCCGTGGCCGGTCATGTAGACCGCCTGGGCACCTTGCCCTTCGGCGATCAGGGCGGTGAAGCCGTCATAGACGAAGGGCGCCACGACCATGCCCCCGGCCATGGCCTGCCGCAGCCGCGCGCCGGGGCCGCTCATTGTGCCGCCTCCCCTTCGGCAGCGTCGTAACGCCGCTCCAATTCGTAAACCTCGGGCACGCCGAGAATGTCGTTGACCGTCTCGCCTTTCCCTGGGGCGCCGAATTGGGCCATGGTCTGCCGCGTGGAACCGCTGCTGTTGAGCTCCTGCATGGCCGCCGTGGCGCTCTTGAACACAGCGGCCAGGGCCAAGCCGGCCAGGATCTGGATCTTGAAGCCCAACCGTTCCGCCTCTCCGGCGCTGATCAGACCGCCGTTGTAGAGCGACGGAACGCCCTTTTGCGCCAGCTCGCGGCTGTAGATCTCCAACTCCTCCAGGGTGCGAATGCCATCGACGAAAACCAGATCGGCGCCGGCTTCGCGATAGGCGCGCGCGCGGGCCAGGGCGTCCTCCCAGCCGTTCGGCGCCAAGGCGTCGGTGCGGGCGATGATCACGGTATCGGGGTCGCTGCGCGCGTCGAGGGCGGCGCGGATTTTCTGGACGTGCTCGTCGAGCGGAATGACGGCCTTGCCTTCCATGAAGCCGCATTTCTTCGGAAACACCTGGTCTTCGATATGCAAGCCGGCGACGCCGGCACGCTCGTAGTCGCGTACCGTGCGGCGGACGTTGATGATGTTGCCGTAGCCGGTATCGGCATCGGCGATCACTGGAATTGTGGTCGCGCGGCAGATGTGCCGGAGATTTTCCACCATCTCGGTCTGGCTGATCAGTCCGACGTCGGGATAGCCGTACCGCGCCGCGGTACCGAAACCGGTGATGTAGGCGGCGTCGAACCCGGTGTGCTCGACCGCCTTCGCGAACAACGCGTTGTACACACCCGGCGCAAGCACCACGCCTTGCTCCATCAATTGCCTCAATCGTGAAGACCTTCGCATGTCGATTGCTCCCCGAACGATTGTCGTCCGTCCGATCCATTCCGCCGAACTCCGCGAGCGTAGCAGAAACCCGATGGCCTTTGGAAAACCGAGAGCCTGCGCCATGACGCCGGGCGGGCGTTTCGCATTTACGCGGCGATATTCGCCGTTTTGTTCAGCGCGGCGTTCAGCCACGCCTACATCTGGGTGCATTATTTCACGGTCGAAAAACCGGATATGCGGCGCATTTACGGGTAGCTTCCAATATTGGCGCAGCCCAAAACAGGGAGAACGCAGATGAGCAAGACATTCCTGGTTGCCGTCGATGGCTCCGACCATGGTTGGAAGGCGCTGGATCTCGCGACCAACCTGGCCAAGGTTTCCGACGCCGAACTGCTGGTACTCCATGTGGCGCCGTACGAGCCGACACCGGAGAGGTTTGAAGCCTTCGCGAAATCGGAAGGCATCCCGATCGCCGAAGAGAGCGCCCGCTATCACGCCAGCAAAGTGATCGGTGACGGGATTGTCAGCGAAGCCGAGGCGCGCGTGCGAAAGAACGGGCTTGACCGGGTCACCACGCAGGCCGTCGAAGGGAATCCCGCCGACCGGATCGTCGAAGTGGCGAAAACGGAAGGGGTGGAGATGATCTTCTTAGGCAGCCGTGGCCTCGGCGAGGTCAATCTGCATCGGCACCGCACGCGCGGCCCCGGTTGCCGCGACCACCGCCGCCGCGCCCAAGGCGAACGTCAGCAGAACCTGAAAGGCGCCGAGCACGGACAATCTTGGAACATTCGTCATCGCTAACCCCCTAACAGGAAGCCGACCGGCTTCGAACGAGGCCCGTCGGCTTGCCGAATCGGCCCCAGCAAATGGCGCGGCTGCATTGCAGAACGGCCCTCACCCGTAGGCAGACTGACCGGAAACGCGGGAGCAAGCTTGAAATTCTTGTGCAATTATCTTGCAATTTTTTCCGTCGAGGCGTTGTGGCCCGCGGCATTGCGGCCTCGCCGGGCCGGCGTGGTGTTTGGCGTCGGCTAGCCCCACCCGCCTGAAAACGCTGCCGCCAAAAAATGGTCGGGTCTTGCTCGTTGCGACCCTGTTTCACTTGCGAGCGCGGGCCAAGGCAAGGCAGGTTAGGGCCTGCCCATTACACCAAGCGTGCCGGTCCCAGCGATGAGCCATCCCCCACCCGCCGCCGATAACGACCTGCCCGCGCTGTTCACGCCGTTCGCGGCGCGCGGGCTGACCCTGCCGAACCGCATCGTGATTTCGCCCATGCAGCAGTATGCGGCCGGGGCGGACGGTCGGCCGACCGACTATCACCTGATCCACTACGGACGCCTGGCCCTGGGCCGGCCGGGTCTGATCTTCACCGAGGCGCTGTGCATCGCGCCGGAGGGGCGGCTGACCTATTCCGACCTGGGCATCTGGGACGACGGCGCCATCGCGCCCCTGGGCCGGCTGGTCGAGGCCATGCGGGCCGAGGGCGTGGTGCCGGGGGCGCAGATCCTGCATGCCGGGCGCAAGGCCTCGGTGCAGCGGCCCTGGCAGGGCTACGAGCCGTTGCGCGAGGCCGACCTGACGGAGCGCGGCGAGGCGCCCTGGCCGACGGTGGCGCCCTCCGCCATCGCCGCCAACCCGGGCTGGCCGGTGCCGCGCGAATTGACGTTGGCCGAAATTCCCGACCTGGTGGAACAGCACGGCGCGGCGGCCCGGCGCTGTGCGGCGGCGGGCTTCGCAGCACTCGACATCCACGGCGCCCACGGCTATCTGATCCACACTTTCCTCTCCCCCTTGAGCAACCGGCGCGACGATGCCTATGGCGGCGATCTGGACGGCCGCATGCGCTTCGCGCTGGAGGTGGCGGAGGCCGTGCGGGCCAACTGGCCGGCCGAGCGGCCCTTGTTCTATCGCCTCTCCTGCATCGACGACGAGCCCGGCGGCTGGTCGCTGGAGGACACCATCCGGCTGGCCCGGGAGTTGCGCGCCCAGGGCGTCGACGTGATCGACTGTTCCTCCCGCGGCCTGGGCCAGCGCGGCACGCCGGTGGTGGCGCCCCGGCAACAGGGTTTCCAGGTGCCGTTCGCCGAGGCGGTGCGGCGGCGGGCCGAGGTGGCCAGCATGACGGTCGGCCTGATCATTCAGCCGGCTTATGCCGAGGCGGTGGTGGCCGAGGGCCGGGCCGACCTGATCGCCATCGGCCGCGAGGCGCTGGTCAACCCGCAATGGCCCCTGCACGCGGCCCTGGAGCTGATCGGCGACGGCGCCTTCGACAGCCACTGGCAGCCGCGCTACGGCTGGTGGCTGTCGCGCCGGGCCAAATCCCTTGCCGCCGCCCGCGACGAGGCGCAGGGCTAGAGCATGGCGCCGACGCACTGATCGGGATCCCGTGCCGAACCAAACGCCCAACCGCGCGGCGCGCCGGCGCAACGTCGTGCTCGCCGCCTCCTTGCTGTTCATCACCGTCGGCACCGGCAGCATCTATTTCCTCGTCGTCGCGCTGAAGCTGATCAGCGCCGAATTCGATTGGCCCCGGGCGGTGCCGTCGGTGGCCTATTCGGTGCAGTATTTCGGCGGCGGCATCGGCGGCATCCTGATGGGCCATTGGGCCGACCGGGCCGGCATGGGGCCGCCGGCCCTGGTCGGCGCCTGCATGATCGGCCTCGGCGCGCTGGCGACCAGCGTGGTCTCCAGCCCGTGGGAGCTGTACCTGATCTATGGCCTGATGATGGGCTTCCTCGGCCGGGCCACGCTGTTCAGGCCGCTGATGGCCAACATCACCCGCTGGTTCGACCACAAGAAGAGCATGGCGGCCGGCATCGTCGGTTCCGGCCAGGGCCTGGCCGGCGCCTTGTGGCCGCCGATCTTTCAGCATTTCTTCGATACCATCGGCTGGCGTCAGACGGCGGTCTGGTACGGCCTGTTCAGCCTGATAACGATGCTGCCGCTGGCTCTCGTGCTACGCCATAGGCCGCCGCGGCCGGACACCTTGGCGGGCCCCGCGGCCACCAGGCCTGCCGAATGGAGAGATCCAAAGCGCCGACGGCCGGCCTTGTCACCCCTGAAGATGCAGATGGCCCTCTCGATCGCATCGATCGGCTGCTGCGTGGCCATGTCCCTGCCGCTGGCGCACGTGGTCTCGCACGTCAGCGACATCGGCCACCCACCGGCGCGGGGTGCGGAAATCATGGCGCTGATGCTGGCCTGCGCCGGTGTCAGCAGCTTTTTCGGCGTCGGCTATCTGGGCGAGCGGTACGGCGGCCTGCGGGCGATTTTCGTGTTTTCCTCCGCCCAGGCGCTGTTCCTCGCCATCTTGGCCTTCGTCGACGGCCTCGGCCTGCCGGTACATTTGCGTGTTGGGATTGCGCTTGTCCGGATGTGGGTAAGTGTATTCGTCCCAGTCCAGCCCGGCGGTCATCGTCAGCGCGTGCGCCAGGGTGATGGCTGACTTGCCTTCCGGCGCCAATTCGTCGGCATACTGAGGAAACAATTCCACGAGAGGCGTATCGACCGTTCGCTCCGGTCGGCGCTCCAGGCTCATGCCGACCAGGATCGAGACCAGGGATTTGGTCACCGAGGCGATGAGCTGACAGTGCTCGCGACGCGCACCGCGAAAATACTCTTCGATCACCAGCACACCGTCCCTGACCACCAGCACGCTGTGCAGCTTGCCCAAACGGCCCTGTCGTGCGTCGCGCAGCAAATTTTCGATGTTCGCCGCCCTCAGACCGAAGTCGCCGGGCAGGCCGGTGAGCCAACCGTCGTCCTTCGACTTTGGCGCGGGGCAAAATTCGCTGAATTTGGGCGGCTTGCCGTCGTTGACGGTAGTCGGACCACCGCCGCAACCAGTCATGCCGACGGCAACACACATGGCTGCCGATAGCAAAAGCACGCTTCGTGTGTGGGATCCTGCCAAACGCAACGCCACCCTCCCCGACCCTTCGGTCCAACTGTACTGCTCGCCGGCGACCGACCGCGCCGATCTTCCGACAATACGAGAACTCGAATGATCCAACCGGATATTCCAGGTCATCGCCTTGAACCAAGTCAATCGCCGCGCGCGAGTGGTGTGCGTCCCGCCGATTGGCTAAAGTCCTCCGCAAGGGCCCATGGGGCGATCGAAACGTAGGGGACCAGGGGAATGATGGCGACGAACAGTTGGCACGTGAAACGCCTGTCGGCGGCGTTGGGGGCGGAAGTGTCGGGCGTGACGTTGGCGCAGGCCGACGACGGCGACATCGCCGAAGTCAAGCGGTTGCTGAACGAGCATATGGTGCTGTTCTTTCCTGACCAGCACATGGCCGCCGACGACCACATCGCCTTCGGCCACCATTTCGGCCCGCTCGAGGGCCACCCGAACCTGAAGGAACGCACGCCCGAGGATCACCCGGAACTGTTCCGCCTGGCCGCCAGCGAGGGCGGCATCGCCGATGAATGGCACACCGATCTAACCTTCCTGGACCGGCCGGCCCTGCTATCGATCCTGAATATGAAGCAATGCCCGGAAATCGGCGGCGATACCATGTGGAGCAACCTGTTCGCCGCCTACGAAGGCCTGTCGCCGCCGTTGCGGGAAATGTGCGATGGCCTGAGCGCGGTGCACGACGCGCTGCCCCACGACCGCGCCGACCGGATGACCGTCCACCCCCTGGTCCGCATCGACCCCGACAGCGGCCGCAAGGCGCTGTACGTCAACGAGCATTTCACCCGCCGCATCGTCGAGATGAACGCGCCCGAGAGCGAGAATTTGCTGGCCTACCTGACCAACTGGGTCAAGCAGCCGGCCTTCACCGTGCGCTACCACTGGCACGCCGGCAGCATCGGCATGTGGGACAACCGCTTCACCCAGCATTACGTGGTCAACGATTTCGTCGGCGAGCGGGTGATCGAGCGGGTCACGGTGATGGGCGACCGGCCCGTGGGCGCCGCACCCCGCTGGCGGCCCTGGCCGGAAGGGGCCGGCCGCTCGGCCATGAGCCGCCACGACCGGCAGCTCGACCGCTACCTGAAGGCCGGGACGGCCGAAGCGGCGGAGTGAGCCGGCGTCGCCTTTGGAACTTTGGGCGCGCCATGAGAAACCGTGATGCGCATACGAGATGTAGTGCGAACGGATCTTCTGTTCCGATGACCGCTCGGAGGGTTTTCACACAACCAAGACCCGAAGCGGTTTCTCCTGAAGATTTCCTCAATCGGTTTTTGGGAACCAGTATCCAAGATACTCGGCATAGAGAACCGGCTCGTCTTCGCCCTTGACTTCGAGAAGATTGGCGACTTTGAGCCGCTTGCGCCCCTCTTCGCGTTCCGTGACTTCGAGCAGCGTGATGCGATCACGCAGCCACACGCCGTCGCCAACCACGACCGGCCTGATCACCCGCACTTTGTCGAGGCCATAATTCAAGGAGTACTCCGCGTCCGGCGGTCTCATGATACCGGCCAGACGCATGAAATGGGTTAGGAGCGAAACCATGAAAAAGCCGTGCACCAAAGTGCCGCCATAAGGGCTTTCCTCCGCGCACCGTACCGGATCGCTATGCATCCAGAAGGGCCAGCGCGTTACCTCTCCAAACACGTTGACCTGTACCTGATCGATGAACTCCCAGTCGGTTACGGCGACTTCGCGCCCAATGAAATCCTCGGCCGATGCCAGTCGAAACGGTGATAGCGATTGGTTCATATTTGCGAACTGCTCCAAAAAATTGCGTGTAGGCACTGTTGTCCGTCGTTCACCTCGGTTCGGAAAACAAGGGGCCGAAGTTATCACGGTCCGGAGGAGTGCTCGATTGCCGAAGACCTCACGGCCTGCCTGGCCGGCATTGAAAATGCCCTAAGTCCCGAACACCGCCGTCGATCTGCCGCCGTCGCAGGTGATCAGCGCGCCCGTGGTGTAGGCCGAGGCGCGCGAGGACAGGAAGATGGCGACGCCGGCGATGTCTTCGGGCATGCCGATGCGCTTGCGCGGGTTGCTGGCGCGGATGCGGTCGCCGTGGACGCGAATGGTTTCCGCCATCATCTGACTTTGGAAGGCGCCCGGCGCGATGGTGTTGACCAGGATGTCGTCGCTCGCCAACTTGGCCGCCAGCACCTGGGTCAGGTAATGCAGCCCCGCCTTGGCCGCCGTATAGGAATAGTTCTCGATCGACGGAATCGTCAGCGCATCGATCGAGCCGATGTTGATCACCCGGGCGGGCTTATCCGCGCTGGCCGCCGCACGCAGTTGCGGCAACAGGGCCTTGGTCAGGTAGAAGGGGGCCTTGAGGTTGGTGTTCATCACCTTGTCCCAGCCGGATTCGGGGAAATCCTCCAGGGGTGCCGCCCAGACCGCGCCGGCATTGTTGACCAGGATGTCGAGCCTGTCTTCGCGCCCGGCGATCTCGCCGGCGAGATGTTCCGCCCCCGCCGCGCTGGAGATGTCCGCCGGGATCGAGATGCACTCGCCGCCCTGCTCCGCCATCAGGCGCTCGGCCGTCGCATCGCACACTTCCGCCTTGCGCGAGGAGATATAGACCTTCACGCCGTTGGCCAGAAAACCGGCGGCGATCATCTCGCCGATCCCGCGCGAGCCGCCGGTGACCAGCGCCACCTTGCCTTCGACCGAAAATAGATTCTTCATGCCGACATTTACTCTCCGCCAAAAAAGTCCTACCGAAACATCATCGCACCGTTCGAAGTCCTGTCAAAAACGCTCAAACTTGCGCGCTTGGGCTTCTTCGCCGCACTGCCCGCGGATCCAATTGACCATGGTTTCGCGATTGCCGCCGGGGGCGCCCGCCCCGCGTCCAGCATCGATTGTCTATCGCCCGCCGGATTCGGCTCCGACTGGAGGGCAATCGAAACCTGCGCCATCGAGCGTCAGCTTCGCGCCTGGCCCCCGGCTTCCTTCAGAAGGTGTTCCAGCGCCTCGTATTGCTGGGCGCCGACGACGCCATAGCCGCCGGCCACGAAGGTCGGCACGGCGGTGACGCCATAGTCGCGCGACTTCGTCCAGTCCGCGTCGACGGCATCCTTGAAGCCGCGGCCGCGGAGCACCTCGGCCGCCTCTTCGCGCGACAGACCGACCCCTTCGACGATCTCGAGCAGGGTGTCTTCATCGGCAATGTTCTTGCCGTCGACGAAATAGGCCCGGTTCATGGCGTCGTGGATGCCCTCGCCGCCGTCCTGGGTCTCGGCCCATTTGCCCAGCTCCTGGGCCAGGCGGCTGTTGTAGGTGTGGCTGCGCTGGCCGTAGTCCAGGCCCTCTTCGTCCATCAGTCCCTTCATCCGGGCATACATGGCATCAAGATCGACGCCGCGCCCGGCGAAGAGCTGTTCGAGGGATTGCCCTGCCATGGGCGTCTCGGGGTGCAGCGGGAAATGCACCCAGCGCACCTCGACGTCGTAGTTCCGCTTCAGTTTCTCTATACGCCCGGTACAGAGGTAGCACCACGGTCAGACGTAGTCGGTGAAGATCTCGAGAACGACGGGTTCCGACATTTCGGCTCCTTGGCTAGCGGGTCGAACCGGGAAACCGCCCAGTCTAACCCACGGTTCGACGGGTGTGGGCGAAAACCAGCAGCGCGACGACAAACAGACCGGCCGCGCCCGGCGCCGGCACGACGATCGGCGCCTCGACGGTCAGCACCGACGAGATGGCATAGAACGGCAGCACTTCAATATCGAACCCGACCCCGAAGGAGAGCCAATCGCCAAAGCTGCCCGAATCGGCCGAATGGCCGAACTCGACGAGTCCCGAGCCCAGGGTTTGACCGGGCACGCCGAAACCGCTGGCATCCGTCCCGGTCCAGACGTTGGTGTTGAAGACCGAGCCTGCCTCGGTGATGTTCGGTGCCTCATGGATGGCACCCGTAAACAGGTCCTCGTCGTCGTTCGCCAGCTTGGTGTCGTTGAGCAGATAGATCCGCACCAGGTCCGGTTCGGCAACGTTGTCGCGCGCATCGACGGTGGCGGTGGAGGCGATCGCCGTCCAGGTCGCGCCCAGGGCGGCGAGTTCGGCCTGACTGTCGGCGACCCCTTGCACGAAGGCGTTGTAGTCGGCGATGTCGCTTGAGGTCGCATCCCTCAAGGTGCTGGTGACGAAGGCCAGGCGGTACTGCTCGCCGGGACTGAGCTCCGTCGGCACCGTAACCGGCGCCGCCAGGGCCGCCGACAGTGATAAGAAGCCGGATAGAACCGCGGCAAAGATGCCGAACAGGCCGTACAGGAACGCGCGCCGATACATTTCCCCATCCCCCAAAGCGTCAGCGACAGGGACTATAGCGCCCCGATGTCAGGCCGTCACCTTGCCTGCCGGCGGCGTCGACAGGCCATGAGAGCGCGCGGCCATCAACCGACAAGGGTGACTCCGGCAGGCCGGCCAGGCGCTTAAATTCCAGGAAATTCTCCAGATCCCTTGGGTTCTTGTAGTGCCCCATGCCCGGCACCGTCGAGAGCGTGAAGGTCGGCGCCTTGGCGGTGAGCCGGTCGATCCAGTCCCTGGCCGCGTCGGCCCCGGGACCTACTCGGTCGGGCGGCATCAGTCGCCGTCGGCGTGGCGGCCAACGGTCCAACCGGTCGGCGCCAGGTGTTGCTCGGCGAAGCCGCGCGGCTCCTCCTCCAGGGCCGTGGCCATGGTGTCGTTCCAGCGGTTGAGCCAGCCGAACAGGCTGACCACGGCCATGATCTCGACGATTGCGTCCTCGTCGAAATGCTCCAGCAGGGCGTCGAAATCGGCCCGGCCGACCATGTTCGGCTGACTGCCAGCGGCCTGGGCGAAGCGCAAGGCCGCCCGCTCGGCCCCGGTGAACATCGGATTGGTCTCGTACTCGAAGGCGGCGGCGACCTTTTCCGGCGGTACGCCGTGACGCAGGGCCGCGGTGGTACCGGTATGGGCGGTACAGTACCGGCAGCCGGCCGAACGGCTGGCAACGTGGGCAACCAGCCATTTCAGCGCCGGTGGCACCGAACCGGGCACGCCCAGGACCTCGCGCGACAGCCGGGAAAAGGCGCGCAGGATGCTAGGCTTGCGGCCCATCATGAAGAAGCTGGTCGGCACGAAGCCCAGCGCGGCCTCGGCGCGCTCGAAGACGTCTTCCAGCTCGGCCAGCTCTTCACGGGTCTTTGGCTTGATGTTCGGCATCGGATTGTTCCCTCGGATCAGGTTCGGCGGAAGTCTACACAAATATTCAATTCCGGATCGCCAGTTGCCCCTAGAGAATGACCGATCCGCCGTCGACGGCAATGCGCTGACCGCCGACGAAGGCTGTCGCGTCCAAGATTCGAAAGATCAGTGCCCCCAGCAAGTCGCCGGGCCAGCCTGGCCGGCTTCAGGGCGGGGGTGGGCCAAGGCATTCTGGCGATTCACTCGATGGCACCGGTGGTCCTAAACTGTCCCCCCATTGGCAGATCAGGCAACCAGCCCGATGTTCTTCCGCGACCAGCATCAGTCATCCCTTTGGCCGAAAGGGTTGGTGGCGGTCGCCTTGGCGGCATCGCTGATGGCCTCGGTCGATGTTCTTTTCGGCGAGCGATTGGGGGTGGCCTTCGGGCAGCATCCCTACCGCACGGATGGAGATCTCGTGCGCGGCGGCATACTGCTCGTCTGCCTCGCCATCTATGTGATGCGGGTCTTCGCCACCCTGTTCGTGTTCTATCGCCGCGTCATGTATTGGCGCGAGGCGCTGCTGATCGCCAATCTGATGCCGTGGTTCCTGGTCTGCATCGCCTACTACGGCGGCCGGCAAACCGGGCCCATCGGCCTGCTGGAGGCGATCGGCCTGGCGATCTACCTGCTCGGCTCGTATCTGAATTCCGCCGGCGAATATGCCCGGCATAAATGGAAACTGGCACCGGCGAACGCCGGCCGCCTCTATACCTCGGGCCTGTTCACGGCCATCCGGCACGTCAACTACACCGGCGACATCCTGCTGTTTTCCGGCCTCGCCCTGGTGGCCCACCAATTCGGCCTGCTGGTGATACCGCTCGGCATGGCGTTCTTCTTTTTGTTCGTGCTCATTCCCCTGAAGGAGCGCTATCTGAGCGGCAAATACGGCCGGGAGTTCGAGGCCTATGCCGCCAGGACCAAGATGCTGATACCGAAAGTCCTGTAGGATGACTGGAAAAGACGCTCCAAACACATCGCGGCCATTTTGTGGGGCCACCTGTGAGCACATGACCTAGTGAGGAGAGATGCCATGTCCGAACTGCCCGTCAAAATCGGCGATGCGGCCAGCTTCGCCAAGACCGTCAGCGAAAGCGACATCTACGCCTTCGCCGGCGTCACCGGCGACTTCGCCGCACCGCATACCAACGAGGAATACATGAAGCGTACCCAGTACGGCGAGCGGGTGGCCCATGGCGCCCTGCTGGTCGGCTTCATGTCGACGGCCTCGGCCATCTTGGGCGGCCGCTTGACCGAGGGGCGGGAGGACCTGACGCCGATGTCGCTGGGCTATGACCGGGTGCGCTTCGTCGCGCCGGTGCGGATCGGCGATACCATCACCGTGACCTACGAGGTGTCCGAGCTGGAACCCGAGCGCCGGCGCAGCCGCTCCACCCTGACCGCCACCAACCAGCACGGCGAGACGGTGGGCGTGGCCGAGCACATCATGAAATGGCTGGAGAACCCCTGATCGGCTTCCGTCACTTGTAGGCCGCGAAGGAAAAGCTCAAGGGCACCCCTGGCCAGCTCGCCGGCAGGCGCCACAGTCCGTCGGTCGAGCGTTGCAGTTGCGGCAACGCTTGCCAGCAGATGGCGTCATGTTCATGCAGGAACTCCAGGCGCAGGCCGGCAGCCGCCACCGCGTTGACGAAATCGCCCAGGCCGCGGCGCCAGAAATACTCGCCGGTGTTTTGCATTTTGGCCGCCGGGTCGGCATAGCTGCCGGGCTCGTCGTAGAACTCGGCCTCGCCGTCGCCCCGGAAATCGTAGGTCATCGTCAACGGCGCCTCGGCCCCGGCGGCATCGTCGAACCAGTGCACCGCGGGGTGCGCGTCCACCAGATAGAACCGGCCGCCCGGCCGCAACATCCCGGCCACCACCCGGGCCCAGCGCGGCAGGTCCGGCAGCCAGTTCCACACCCCCCAGGAGGCGAACACGATATCGAAGCCGCCCGGCAGATGGTCCGCCGCATCGTAGACATCGGCCGCGACGAAGCTGGCCGGCAGGCCGGTTTCCGCACCGAGTTGCTGGGCCGCCGCGATCGCCTCGGGGGCGAAGTCCAGGCCCGTGCAATCGGCGCCCAGGCGCGCCAGGGACAGGGTGTCGAGGCCGAAATGACAATGCAGATGCAGCAGACGTTGGCCGTCCACCTCTCCCAGCTCCCGCCGCTCGATGGGCGACAGGGTGCAGCGGCCCTGGCGGAAACCGTCGACGTCGTAGAACTCGGAGGCCAGGTGGATCGCCACCGCCTCCCGCCAGAAGCGGCGGTTGACCGCCATCGCCTCCTCATCGGTGATCGTCCGCCTACCGGTCATTGACCCGCCGCCCCTGCTTTCCCTAGGTTGGACCATGCATTGTGGAGGAGAAGACATGCAACTGCTGGACAAAGTGGCGGTGGTCACGGGCGGCGGGCGCGGCCTGGGCCGGGCCTATTGCGAAGCCATGGCCAAGGAAGGCGCCGCCATCGTCGCCGCCGACATCCGCGACACCGCCGACACCGTGGCAACCATCGAGGCGGCCGGCGGCCAGGCCGTGGGCACCAACCTGGACGTGGCCAGCATGGAGTCGTGCCAGGCCATGGCCGACCTGGCCGTCGAGAAGTACGGCCGCATCGACGTCCTGATCAACAACGCCGCCCTGTACGGCGATATTTCGGGCGGCCGCTTCGACCAGATCACCGAGGACCAGTGGGACCGGGTGATGACGGTCAACGTCAAGGGTATCTGGCAGTGCTGCAAGGCCTGCGTGCCGGCGCTGCGCCAGGCCGGCGGCGGCTCGATCGTCAACATCTCCTCCCTCGCCGCCACCTACGGCATGCCCTATGCCCTGGACTACGCCACTTCGAAGGCGGCGGTGATCGGCATCTCCCGCAGCCTGGCGCGGGAATTGGGCCGGGACTGGATCCGCGTTAACACGGTGGCGCCCAGCGCGGTGCTGACCGAGGGCACGGACTCCTTCATGGGCGAGAAGCGCGACAAGGCCCTGCAGGTGATCGCCGCCGGCCAGGCCCTGCAAAGCAACCTGACCACCGACGACATGGTCGGCACGATTATCTTCCTGGCCTCGGACGCCTCCAAGTTCGTCAGCGGCCAGACAGTGATGGTGGATGGAGGGACTGTCCTGCTTTAGGGCGTCACCAACTTGGGAAAATCTCGATACCACTCCGCATGCCCGCCGGCGTGGTTGCCCATGCCGGGTTTGGTCAGGCAGCCCTTCGGCGCGATGTAACTGTAGATGCGGCGTTCGGGCGCCTCCGACCAGCCGATGTTGAAGGCGCACAGCTTGGGGAAGAACTGCAGCCGACTGTAGGGCAGATGGTCGTGGATCCACCAGGCCAGGGCCCGCCAGTCGGCCCCCTCGACGTAACGGTCGGTGAACCAGGGCAGCACCACGCAAGCCATGGCGCCCATATGGCCGTTGCCGTCGCGTAGGTCCCAGACGTGGCGGCCGCGGGCCCGCTGGGGGCTGGCGCAGTTCAGGCCGTGGGCATTGCCGAAGGCATTGACGGCGGCGTTGCGATAGCTGGAGCGGATCGACAGGGCGCCGAAGCTGGCCCGCAGCGGCTCCAGCAGGTCACCGCACAGCCGCCGGCCGGCGGCGATGGCCAGGTCCGGGTGGTCGGGGATGTTGGGGATGCCGTAAAAGATCGAGATCTCGCTGTAGAGGAAGTCGCGCAGGAAGAAATGCGGCGACAGCCGCACCCGGCCCAACTCCTCCAAACCCCGCATGCTGCCCGGTTTGCGCATGGCTCGGCGCCTAGCCCTCGCCGCGACACCGGCGCGACAGCACCCAGAAGCAGACAGCGAACAGGGCGGCCAGCACCAGCGGCCAGAAGATCGCCAGCCCGATCGGCCCCAGCCACCACAAACCCAAGGCCACGGCGGCGGCCAGGACGAGCGGCCAATGACCGTTCAGGGAAGGAAATCGCATGGTTCAGCCTAGCACAATCGATGGGCTGAACCTGCTATGTTGGCGGCCAAGGATCGCCAGCGGACAAGGAGAGTATCCATGCAGTTGAAGGACAAGATCGCCGTCGTGACCGGCGGCGCCAGCGGCATCGGCCGCGCCCTGGCCCGGCGTTTCGCCGCCGAGGGCGCCCGCCAGGTGGTGGTGGCCGACCTGGACGAGGCCGGCATCGACGCCGTGGCGGCGGAGATCGGCGGCATCGCCATAGCGGCCAACGTCGGGGTCGAAGCCGATATCGTCAGTCTGGTCGATCGCGCCGAAGCGGAGGCCGGGCCGATCGACCTGTTCTGCTCCAACGCCGGCATCGCCGTGCACGGCGATCTGGAGAACAGCAACGAGGACTGGCAGCGGGTCTGGGATGTCAACCTGATGTCGCACGTCTACGCCGCCCGGGCCGTGGTGCCGGGGATGATCGCACGCGGCGGCGGCTATCTTCTCAACACCGCCTCGGCCGCCGGGCTGTTGAGCCAGATCGGCTCCTCGACCTATTCGGTGACCAAGCATGCCGCCGTCGGCTTCGCCGAATGGCTGTCGATCACCTACGGCAACCGCGGCATCAAGGTCTCGGTGTTGTGTCCGCAGGCGGTGCGCACGGCGATGACCGCCGGGTTGGAGGGCGGCGGCGTGGCCGGCGTCGACGGCATGATGGAACCGGAGGAGCTGGCCGACGCGGTGATCGAGACCCTCGAGAGGGAGGAGTTCCTTTGCCTGCCGCATCCCCAGGTCCTGGAATACATGCGGCGCAAGACCTCCGACTACGACCGCTGGCTCAAGGGCATGCGGCGGCTCCACGAACACTACGGCTGACAGACGATGACCGAAGTCCACCGCGGCGTTTGGCCAGTGGTGCCGACACCGTTTAGCGATACCGGCGCGCTGGACCTGGACGGGCAAAGGCGCGTCCTCGATTGCATGGTCGACCAGGGCGTCGACGGCCTTTGCATCCTGGCCAACTATTCCGAGCAGTTCCTGTTGTCCGACGCGGAGCGGCAAACCCTGGCCGAGCTAAGCCTGGCGCACGTGGCGGAGCGGCTGCCGGTGATCGTCACCTGTTCGCATTTCTCGACGGAGATCGCCGCGCAACGGGCGCGCCAGGCGGCCGAACTCGGCGCCGCGATGATCATGCTGATGCCGCCCTATCATGGCGCCACCCTGAAGGCGACCGAGGCGGGAACCTACGAGCAATTCGCCCAGGTAAGCGATGCGGCCGGCATCCCCATCATGGTGCAGGATGCACCGTTGAGCGGTGTCGTTCTTTCGGTGCCCTTTCTCGTCAAGCTGGCGACGGAAATCGAGCAGGTCCGCTATTTCAAGATCGAAACGGCGATGGCCGCCGATAAGCTGCGATCACTGATCGCGGCCGGTGGGGCGGCCATCGAAGGCCCGTTCGACGGCGAGGAGGCCATTACCCTGATGGCCGACCTCAATGCCGGCGCCACCGGCACCATGCCCAGCGCATTGCTGCCCGACCTGATCAAGCCGGTGGTCGACCAGCACAGCCAGGGCGACATCGCCGAGGCCGCCGGGCAGTACGCTCGGATCCTGCCGCTGATCAATTTCGAGAACCGCCAGTGCGGCCTGCGTGCCTGCAAGACGGTGATGATGGAAGGCGGCGTCATCCAGTCGGACCACGTCCGGCACCCAATGCCGCCGCTACCCCCGGAAACCCGCTCACAACTGCTCGAACTGGCGCGGCCGCTCGACCCGATCGCCCTGCGCTGGGGGCGATAACAACCTCAAATACCGCGCACCCGCTCCGGGCCGGCCGGGGCCTCGCCGCGTTCGACGGCCTGCACGGCGGCGACCAGGCCGGCGTTGGCCGGTGCCTCGATGCCGTATTCGCCGGCCCGGCGGACCACCAGGCCGTTCAGGTATCCGATCTCGGTGCGCCGGCCCTTTTGCATGTCCTGGCCCATGGACGGGCGGGCGGTGTCCTGCATGCCCTCGGCCTGGGCCAGCATCCGCTGTTCGACCTGATCCAGGGTCGGCGTGTCGTTGGCGCCGCTGGCCAACTCGTCGGCCGCCCGGACCCAGGTCTCCGGCTCGACGCCGCCGATCTTCTCCAGCGCCAGGCCCTGCAGCTGCCCGACCTTGACCGCCTCGCCGGCCAGCCGGATCGACAGCCGCCGGGTGTGCTGATCGCCTATGTATTCCTTGCCGCTGAGGCCGGTGGCGGCGGAGACGCCGTTGGCCATGGCGTTCTGCACCAGCTTCGACCAGCGTTCGCCCCACAGGTTCTGGGTCGCCTTGGCGCTGTCGACGTCGGCCAGCATCTCGCGCACCCGCTCGATCCGCGGCGTCAGCCGCCCGTGCGGCTCGCCGACCCGGAACACCGTGTAGCTGTCGCCGCCCTTGGGCACGCTGCGGCGGACGAAGCCCGGCTCCACCAGTTCGACGA
This sequence comes from Alphaproteobacteria bacterium, assembly GCA_030746635.1. Classification (GTDB taxonomy): domain Bacteria; phylum Pseudomonadota; class Alphaproteobacteria; genus JASLMH01. The sequence goes on along the minus strand of JASLMH010000089.1, from coordinate 1,360 downwards.
CGATGCGGCTGGCGATGCAGCCCACCGTGCGCGGCCAGCCGACGGCGCCGGCCACGGCGTCCTCGTTGATGCCGTTTTGCAGCGACACGACGAAGCCGTCCGGCGCCAGATAGCCGCCCGCCAGGGTGGCGGCCCAGGCGGTGTCGTAGGACTTGACGCAGACGAAGGCGATATCGACCGGTTGCTCGCGGGCCAGGGCCTGCATGTCGGTGAGGTGGATGGCGCGCACCTCTGTCGAAAAACATTCCGCCTCGGTCATGCCTTCCAGGCGCAGTCCCCTCGCCTGCATGTGGTCGACATGGGCCGGCCAAGGGTCGACCAGGGTGACGTCGCGCCCGGCCCGGGCGAAATAGCCGCCGACATAGCCGCCGACCGCGCCGGCGCCAACGATCAGGATACGTTCGCTCATCTCGGTTACCGTTCGATTTCAGCGGATGGTCAGAAGGGCCGGTCGCCCTCGATGGTCAGCCGACGCACCCGCCGGCGCTGGCCGGGGTAGTCGTCGACCGCGAAATGCAGGGTGCAGCGATTGTCCCACAGGGCCAGCGAGCCGACCCGCCAGTTGAACCTGCAGGTGAACTCCGGCCGCACGCAGTGATCGGCGAGATAGTCGATCAAGGGCAGGCTTTCCGCGACGCTCATGTCCTTGAAGCGCACGGTGTGGCCCTTGCCAAGGAACAGCGCCTTCTCGCCGGTTTCGGGATGGGTCCGCACGATCGGATGCTCGGCGCCCATCTCCACCTTGTCCATGTTGCGGGCGGCCATGCTGGTATGACTCTTGAAGTTCGCGGCCCGTCCGCCGCCGCGGGCCAGGGCGGCGCTGTAGACGCCGATCAGGCCGTCCAGCAACTGCTTCATGCCGTCCGACAGCGCGGCATAGGCGGCGGCGGTATTGGCGAACAGGGTATCGCCGCCGGCATCGGGCATTTCCAAGGCGTACAGCATGGTGCCCAGGGGCGGCTTCTCGGTGAAGGACATGTCCGAATGCCAGGCGCCGCCGAAATTCCGCACGTCGTCCTCGGCCTTGACGATCTCGAAGGTTTCCGGCGCCTCCGGCAGGCCCTCGACGAAGGGATAGATGCAGAGCGGCCCGAAGCGGCGGCCGAAGGCGATCTGTTGCCGCGGCGACAGATCCTGGTCGTGGAAGAAGATCGCCTTGTGGTCGAGAAAAGCCTGGTGGATCTCGTCGAAGGTCTGGTTGCTCAAATTCGCCGTCAGATCCACGCCGTTGACTTCCGCCCCCATCGCCCCGGCGAGCGGGCGCAGATCCAGCGTCTGATAAGCCATATGGCGCCTCCCCATGAATGGCCCCTATTCTGGCCCGTCGCCGCGGCGGGCTCAAGCGGGGCCCATCCCGGCA
>JASLMH010000088.1 GCA_030746635.1 Alphaproteobacteria bacterium | reverse complement strand
CCGGAGGCGGAGTTGGAAAATATCACCGAACGGCTGGAGAAACTGCGCTCGCCCTTCCGCTCAGCCGAGACCTTCTGGATCGAGGAGATCATCGATCCGCGGGAGACCCGCGGGCTGATCTGCGACTTCGCCAACACCGCCGCGCCCCTGCGGACCACCGGCCCATCGGTGCACGCCATGCGGCCGTGACCGACCCAACCCGGCCAGCGCATCGCCCATGATTGAAACCGATGGCGGCGGGCCTCGATGATTTCGAGAAACGGTCGTCTTTCGGGAAGGGAAAATGGTGCCCAGGGGCGGAATCGAACCACCGACACGCGGATTTTCAGTCCGCTGCTCTACCAACTGAGCTACCTGGGCCACGGGCGCATGGGGCGCCGGAAAGCGATGGGCTTCTTAGAGGAAATCCGTGGACCTGTCCAGCATCGCTGGGCGGAAATCCGGCTAATCGGCGCCCTCGCGGGGGCCCAGGGCGGTGACGGCGGTGGCGGTGGCGGCCAGGGCGCCGTCGGGGCCGTACAGGCGGGCCTCGGCGAAGGCGGTGCTGCGGCCCAGATGCACCACCTCGGCCCGGCAGCGCAGCTCGCCGGGGCCGATGGCGCGGAGGAAACAGCATTGGGTTTCCAGGACCGTCACGGCCTGGCGCATGTCGGCCCGGGCGACCACGGCGTCGACCAGGGCCTGGTCCAGCATCGCCGCCGTGAAGCCGCCCTGCATCACCCCCATGGGGTTGAAGAAGTCCGCCCGGGCCTCGTACGCCAGCTCCACGGCGGCCGTCTCCGGCTCCACGGCCAGCAGGCGATGGCCCAGCAGGCGGGCGGCCGGGCCGCGATCGCGGTTCCGTTGCCGGTCCAGCCGTGGCTCGGCAGCCGTCGTCATGGCGGCGTCGGGCCGAGGAAATCGACCGCGAAGAACCGGCCCGTGGCCGAGGCGGTGGCGGCCAGTTCGCCAACCGGGTCGTAGAGCCGGCCGTCGAGATAGATCACCCGGCCTTCGATGCGCACCACCTGGCCCTCGCTGACCAGCCGGCCCGGTTTCACCGGGTGCAGATAGTTGGTCTTCATCTCCAGGGTCGGCACGGCATAGCGGAAGCCCCGGGGCGCCACGGCGGCGATGGCCATGGCCTCGTCCAACATCGCGGTCAGGAAGCCGCCCTGCAGGACCCCGTATTCGGTGCAGAATTCCTCCCCGACCTGGTGGGTGAGACGGGCGAAGCCCCGTTCGGTATCGATCGCCAGCGGCTCCGAGCCCAACAGCCGGGCGGCGCCGACGGGCGGGCGCCGGCGCATCATGGCGATCGCCTGATCGCCGGTCAGTTCGGGCGCCTGGGTCATGGCGCCTTGCGGTAGAGGAAATAACGCCCCTCGGGCACGCCGTCGGGCAGGGCCAGGGCCTCGCAGCCGGGGATCTCGAGCGGCTGGTCGGCGGCGATCACGGCGCCCGCCGCCAGCAGCGGCGCCAGGGCCGGGCCGACGAATGCGGCCAGGGCCGCCGTCGCCCGACGATCGCCGCTGCCGATGTCGCAATGGGCCAGGGCGGCCGGCCCGCCGATCCGGGCCAGGGCACCCGGCAGGGTGTCGCGCACGTCGCCAAGGAACAGATGCGACGGGTCCGGCCGGCTATCGGGATGCGCCGCCAGCTGCCGCTCGAACACGAAGATCTCCCGGTCCGGGAGCAATTCGCGGAGATGGTCGTAGGTGCGTCCGTTACCCAGGCCCAGTTCCAGCACCGGCCCCGGAAGTTCGGCAATGGCCTGAGCGGCCAGGTCAAGGCAGGCCCGCTGCGCCTTCAGCCGGCGAATGGCGCTGTCGAGCCGGCTCATGGTCGACCCTCGGAGAACGCGCGGACAATCACTTCGGGGACGGCCGGAATGGTCAGCCGCCGCCTTCCAACTCGCGCAGGCGGCGGTTGGCTTCCGAGAGCTGCAGGTTGGTCTGTTCCTGGCGGCGGGCCAACTCACGCATGATCTCCACCGCCATGGTGGGGAATTCGTTGATCAGGCGGAAGAACAGATCCTTGCTGATGCGCAGGGTTTCAAGCTTGGTGGTGGCGGTGATGGTGGCGGTCCGCGGCACCTCGCAGAGGATGGCGATCTCGCCGACGAAGGCGTTGCGGCCGACCTGGGCGACGGTCAGGTTGTTGCCGTCGGGCCCTTCGATGATGACGTCGGCGCTGCCGTCGACGATCAGAAAAGCGGCATCGCCCATGTCGCCCTGGTGACACAGGCTTTGGCCCTCTTGAAAAGTCAGCCGTTCACTGGTGAAGGCCAGGAGCTTCAGCTTCGACGGCTCGATGTTGGCGAACAGCGGGATACTGCGCAGCAGATCCACTTCCTGGTTCAAGCTCATGGCTGTCCTCCCGCCGACGCCCTATTCGGACGCCAGCAACTCCTTGAGGTGATCGTTGCTTTGGCTCAATTCGGCGTAGTCGCCGCGCTCCAGGATCCGGCCCTGTCGCATCACCAATACCTCGTCGAAATCCGCCGCCATGCTGGCCCGCTGCACCGACCAGATCAGGCAGCGGCCCTCGAACTCGGCCAACAATCCCTCCATTATCCGGGCTTGGCTGGCCGAGTCCAGCGAGGTCGTGGTCTCGGACAGGATCAGCACGTCCGGCCGCTTCAGGACCGCCCGCGCCAGGGCCAGCTTCTGCCGTTGCGCCGCCGCCAGGCGGGAGCCGGCGATGCCGACGTCATAGCTCAAACCGACCTCGGCGACGGTGCCGTGCAGCTCCAACTCCTCGACCACGTTGCCGATCAGGGTGTTGATCTTCTCGGCCGCCTGGGCCTGGCCATAGGCCACCTTGCCGAACAGGATGTTGTCCTGAATGTTGGCCGCGGCGTTGTATTTCTCGGCGTCGAAGAACTCGACCGAGGCGGCCAGGTCGGCCGGCAGATTGGCGGCGAAATGGCGCCGAGCCTCCAGCACCTTGGCCTGCAAATCCTCATCCACCAGGCCCAGGCGGTGCCGGGCCGGGATCAGTTTGAACGGCAGCGACATCAGCCTGGCCCGGTCCTCGTCCGGCAGGGCCGCCAGGTTGCCGCGGTCGCTGCGCTGCAACAGCGCCTGGACGTCCGGCAGTTCGTCGGCCGAGATGAAACTGAACTGCTGGAACAGCTCGTGGTCGGGCGGCAGGTCGGCGAACAGTTCGACCATGGTGGCCGCCACCTGATAGCCGACCGAGAGGAAGGTGTCGGTCAGGCCGACTTCGGCCAGTACCTGCAGCACGTAGGGGTGCTCGGCCATGTGTTCGACATCGAAGGTGTCATCCACCGGATTGCCGAACATCAAATTCTCGCCGACCGAGGCGTTGGTGTTGTAGGCATCGGGGTCGAAGCCCTCGACCAAGGTCGGATCGGCGGCCAGATGTTCGCGCAAGCCGGCCCGGGCGCGCAGCATGGCCTCGGCCAGATCGGGCCGGCGGCTCGGGTCGATGGTGCCGCGCAGGCCGAATTGATAGATCTCCTCGTCCATGCCGATCATGTCGAGTACCCGCAGGCCGGCGGCGCGCAGGGCATCCGGTCCGTCAACGCCGGCGGCGGCGTAATCGATCCAATCGGCGTCCGGGTCGTAGTCGATATTGCCCGAGCGATGCGCCTCCGAGACGTATTCGTCGCGCAGCGCCGCCGCCTCGCCCTCGTAGGTGACCGCCGCCAGCGGCCGGTGCTTCAGGCCGAGGAACAGGTTGTCGGCGATGCTGCCGGCGAAGATGAAGGCGGCGGCGCCGACGTGGCCGACCCGGCGGCCGGTCACCGCCTCGGGCAGATCGGCGGCCTCCCGGCCGCCCAGGTTGAAAGAGCCCTGGTGCGGGTCCAACAACCGCGCCAGCAACAGGGTCAGTTCATCCTTGCCGCTGCCGCCGGCGCCGACGATGGCGTAGCGCCGGTCCAGGGTCAGGCGGCCCGAAATGCCGTCGACCACCGGCGCGTCCTGATCGTCGGTCAAGGTCAGGTTGGCGATCGCCAATTCGCCGCTGAGCGGACCGAGGTCGTCGGGCTCGTCGAGCTGATAGGCGGCATCGCGCATGCCGGCCGGATCGAACTGGCTGACCACCTGTTCGTACTTGATGGTGGCGTCGGCCTGCATCTGATAGTAGGACAGCAATTCCTTCCAGGGCGCCGCCAGGTCCTTGTGGGCGGCGATGGCGGCGACCAGGGTGCCGATCTCCAGCTCGCCATTGATGACGAAATAGCCGCCGATCGAATAGAAGGCGAACGGGCCGAGCTGCTGGATCGAGTTGTTCAGGAACTTGATGACGAACTTCTTGCGGTAGATCTGCTCGCGCACGCCATAGATCGAGAACAACTGGTTGGCGAAGTCGGTCAGCACGAAGTTCGAGGTGTCGTGGGCATGCACCTCCTGCACGCCCTGCACGGTTTCGCCGATCCGGTCCGACAGCCGGCGCACCCGGCGCACCCGTTCCTTGCCGAGCAGGTTGACCCGGCGCTGCAGCTTCGGGATCAGCCAGACCTGCAGCGGGTAGAGCATCACCGCCGCCGCCGCCATGCGCCAATCCTGCACGAACAGGAAGGTCAGAATGGTCAGCAAATAGCCGCCCTGGAAGGCCGGCAGGGAGAAGGCATCGCCGATGAAGCCGCCCAGGGGCTCGACCTCGGTGGTGATCATCGGAATGATCTCGCCCTGGCTCATCTTGCGGAAGGTCGGCAGCGGGAAGCGCAGCACCCGGCCGTACAACTCGTAGCGCAGGCGGCGCAGCATGCGCTCGCCGGTCAAACCCTTGTAAACGTTGATGACGAACTTGAAACCCTGGTTGATGCCGACCAGGACAAGAAACAGACCGCAAAGGATGAACAGATAGGTGACCTGTTCGACCGACAGCTCGAGTGGCCCAAGCAGCGGGATATCCATGCCGAGAAGGGTCAGGGTGGCCTTTTCGCCCAGGTCGATCGGGTAGCTGACCCGCTCACCCTGTATCGCCTCGTTGACGATGGTCTTCGGCACTTCATAGAAGAGATAGAGGAACGGCAGCGACAGCGCCGACATGACCGTCAGGATCACCTGCTGCGGCCGGCTGAAGCGCCAAACATAGCCGAAGACGGTCTTTTCCATGCGGTGCGCCCGCTCCCCGAAGCGAATACGGCATTCCGGCCCTGCCGGCCGGCCGCAGCTTAGCGCAGGTGGTCTGGCGGGTAAACGCCGCCATGTTTCCGGCCAGCCCAAAAAGTCCTGTCAGATCAAAAAGTTGCTTTTTGCTGCGCGAATCACATGGCATAGTCCCGGCAACAAAAAAGGCGGCGTCATCCAGAGAGGGTGCAGGGCATGCCGGACGACCTGCGTGGTTCGCGCGTACTGATCTATAGTCATGACACCATGGGCCTTGGCCATCTGCGCCGTTGTCGCGCGATCGCCCACTCCCTGGTCCGTCATTATCCGGACGTATCGGTGTTGATCCTGTCGGGCTCGCCGATCATCGGCAGCTTCGATTTCCGCGCCCGGGTCGATTTCGTCCGCATCCCCGGCGTCATCAAGTTGCGCAACGGCGAATACACCTCGTTGAACCTGGGCATCGACTTCGAGCAGACCATCCACATGCGGGCCCAGATCATCCAGCACACCGCCGATATCTTCGCCCCGGACGTGTTCATCGTCGACAAGGAGCCGCTCGGCCTGCGCGGCGAAGTCGAGGACACCCTGCGGATGCTGAAGATGCGCGGTACCCGGCTGGTCCTGGGGCTGCGCGACGTGATGGACGAACCGCGCATGCTGGTCCCCGAATGGCGGCGCAAGAACGCGATGCCGGCGTTGCGCGACCTGTATGACGAGATCTGGGTCTATGGCCTGCCGCAGATCTGCGATCCCTTGCAGGGCCTGCAGGTGCCGCGCCAGGTCCGGCGCAAGATCGTCTATACCGGCTATCTGCCGCGCAACGCCCCCATGGAGCCGCCAACCCGGCCGCTGCCCGAGATCGTTTCGGAACCGTACGTCCTGGTCACCACCGGCGGCGGCGGCGACGGCGAAGTCCTGGTCGACTGGGTTTTGCGGGCGTATGAATCCGACGATCGCATGCTGTACCCGGCCTTGGTCGTGCTGGGGCCGTTCATGCAGCCCGAGGCGCAGGCCGACTTCATGGCCCGGGCGAATCGCCTGGACAAGGTCGAGGCGATCACTTTCGACGCCAAGCTCGAGGAGTTGGAGGACAACGCCGTCGGCGTCGTCGCCATGGGCGGTTACAACACCTTCTGCGAAATCCTCAGTTTCAACAAACGGGCCCTGATCATCCCGCGCACCAAGCCGCGCATGGAACAGTTCATCCGCGCCAGCAAGGCGCAGGAACTGGGTCTGGTGCGCATGCTCGAGGACGACGGTGTCCGCGATGCCGGCGCCATGGCCAAGGCGCTGCGCGAACTGCCCTACCAGAACCGGCCGAAGGACGTCATCGTGCCGGGGCTGCTGGAAGGGCTGGACAACGTCAATCGCGCGGTGGAGCGCTGGCTGACCGAACCGCTGCCGCGGGAGACGGCGGGGGAACGAGCGGTCAAGCCCGCGCGCGCCAAGGCCTCGTCGGGGACTTGAAGATATCTTGCCGCCTCCGATCGCCTTTGTCCTGAAGGGTTATCCGCGGCTGTCCGAGACCTTCATCGCGCAGGAAATCCTCGAGTTGGAACGCCGCGGCCTGGACATCCGCATCGTATCGCTGCGCCAGCCCACCGACCGCAAGCGGCATCCGGTGCACGCCGACATCAAGGCGCCGGTGCTGTACCTGCCGGAATACCTGCACCAGGAGCCGCTACGGGTCTGGCGCGCCTGGCGGCGGGGGCGGCGGCGGCCGGGCTATGTCGCGGCGCGGCAATGCTGGCTGGCCGATCTCAAACGCGATCGCAGCCCTAATCGGGTGCGGCGGTTCGGCCAGGCGCTGGTGCTGGCGGCGGAACTGGACGACGAGGTCAGGGGCCTGCACGCGCATTTCCTGCACACGCCGGCCTCGGTGGCGCGCTATACGGCGCTGCTGACCGATCGAAACTGGAGCTGTTCGGCCCACGCCAAGGATATCTGGACCATCCCGGAATGGGAGAAACGCGAGAAACTGGCGGCGCTGGATTGGCTGGTGACCTGTAGCCGGGTGGCCCGCGACCACCTGGCGGCGCTGGCGCCGGCCGGCAACGCCCGCGAGACGGTGCGGCTGGTCTACCACGGCATCGATCTCGATCGGTTCAAGGCGCTGCCCCGGCCCTCGCATCTGCGCGACGGCCGCGATCCGGGCAACCCGGTGCAACTGCTGTCGGTCGGGCGGGCGGTGGCGAAGAAGGGCTTCGCCGACCTGATCGACGCCCTGGCGGCGCTGCCCGACGATCTGCATTGGCGGCTGGTGCACATCGGCGGCGGGCCGCTGGCCGGCAAATTGCGCCGCCGGGCGCGCCGCGCCGGCCTGGCCGAGCGGATCGACTGGCGGGGTGCTGAGTCCCAGGACGAGGTTCTGGCCGCCTACCGCGCCGCCGACATTTTCGTCCTGGCCAGCCGGATCGCCCGGAATGGCGACCGCGACGGCCTGCCGAACGTCTTGCTGGAGGCGCAGAGCCAGGGCCTGGCCTGTATCGCGACCGAGGTTTCCGCCATCCCAGAGCTGATCGACGACGGCACCACCGGCCGGTTGGTGCCGGCGCAACAGCCCGCCGCCCTGGCCGCCGCCGTGGGCGAGCTGATCGGCGATCCGGCGCAGCGCCATCGCCTGGGCGAGGCCGGCCGGCGCCGGCTGCGCGAAGAGTTCTCCCACCACGTCTGGATCGATCGGCTGGCGGCGCGTTTCGGCCTGACCCGGGACGCCGACGGGACAGCGATCCGGGCTTGAGCGGTGGCCGCGCGGATCGCCTTTTACGCCCCCCTGAAGGCGCCGACCCATCCCACCCCGTCCGGCGACCGCCAGATGGCCCGGCTGCTGGTGCGGGCATTGCAAAGCGCCGGCGCCGAGGTCGACCTGGCCTCGGATTTCCGCAGCTACGACGGGCGCGGCGACCGACAACGGCAGCAGGCGCTGCAAGCCGAGGGGCGGGACCTGGCGGCGGCATTGATCGACGGCTGGCGGGACCTGCCGGAGGGACGGCGGCCGACCGCCTGGTTCACCTATCACCTCTACCACAAGGCGCCGGATTGGCTGGGCCCGGCGGTGTCCGCCGCCCTGGCCATCCCCTATCTGGTGGCCGAGCCGTCGTTCGCGCCGAAACGGGCCGGCGGCCCCTGGGATTTGGGCCACCGGGCGGCGGCCGAGGCGATCGCCGCCGCCGACTGGCTGTTCTGCCTGAGCCGCCTGGACATGGCCTGCGTGCGGCCATTGGTGCCGGCCGGCCATCGGCTGCGCTATCTGCCGCCATTCCTCGACGGCGCCGCCTTCGCCGGGGCGCCACGCGAGCGTGCGGTGGTGGCCGGGCGTTTCGGCCTGGATCCGCAACGGCACTGGTTGCTGGCGGTGGCGATGATGCGGCCGGGTGACAAGTTGGCCTCGTACCGGGAACTGGCGGCGGCCTTGCGGGGCTTGGCCGGCGACGATTGGCAGTTGCTGGTGGCCGGCGACGGCCCGGCCAGGGCGGAGGTCGAAGCGGCGCTATCGCCCATCGCCCGGAACACCGTTTACCTGGGCGCCTTGGCGGCGGCGGATCTGCCAGCGGTCTACGGCGCCGCCGACCTTTACGTTTGGCCCGGCGTGGGAGAGGCTTACGGCATGGCCTATCTGGAAGCACAGGCGGCCGGTCTGCCCGTCGTCGCCGGCGATGAGCGCGGCGTGCCCGACGTGGTGCAAGGCGGCGAAACCGGCCTGCTGACCCCGCCCGGCAACGCCGAGGCCTTCGCCGCCGCCGTCCGCCGGCTGCTGGACGATGATGGCTTGCGCCGCCGCTTCGCCGCGGCCGCCCGTCGCTTCGTCGGCAAACAACGGGCTGTCACCAGCGCCGCCGAACGGCTGCGCGAGGCGCTGCCGTGACCTTGCTGGGCATGATCCGCCACGGCCGCACCGCCTGGAACGGCGACGGCCGGCTGACCGGGCGGACCGACATTCCGCTGACCGAGGCCGGCCGCCAGGCGCTGACGGGGCTGCGGCCGCCGGCGGAGTTGGCCGACGCCGTCTGGCACGTCAGCCCGCTGCGCCGCGCCCGCGAGACGGCGGCCATCCTGGGCGGCCCGGCCGACGCCGTCGATGAGCGGCTGATCGAAATGAATTTCGGCAGCTACGAGGGCCGCCGGCTGCTGGACCTGCGCGACGAACTGGGCCCGGAGATGACCGAGAACGAGGATCGCGGCCTGGATTTCCTGCCCCCCGGCGGCGAGAGCCCCCGCATGGTGCAGCAGCGCCTGCGGCCGTTCCTGGCCGAGATCGGCGGCAGGGGCGGCCGGCATATCGCCGTCGCCCACAAGGCGGTGATCCGCGCCGTCTTCGCCGCCGCCTACGACTGGCCGATGCTGGGCAAGCCGCCGGTCAAGCTGCACTGGGAGCATGCGCACCTGTTCACCGTCGACGGCGACGGCGCGGTCAGGCCGCACGCCATGAACACCCCGCTGGTCGCCGCATGACGGCCAAGCGGGTGCTGTTTTATGTCCAGCACCTGCTGGGCATCGGTCATCAGCGCCGGGGCGCCACCCTGACCCGGGCGATGCAGCGGGCCGGCCTGGAGGTCACTTATGTGTCCGGCGGCCACGCCATCCCCAACCTGAACCTGGATGGTGGGCGACTGGTGCAGTTGCCGTCGGCGCGGGCGGTGGACATCTATTTCAAGAAGCTGGTCGACGACGACGACCGGCCGATCGACGATGCCTGGCGGCAACGGCGGCGCGATCATCTGTTGCGGGCCTGGCGGAAGACCGATCCGCACGTCCTGTTGCTGGAACTGTTCCCGTTCGGCCGGCGGCAGATGCGGTTCGAGCTGCTGCCCCTGCTGGATGCCGCCCTGGAAGCCGGGCACCGGCCGGTGATCGCCTCCTCGGTGCGCGATATCCTGGTGGCGCCGCCCAAGCCCGAGCGCCTGGACGAGATGCTGGAGCGGGTGGAGCACTATTTCGATCACGTCCTGGTCCATGGCGATCCCGATCTGATCGCCTTCGACGCCACCTTCCCGCATGCCCGGCGCATTGCCGACAAGATTCATTACACCGGCTACGTGGTGGACCACGGCGGTCGGCGCGGCGGGCCCGGCAGCGACGGCTGGCGGGAGGTGCTGGTCTCGGCCGGTGGCGGCGCCGTCGGCGACCGTTTGCTGCGCGCCGCCATGGCGGCACGCGGGCAATGTTGTCTGGCCGACCGCCGCTGGCGGGTGCTGGTCGGCGTCAAGGCGCCCGAGGACGAATTCCAGGCGTTGCGGGCGCTGGCCGAGGACGGCGTCGTGGTGGAGCGGGCGCGGGGAGACTTTCCCAGCCTGTTGATGAATTGCACCTTGTCGATCAGCCAGGCCGGCTACAACACCTTGATGGAATGCATGCAGGCGGGCTGCCGATCGCTGGTGGTGCCCTACGCCGGCGGGCTGGAGACCGAACAGACCCTGCGGGCGGAGCTGCTGGCGGAACGGGACGTGGTCACCATCGTGCCGGAGGCGGAATTATCGCCAGAGGCCATCGCCGAGGCGGTCGACCGGGCGATGGCGGGTCCGCCGGCGGCGCGCCAGGGCGTACGCACCGACGGCGCCGTCGAGAGCGCCCGGCTGCTCACCGCCTGGGCGGCCGACCGCGAGTGGTAGGCGATGGGCGATTGGCGCGACCTGGAGGAAGAATTGGCCCGCTGGCGCGATGGCGGCCGGCGGGCGACGTTCTGGTGGCGGGACGACGACGCCGTGGCCCCCGGACCGCGCCTGGATCGGCTGTTGGGATTGGCCGATGCGGCCGGCGCGCCGCTGGCCTTGGCGGTGGTGCCCGGGGCGTCCGGCCAGGCCTTGGCCGCCGCCCTGAGGGGCCATGACCGGGTTTCGGTGCTGGCGCATGGCCTGCGGCACCGCAATCTGGCCCCGGTGGGCGAAAAAAAGGCCGAGTTCGGCGCCCATCGGCCGGTCCATGAGATGTTGGGCGATGCCGCGATCGGCTGGGAGGCGCTGTCGGCGCGGTTCGGGGCGCTGGCCCGGCCGGTTTTCGTGCCGCCCTGGAACCGGGTCGATGGGCGGTTGTTGGCGCGCCTGCCGCTGGCCGGCTTGAGCGGTCTGTCGCGCTACGGCGCCCGCCGAAGCCGACAGCCCGCGCCCGGCCTGGTCGAGTGCAATTGTCATCTGGATCCGGTCGATTGGCGCGGCGGGCGCGGCTTCCTCGGTCGCCAGGCGGCGCTGGAGATGCTGCTCGACCATCTGCGCCGGCGGCGCCTGGGCGAGGTCGACGGCGACGAACCCAGCGGTATATTGAGCCACCATGCCGTGTGCGACGAGGCGGGCTGGGAATTCCTGGCCGAATTGTTGGCCAATCTACGCGATTGTGATGGCGCGCACTGGTTAACGGCTGACGAAATCTTTAGGCTGCCGGCATGAGCCGTCATCGTTATCCAACTCAGACGCTGGTGGCCGATTATCTGCGCGCCGGGGCGGGATTTTTCGCGCCGGTGGCACTGTTGGTATTGACCGATTTGGTGGCGCCGGTGGTCTATGTCCTGGTTTTCCTGGCCGTCTTGTTCGGGGTCTACGGCGGCCGCACCCTGTTGCGCCAGTTGACCGAACTGGAGGCGGACGACGACGGCATTCGCAGCCGCGGACCGTTGGGCAGCGCCCTGGACCGCGAGGTCGACTGGGCCGGTCTGCAGGACCTTCGCCTGCGCTATTTCTCGACCCGGCGGGACGGCAAGGACGGCTGGATGCAGATGGTGCTGCGCGGCGATGGCGGCGTCCTGCGCATCGATTCCCAGCTGCCCGAATTCGACGGCATCGTACGGCGGGCCCACGCGGCGGCGACCTTGCGCGAATTGGCGCTGGATCCGACCACCCAGACCAACCTGAAGGCCAGCGGTCTGGTCCCGGAGGCCGAGTGATGGCGAACGTCCTGCGGGTGCGCGATCTGGCGGTCGAGTTCCAGGCCGCCGAAGGCGTGATCAAGGCGGTCGACGGCGTCTCGTTCGCGGTGCCGGAAGGGCGTACGGTGGCGCTGGTCGGCGAGTCCGGGTCCGGCAAGACGGTGGTCAGCCAGACGATCATGCGAATCCTGCCGAAACCCGCCCGCATCAGCAGCGGCGAGGTTTTGTTCTTCGATCCGGACCGACCCGGATCGTTCGTCGATATCGCCCGTCTGAACGGCGATTCCCGCGATATGCGGATGATCCGCGGCGGCCGCATCTCGATCATTTTCCAGGAGCCGATGACCTCGCTGTCGCCGCTGCACACGATCGGCAACCAGATCGCCGAGGCGCTGTTGCTGCATCGCGACGTCGGTGCCAAGGCGGCGCTGGAGATGACCGCCGAAATGCTGCGCATGGTCGGTTTCCCGGCGCCCGACCAGGCGGTGCACAAATACCCGTTCGAATTGTCCGGCGGCCTGCGCCAGCGGGCGATGATCGCCATGGCGCTGGTCTGCCGCCCCGCCCTGTTGATCGCCGACGAGCCGACCACCGCCCTCGACGTGACCATTCAGGCCCAGATCCTGAAGCTGATGGCGGACCTGCAAAGCGAACTGAACATGGCGATCCTGATGATCACCCATGATCTGGGCGTTGTCGCCAACGTCGCCGACGAAGTGGTGGTGATGTACCACGGCAAGGTGATGGAGCGGGGGCCGGTGGCCGATATCTACCATCGACCCGAGCATCCCTATCTGCAGGCGCTGATGCAGGCGGTGCCGCGCTTCGGCATGGAGCCCGGCGAACGCCTGGTGCCGTTGCGGGAGATTCAGGCCGAGGCTGGCGAACTGCTGAAACAGCGGGACCCCTGGCCGGACGAGGCGCGGGCGGCCGGGCCGCTGTTGGATGTCCGCCATTTGAGCAAATCCTTCGCCACCCGCCGGCGCAGCATGCTGGGCGGCAAGCCCGGCGGCGAGGTGCTGGCGGTGGACGACGTGTCCTTCTTCATCGACCCCGGCGAATGCCTGGGCCTGGTCGGTGAAAGCGGCTGCGGCAAGACCACCGCCTCGAAGATGATCATGCGGGCCCTGAGCCCGGATTCCGGCGAACTGGTGTTCAACGACCACGGCAACATCGTCGATGTCCTGGCCCTGCGCAACGCCGATCTGTTCGGCTTCCGGCGCAAGGTGCAATTCATCTTCCAGGATCCGTTTTCCTCGCTGAACCCGCGGATGACCGTGTTCGACATCATTTCGGAGCCGCTGAACATCCACGGCATCGGCGACCGGGCGGAGCGCATCGAACGGGTCCGCGAGTTGATGACCCTGGTCGGCCTGGACGTGCGTTTCCTGCGCCGCTATCCGCACAGCTTCTCGGGCGGGCAGCGTCAGCGCATCGGCATCGCCCGCGCCCTGGCCCTGCAACCGGACCTGTTGATCTGCGACGAACCGGTTTCGGCCCTGGACGTCTCGGTGCAGGCCCAGGTGCTGAACCTGTTGAAGGACCTGCAGGAGGAGCTGGGCCTGACCTACCTGTTCATCTCGCACAACCTGGCGGTGGTCGACTATGTCGCCGACCGGATCGCGGTGATGTGCGCCGGCCGCCTGGTCGAAATGGCGCCACGCGAAACCCTGTTCCAACACCCCCTGCATCCCTATACCCAGGCGCTGCTGGCGGCGGTGCCGAAGGCCGATCCGGGCGCCAAGCTGGACCTGACGGCGCTGATGGAAGGCAAGGCGTCGGATCCCGCGGCCTGGCCCGCGCCCTTTACGCTGGACGGGGCATCGGCGGTCGATATGATCGACACCGGTGGCGGTCATTTCGTGCGGGCCGCCGCCGACGCGCAGTTACCGAGGGAGGTATGATGCGGGGGAGGTTGACGCACGGCGTCGGTGTCGGCGCATGGAGTGCTGTTGCCTTGGCACTGGCGAGCCTGCCGGCCCACGCCCTGGAATTCAAGGAAACACCAAGCCTGGCGGCGAAGGTGGCGGCGGGCGAATTGCCGGCGGTCGGCCAGCGGCTGCCGGCGAATCCTTCCATCGTCAGCTTTGGCGAAGGCCGCGAGCCCGGCCGTCATGGCGGTGCCTTGCGCACCCTGATCGGCCGCACCAAGGACGTGCGGCTGCTGGTGGTCTACGGCTACGCGCGGTTGGTCGGCTACAACGAGAAATTCGAGATCGTGCCCGACATCCTGGCCGGCGTGGACGTCAACGAGGGCCGGCAGTTCACCCTGCGCCTGCGCCAGGGCCACAAATGGTCGGACGGACAGCCCTTCACGGCCGAGGATTTTCGCTACTGGTGGGAGGACGTCGCCAACCATGGGAAACTTGCGCCGGCCGGGCCGCCGCGCCTGATGCTGTCGGACGGCGAAAAGCCCAGCTTCGAACTGCTCGACGAACAGACCGTGCGCTTTACCTGGCCGATGGCCAATCCGTTCTTCCTGCCGCGGCTGGCCGGCGCCTCGCCGCTGTTCATCTATCGGCCGGCCCACTACATGAAACGGTTCCACGCAAAGTATGCCGACCCGGCGAAACTGAAGTCGATGATGCGAAAGCGGCGCACCCGCAACTGGGCCTCGCTGCATAACCGGGTCGACAACATGTACCGCTTCGACAACCCGGAACTGCCGACCCTGCAGCCCTGGATCAACACCTCGCGGCCGCCGGCCACCCGTTTCCTGGCGACGCGCAATCCCTACTTTCATCGGGTCGACCGCAATGGCCGGCAGCTACCCTATATCGACCAGGTGATCATGATCGTCTCGGACAACAAGCTGATCGCCGCCAAGGCCGGCACCGGCGAGGCCGACCTGCAGGCCCGCGGCCTGGCCTTCAGCCACCTGACCTTCCTGCGGGAAAACGAGAAAGGCGGCGGTTTTTCGACGCATTTGTGGCGGATCGCCAAGGGCGCCCATATCGCCTTGTTCCCGAACCTGAACAGCAACGACCCGGTTTGGCGCAAATTACTGCGCGATCGGCGTTTCCGTCGCGCCCTGAGCCTCGGCATCGATCGCAGCGTGATCAATGAATCGCTGTATTTCGGCCTCGCCCTGGAGGCCAACAACACGGTGCTGCCGCAGAGCCCCCTGTATCGGGAGGACTATCAGCTCAACTGGGCGGAGTACGACCCGGACATGGCGCAGGCGCTGCTGGACGAGCTGGGCCTGAGCGAATTCGACGACGACGATATTCGCCTGCTGCCGGACGGCCGGCCGTTGGAACTGATCATCGAAACCGCCGGCGAGGATACCGAACAGACCGACGTGCTGGAGCTGATCAGCGAAACCTGGGCCGAAATCGGCGTCAAATTGTTCATCAAGCCCTCGCAGCGGGAGATCTTCCGCAACCGCGTGTTCTCGGGCGAGGCCCTGATGTCGATCTGGAGCGGCATCGAGAACGGCGTGCCATCGGCCCAGTCCAGCCCCACGGAACTGGCCCCGACGGCGCAACAGCAACTTATGTGGCCGAAATGGGGCCAGTATTTCGAGACCAGCGGCAAGTCCGGCGAGCCGCCGGACCTGGAAGCGGCGCGGGAACTGGCGGCCCTGGCGACGGAGTGGCGGAGGACAGATGATCCCGGCCGGCGGGAGGAAATCTGGCACCGCATGCTGTCGATCCACGCCGAAGAGGTGTTCTCCATCGGCGTGATTGCCGGCGTGCAACAGCCGATCGTGGTCAAGAACCGGCTACGTAACGTACCCAAGGACGGCATCTACAACTGGGACCCAGGCGCGCATTTCGGCATTTACCGGCCGGATAGCTTCTGGTTCGCCGAATAGGGATAGGGGACCGGTCGGCGATGTTCACCTATTTCGTTCATCGGGTCCTGATCATGATTCCGACGCTGCTGGTGATCAGCGTCGTCACCTTCATCATCATTCAGTTGCCGCCCGGCGACTATATCACCAACCAGATTCAGGAACTGAAGGCCAGCGGCGACCAGGCGGCGTTGGAAAAGCTGGAATTCCTGCGCCAGGAATTCGGCCTGGACAGGCCGATGCTGGAACAGTACGCGGTCTGGCTCGGCATCTGGCCGGGCAACAACGGTTTCAGCGGCATCCTGCAGGGCGACCTCGGCTGGTCGTTCGAATACCAGCGACCGGTCGACGAGGTGGTCGGCAACCGCTTGTTCCTCTCGCTGGTGCTGAACTTCACCACCATGCTGTTCGTCTATGTCGTGTCCTTCCCGATCGGCGTCTACACCGCCGTCAGGCAGTACAGCTTCGGCGATCACGCCATGACCTTCGTCGGTTATCTCGGTCTGGCGACGCCGAACTTCCTGCTCGCCCTTATTTTGATGTTCCTGGGCAACCGGTATTTCGGGGTTTCCATGGGTGGCCTGATGGACGAGCAATACATCGGCCAGCCGATGAGCTGGGATCAGTTCGTTTCGGTCTGCCAGCATTTGGTGGCGCCGGTGATCGTCATCGGCACCTCGGGCACCGCCGGCATGATCCGCCGCCTGCGAGCCAATTTGCTGGACGAGTTGCAGAAGCAATACGTCGTCACCGCCCGCGCCAAGGGACTGAAAAGCCGCAAGCTGCTGATCAAATACCCGCTACGCATGGCGCTCAATCCCTTCATCGCCGACATCGGCAACCTGCTGCCGCAGATGATCTCCGGTTCCGCCATCGTCGCCGTGGTGATGAGCCTGCCGACCTCGGGACCGATGCTGGTCAGCGCCCTGCAAAGCCAGGATCAATATCTGGCCGGCTCATTCCTGCTTTTCCTGGCGTCTCTAACCGTGATCGGCATGTTCATTTCCGATCTCGCCCTGGCGGCCCTTGACCCGCGCATCCGACTCGGCGGCGAGGCGTCGAGATGACCGCGCGCGAAGACCAGGAACGGCACTGGGTCTCGGACGCGCCGTTCGATCCGCATTCGGTCGAACGCCTGACCAAGGAACAGGAACGCTTCTACATGGCGTCGCAATGGACGCTGATGTGGTGGAAGCTGCGCCGTCACCCCCTGGCCGTCGCCTCGATGATCTTCCTGGCCGCGATCTACGTCAGCATCCTGTTCGTCGAATGGGTGGCGCCCTATCCGCTGCATAAGCGCAACGCCAAGTTCATCTATGCCCCGCCGCAGACCCTGCACCTGTTCCACGAGGGCGAATTCGTCGGTCCCTTCGTCTACGGCTACAAGGTGACCAAGGACATCAAACGGCTGAAGCGGATCTACAGCGTCGACCATGGCAAGGTGCAGCCGGTGCGCTTCTTCTGCCAGGGCGATCGCTACAAGTTCTGGGGCCAGTGGCGGATGTCGTTCCACTTCTTCTGTCCGGCCAAGCAGAAGGTGGGCAAGCGGACGCGGCGCGGTACTTTGTTCCTGATGGGCACCGACCGGCTGGGGCGCGACATGTTCTCGCGCATCGTCTACGGCGGACGGATATCCCTGACCGTCGGCCTGATCGGTATCTTCCTCAGCTTCGTGATCGGTCTGACCCTGGGCGGGCTGGCGGGTTACTACGGCGGCTGGATCGACAACGTGGTGCAGCGGCTGATCGAGATGCTGCGCTCGTTCCCGGAACTGCCCCTGTGGATGGCGCTGTCGGCGGCCCTGCCGGTGACCTGGAGCCCGATCGGCGTGTTCTTCGGCATCACCATCATCCTGGCCCTGCTCGACTGGCCCGGCCTGGCCCGCGCCGTGCGCTCCAAGCTGCTGGCCCTCAGGGAGGAGGATTTCGCCACCGCCGCGACCCTGATGGGCGCCTCGCCGGGGCGGGTGATCGCCCGCCATCTGCTGCCCAATTTCATGAGCCACCTGATCGCCAGCCTGACCCTGTCGATCCCCTCGATGATCCTGGCCGAGACCGCCCTGTCGTTCCTCGGCCTGGGACTGCGGCCGCCGATCACCTCGTGGGGGGTGCTGCTGAACGAGGCGCAGAACATCAACGCCGTGGCGGTCTATCCCTGGCTGATCTTCCCGATGCTGCCGGTGATCCTGGTGGTGCTGGCCTTCAATTTCTTCGGCGACGGCCTGCGCGACGCCGCCGATCCCTACAAGTAAGCACCAAGCGGATAGGCCCCTCAGGGCAGCAGCACGACCAGATCGACGGGCGCATCGAGCCCCTCCACCGGCCGGCCGGGGCGGTACTCCGGCAGTGATGTCGGTTCGAATCCCTGTCGTTCCGCCAGGGCCAGGGTATCGGTGGTGGTCAGGGCCGTGACGTCCTCGCTCTTGTTGGCCTTTTCCAGCTTGGCGGTCAGGTTGACCGGCTCGCCGATGACGGTGAATTCCAGCCGCTCGGCATCGCCGACGGCGCCGAACACCAGGGCGCCGGCGCTGGCCGCGAAACCGATGCGCAAGGGTTCCCGGCCGGCGGCCAGGCGTTCGCCGCGCCAGGCCGCCGCCGCCTGACCCAGCGCGGCGATGCAGTTCAGGGCGTCGGCGGCGTAGCTGTCGGTCGGCACGGCGGCGCCGAAGGTAGCCATGATGCCATCACCCATGAACTTGTCGATGCTGCCGCCGTGGGCCTGGATCACCGACACCATGCGGCTTTCGTAGTCCGCCAGCAGGGCCATCAATTCGTCCGGCTCCATGGCCATGGCCAAGGGCGTGAAGCCCCGGATGTCGCACATCAACGTCGCCGCCTGGCGGATTTCGCCGCCGCCCGGTTCGATGCGATGCTCGGCGCCGACGATCTGCCGGGCGATCTCCGGCGCGAAGAAGCGCCGCAGATCCTGGTGCGCCTGCTCCTCGACCACCGACTGCACCAGCAGGCGACGGGCGCGGACGATGGCGACGGCCAGGATCGCCGTCGACAACATGATGGTGATCGCCTTGTCGAATTCCGCCCCGATCAGGATCATGTTGGAGGTCATGTAGGTGACGTAGTCGCGGGTCACCCCCATGTTCGGCTCGGCCGAGGTCATCAGCGCGTAGTTCAAAAGCAGCAGCCAGCCGACGCCGGCGGCGGCCCCGGCCAGCAGCACGTAGCCGGCGGAGAAGCGTAGCGCCCGGAGCGCGATGAAGACGAACACGTACAACAGGGTCGGCGCCTTCAGATAGAACGCCGCCGGTTGCGCGTACTGGATATGGAAGCTCCAGATCAGGATCATCAACAGGCTCATGTCGACCACCACGGCCAGGGTCAGGAACCAGTCCGCCGCCCAGGCCCGATAGGTCAGGGCCAGCCGCAGCAGTGAGAAGCCGAGATAGAGGCCGAGGGCGATCGGCACCGGTTCGATGGCACTTTCCGCCGCGAAGGTCTTCGGCGCCGCGGCATACAAAACCGACCAGGCGACGCCGACCAGCAGTTGCGCCCAGGCGATCAGCTTTTCGCTGCGCAGCTGGTGGGCGGCGATGGCCCGGGCCACCCGGGGCGGCAGCCGCCCTTCCGCCGGGCGACCAAGGAAGGTGTTTCTAAGCGCCCGCCACATGTCGGCTGCTGTTATTTCTTAAGAAGCCACAGGCTCGCGGGATGGGCATGCGCCTTGCCGGGCAGCGTCGCCACCACCGAGGCGGCCAGGCGGTCGGCCATGCGGCTGGCTACGTAGTGGCTGGCGAACAGCGGCTGATAGGCGCCGCTGGACAGCAGCACGGCGACTGTGAGCTGTTCGTTGTAACCCCGCCAATCCCAATCATGGGGATAGTCGTCGGGCAGCATGATGTCATGGATGTGCACCAGGGTGCCGGCCGGCAACAGCGGCAGCACCCGGTTGAACAGATCGTCGACGTCGCTGCCGGGCATCAGGATGTGGCTGGAATCGATGAACAACATGTCGCCGGCGGCCAGCTCGCGGAACGGCGTCAGCCCGACCTGGCCCAAGGTGGCCCGGTGGAAATCGATATCCAAACGTTCGGCAAAGCGTTTCGGTGCCGGATCGATAGCGGTAATCCGCGTTGCCAGGCCGCCATCTTCGACGGCCCGTTGGAGGAACCGGGTGGAGTGGCCCGAACCGACCTCGACGATGCGGGCCGGCGCCCGTTGCCGCACCATGGCATAGGCGGCGGCGGCATCCAGGGTGGGGAACCAGTCCTGGGTCCAGCGCGGCGCCGGCGGCGGTTCATCGCCGATCGCCCGGTAGGCATCGGCCAGACCGTCCATGACGTCGAGAAAGGCGGCGAAGTCGGCTTCCGATTCCGCCAGCCGATCGGCCGATGCCGGATAAGACGGGACGGTGCCCGGATGGGGCAGGGTGTCGGCGTAGCGATAGGGAATGAAGAAACCCTGACGCGCCAAGCCCAGGACCGTCAGCAATCCAAACCGCAGGCTGCGACGATGCATCTACCGCTCCTGTACCGACGGAACGGTTAAGGGCGCAGGGTCAGACCCTCGCGGGCCACCACGGTGCCCGGACGGCGGCGCTCCGCAGCCTCGGCGATGCCGTCCATGAAGGCATCGTCGTGATCCGGATCGTGGTGGAATATGACCAGTTTCTTGACATTTGCCGCATCGCACAGCTCGACTCCCGCTTCCCAGGTGGAGTGACCCCAGCCCACCCGATCCTTATATTCTTCTTCCGTGAACATGGCATCGTAGATGGCGATATCCGCGCCCTCGATCAGGTCGCGGATCGTCTCGTCAATTTCCCCCGGCTTGTGTTCCGTGTCGGTCAGGTAGCAAATCGACCGGCCGCCATAATTGATCCGGTAGGCGGTGGCGGCATTGGGATGGTTGAGGGGCGCGGTATGAATGGCGACGTCGGCGCAAGGGGTCAGCATCTCGCCGACGCCGAAATCGTGAAACTCGATCTTTGATTGGAAGATCTCCAGCGGCACCGGAAACAACGGCGCCATCATTAGATCGCACAACACGCAGCGCACGTCGGAGTCCGGCAGCAGATGCCCGGCCCACATGCGGAACTTGTTGCCCGGCACGAAAAACGGCTTGAAGAACGGAATGCCGCCGATGTGGTCGTAATGGGTGTGGGTGAGAAAGACGTCCGCCTCGACCGCCGCGCCGTTGCCGGCCAATTCGTTGCCGAGATAGCGAATGCCGGTGCCGGCATCGAAGATCAGCAGTTTCTTGCCGCAACGGATTTCCAGGCACGAGGTGTTGCCGCCATAGCGCACGGTATTCTCATCGCAGACCGAAATGCTGCCCCGGACACCCCAGAAGCGGACGTAGAAGTCTTCGTTCTCCGGCATCGGACTGATGCTTTCGTGCTGACCGGCCAAGGCTGCCATTGTGCCTGAACGTTTAGGATCAAGACAAGTCATTTTAGATTATTCCAGTCCGATATATTCTGAACGAAACAGGTTATGTTGAATAATTTGTGATTCCGATCACAGTCGTCAAGGGAGATTCAGCGTTAACAGGAAATGACCCTGGCTGTGTGAAAACGTCTTGGATGTTACGATTCTTCAGTGAATCGGATGAGGGATCGGATGAAGCGT
>JASLMH010000087.1 GCA_030746635.1 Alphaproteobacteria bacterium | reverse complement strand
ACGGTCTTGCGGACGGTATCGAAGTCCGTCTTGACGTTGCCCTGAGCCGCCTTGAACTCGGCCCGGCGTTGCTTCAGCAGCTTGGTTTCACGCTCGGAGAAGGTCTTGATCTGTTTGCGGACCTTGTCGAAATAGACCTTGCCGCGCGCCTCGCCGACCAGCCTGGCCATGTCGTTCATGGTCTGGGCGTCGCCAATATCGCGACGCAACTGGATGGTCGGTTCGGTGACGTCCTTTTGCCAAGCCCGCAGGACCTTTTCGACCTCGCCCAGACGGGCGACCTGGGCCGGGTTGTCGTTGACGGTTTCCTGCAGCTCGGCGATGCCGTCGTAGGTCGCGGCTTCGCCACCCTTGTAGGGATCGAGGAAGGCGTCCTTGCCGGCCAGCAGGTAGCCGCGCATGCCGGTTTCCATGTCCACGGCCGAACTGACGATCGCCGCCGCCTTGCCCAGGACCACGTGGGTGTGGTCAACCCACTTGTTGGTGGTGACGATGGAATTGATGCCAAAGATGGCGACGCCGCCCAGGGCCGCCAGCAGCACCAGCGGCGAGCAGATGCCGAGCAGGATTTTCGGCTTGGTCTTCAGGTTCGCGAACTTGAACGAGAATTTCATCTTGGATCTCCGGGCGAATGGTCCGTTGGACAGATTTCGAGGTCTCAATGGCAGCGTGGGCCTTTGTGCCTATCCCACTTGGGGGGCACTCTTGGCGATAGTCGTTGAAGAACAATTAAGACCAACGCCGAAATGCGGTAGTATAAGTCCGAAACTATTGCCATTTATGTACAACAAGACTTGAATCTCTGCCCATCAATACCCGTTTTATTGCGACACTGGACAGTATTATGTCTAGAAACTAGTACTATAAGCTAAAGCATGGGATTTTTTACATAATGTATGTTGGCTAAGACTGTTCTGTCCGTGGTCGGGCCTCGGAGGCCGTCGGCGCGGCGCCGATGACCGATCCTGTACATCATAGCCACCCTGGTCGGTATTCCGCGCAGACGATACGTCGATCCTGAATATCCACGGTGATAGGATGCCGCCAAAGGTCCGGTAGCCGATATCGGGCACCGGCTTGGCCGACAGCAGCCGCGGAAGAGTAACGGCATATGGCGTCATCCGTGCGGGAACCCAATTTGGCGAGCTTGGGCGGCAGTTCCCCGACGCGGGTCCTGAAACGCTATTTCGCCGCCACCCGGCCGAAATTCTATGCCGCCTCGCTGCTGCCGCTGTTGGTCGGCGCCAGCCTGGGGTTTGCCGGCAGCGAGCGGTTGGATGTGCTGGTGGTGCTGCTGGCGGTAGGGGCGGTGTTGTGCCTGCATGGCGGCGCCAACGTGCTGAACGACGTGGCCGACGAAGCCAGCGGCAACGACGGTGCCAACAGCGGTCGCATCCATCCCTATAGCGGCGGCTCAAGGTTCATCCAGAACGGTATTCTCGACATGGCGCGGATGCGCCGACTGGGTCTTGGGCTGCTGGCGGCGGCGGCGGTGCTGGGCCTGCTGCTGACGGTCCATCGCGGCCCGGGCGTGGTGCTGTTCGGCCTGGCCGGGTTGGCACTCGGGGTTTGCTATTCCCTGCCGCCGCTACGCCTGAGCGCGCGGGGCCTGGGCGAGGGGGCGGTGGCCCTGGCGTTCGGCGTGTTGCCGGTCCTGGGTATGTACTGGTTGCTGACCGGCCGGCTGGACCCGCACGCGGCCATCGTCTCGCTGCCGATCAGCTTCTGGGTGACGGCGATCCTGCTGATCAACGAGGTGCCCGATGGCAGGGCCGATGGCGCCGTCGGGCGCAGGACCCTGGTGGTCCGCTGCGGCAACCGCGGCGCGCGCTGGATCTACCTGGCCCTGCAGGCCCTGGCCTTCGCCGCGATCGCCTGGTGCGCCCTGACCGGCCTGCTGCCGATCTGGTCGATCATCCTGCCCGGCATGCTGCTGGCCGCCTCCTGGCGGGCGGCCGCGGCCATCGCCAACGCCGATCACGATCGTCGGGCCCTGCGCCAGGGCATCGAGTTGACCCTGGCGATCCACGGCCTCGGCAGCGTCTGGCTGGCCGGCTGGATCTGGCTGCCGGCGATTTTTCCGGGCTTTTGAAGTTCGGCCGGTGCCGGCCCCACCAACTCAATTGCCCGATCGGTCGATCCGCGACAGATAGGCGGCGATCGCCTCGATCTCAGCGGCCGTGGTTTGCCGGATCGAGGCGCGCATGACGCCGGTTTTGCCGTTGGTCCTGATCTTCGCCTTGATGTCCGTCATCTGCCGGACCAGGTAGGCTTTCTTCTGCCCGGCGATGAAGGGATAGCGCTTCAATGGCCTCCGGCCGTCCCGGCCGTGGCAGATCTGGCATTTGCGTTTCTTGTAGGCCTTCCTGCCGGCCTCGACGGCGGTCGGGTCGACCGCCTGTCGGTTCGACGGCTGGGCCGGCGGCAGTCTTTCCAGCCAGGCGGCGATCCGCCTGATCTCGCCGTCGCTGATCCGGACTTCACCGTTTGGCGCGACCAACGCCTCGCGCATGCCGGCGGTGGCCGGCCTGCCGCTGCCGTCGGGGCTGCCGAGCCGCTTGCCGCCGATGATGTCCCGGGTCTGGTTGTAGATGTAGGTCTTGTTCTGGCCGGCAAGACTGGGGAACACCAACCTGGCCTCGACGCCCTTGGGGCCATGGCAGGCGATGCAGGTCTTGTCCCGGTAGAGCGTTTCCGCCGGGTCCTCGGTCGCTTTTGCCGTTGCCGGACCGGCCAGCAGCAGGCAGGCCGCCAGCCCCCTCGCGAGGCTCCTCCTCCCATGCATCGATGTCGGCTCCCCAACAAACGCTCGTTTCAGACGGGCCGCGATGCCGATCAGTTGATCTTCTCGGCACACTGTCGGCCAAGATAGCCGCGGGCGCGGCCTCGCCGCCATAGCGAAAATGGGGGGCGTTGGCTAGGATCGATCGGCGATTGGCGCCAATTCGCCTTGTCCGGAAGAAGGAACCACGCGCGATGACCGAAACCGACCTGCCCCGCTATGACCACCTGCCGTCCGCCTGGCGGGGGCCGGTGCTGGCGGCGGCGCCCGAGCGCTGGACACACGAACTGACGACAACCGAGTTGGCGGAACTGGATCGGGTGGTGCGGCGGCTGGACGCCGATGGCCGCGACATCGTCGGCATCGGCGCCGGGGATGGGGCGCTGCCGGAGTTGGCTGATCGGCTGGGCGGGATCCGGCGGGAGTTGATGCACGGCATCGGCTTCGCGCTGATCCGGGGTTTCCCGGTGGCCGACTACAGCCGGCGCCAGGCGGCGATCGGCTTCTGGGTGCTCGGCGCCCAAATCGGCGAGGCGGTGTCGCAGAACGCCAAGGGCCATGCCCTGGGCCACGTGCGCGATCTCGGCTTCGATCCCAACATCCCCTCGGCCCGCGGCTACCAGAGCCGCGCGCGGCTGGCCTATCATTGCGATTCCGGCGACGTGGTCGGACTATTGTCGTTGCGGACGGCGCGGTCGGGCGGGTTGTCCAGCCTGGTCTCCTCGGTGGCGCTGTACAACGCCATGGTCGAACGCCGGCCCGATCTGGCCCGGGTGCTGTTGCAGCCGACCTATCGCGACCGACGCGATGAAATCCCCGAGGGGCGCCGGCCCTGGTACCCGATGCCGGTGTTCATGCCGGGGCCCGAGCGGCTGTTCGTGCACTATGTGCGCAGCGCCATCCGCAAGGCCCAGCGCTTCGAGGGGGTGCCACGGATCACGCCGGCTCAGGAAGCGGCGTTCGATTATCTCGAAAGCCTGGCCGGCGATGCCGAGTTCCGTCTGGATACGGCGTTCGGCCCGGGCGATATGCAGTTCCTGTGCAACCACACCATCCTGCACAGCCGCACCGCCTACGAGGACTGGCCGGAGCCCGAGCGCAAGCGGCATCTGTTGCGCCTGTGGCTGGCCTGCGCCGACGGCCCGGCCGTGCCCGACTACTACGCGGAGCACCAGGGCCTGACCGCCAGCGGCCGGCCGCGCGGCATCCTCTGCCCGGGCGCGGAGTTGAACGCCTCCCTGGAGGCCGAGGACGGCGGTGCCGGCGAGAGTGCCAAACGTCTCGCGGGGGCGGCGCCCGCTTAGCCTGCCGCTGCTTCTTCCAGCAACCAGTCGCGGAAAGTGCGGACCCTGGGGTCCCTGGCCTTGGCTTCCGGATAGACCAGGTAGAACGGGTGATGCGAACGCCGGGTGGTGGCGAACGGTTTGACCAATCGACCCTGGGCCAGGTCGTCCCGGACCAATGCGTCCAGGCCGACGGCCACGCCGAGGCCCTCGATGGCGGCCTGAAAGGCCAGGTTCAGGCTCTCGAACCGGGGGCCCCTTGTGTGGTCCAGGTCTTCCACCCCGGCCGCCTCGCACCAATGGCGCCAATCCAGCGGCCGGGGCGCACCGTGGATCAGGGTCTGCCCGGCCAGGTCGGCAGGCGTTCGGAGCTGTTGGGCCAGGTCCGGGCTGCATACCGGATAGACCTCGACCTCGGCCATCTTCTCCAGGATCAGGCCGTCCCTGGTTTCGCCCTCAGGCGCCACCTGGATCGCCAGATCGTAGTCGTCGCGACTGAAGTCGACCGGATTGAGCGAGGTGGTCAGGCGGATGTCGATCTCCGGGTGGCGGTCGTAGAACCGGCCCCAGCGCGGGATCAGCCAGCGGATGGCGAATGTTGGGTAGGCGCAGATCGACACGGCGCCGCCGGCGGCATCGTCCCGGATGCGGGCCGTGGCGGCGCCGATCCGCTCCAGCGGCGCGGCGATCTCGGCCAGATAGTCGCGGCCCACCGGGGTCAGCTCGACCCGTTTGTGATGGCGGAAAAACAGCCGCTCGCCCAGGAAGTCCTCGAGGTTCTGAATCTGCCGGCTGATCGCCCCCGGGGTCACGTTGAGCTCCCGGGCAGCATGAAGAAAGCTCAAATGGCGGGCCGCCGCGGCGAACGCCTGCAGGCCCATGGTTGAGGGAATCCGCCCTGTCATGGTCTTTTCTTTGATTGAAGAAATCTCAACCAAAGCTTACCGATAAATGGTTTGCCCGGCAATACCGGCGGGCGCAGTATGGCGGCGAGACAAGGGCCGGCGGCGGCCGGCCGCGCGATGACGCGCGGTATTCAGCGCGGTATTTAGCGCAGCATTCAGCCAGGCAACGGGATGGAGGACGGCATGAGCAACGTGGCGGCAATTGGCGATGGGCAACAGATGTCGGGGTCGGACTGGCTGGCACCCGATTGCCAGGGCCTGAACTTCTTCGAGATCGACCGCGGCCTGCAGGGGCTGTTGAAGCTCTACCTGGCCGACGACCTGCGCGAGCACATGACGCCGCACTACCAGCGGCTGGGCGAGATCGCCGGCGGCCGGCTGGACGAGTTGTCGCGTCTGGCCGATCGCCACGATCCGATCCTGCATACCCGCGACCACTACGGCAACGATCAGGACTGGATCGAATTCCACCCCGCCTACCGCGAGATGGAGCAGATCGGCTACCACGATTTCGGCATCCATTGCATGTCGCGCAAGCCGGGCGTGCTGGGTTGGCCGGACAAGGTGCCGTCGATCGCCAAGTACGTCTTCCAATACCTGTTCGTGCAGTCGGAGTTCGGCCTGATGTGCCCGATTTCGGCCACCGATACCTCGGCCATGCTGATCGAGCGCTACGGCGACGAGGCGACCAAGCAGAAGCTGCTGGCGGGTATGTTGAGCCAGGACAAGGACAAGATCCTGAAGGGCGCGCAGTTCATGACCGAGAAGGCCGGCGGTTCCGATGTCGGCAACCTCGAACTGGAAGCCCGCAACGAGGATGGCGTCTGGCGGCTGTACGGCGAGAAATGGTTCTGTTCCTGCGCCGACGGCGACGTGGCGATCCTGCTGGCCCGGCCGGAAGGCGCGCCCGGCGGCAGCCGCGGCCTGGGCCTGTTCGCCCTGCCCCGGCACCTCGAAGACGGCAGCCGCAACCCCTACCGCATCGTCCGCCTGAAAGACAAGCTGGGCACCCGTTCGATGGCCTCGGGCGAGATCATCTTCGAAGGCGCCGTCGCCTATCCATTGGGCGAAGTCGGGGCCGGGCCGAACAAGGGCCTGAAGCAGATGATGGACCAGGTCAACATGTCGCGGCTGTCGCATGGCGTGCGGGCGGCGGCGATGATGCGGCGCTGCCTGAACGAATCCCTGGTGGTGGCGCAGAACCGCATCGCCTTCGGCGAGCGGATCATCGAGAAGCCGCTGCTGCGGCGTCAACTGATGAAGCTGATGGTGCCGACCGAGCAGGTGCTTAGCGTGGTGATGTACGTGGCCCGCAACCTGACCGACGCGGAGGCCGGCGATGCACGGGCGGAACGGCTGACCCGTATCCTGACGCCGCTGTTGAAGTTCCGCTCCTGCCGCGACAACATCACGGTCGCCAACGGCGCCATGGAAGTGCGCGGCGGCAACGGCTTCATCGAGGACTGGATCAATCCGAAGCTGGTGCGCGACGCCCTAACCGGCGTGTTGTGGGAGGGTACCTCCAACATCAACGCCCTGGACGTCACCACCCGGGCGGTGGCCAAGATCGGCGCCCACGAGGACCTCGGCACCGCCCTGTGCGAGGACGTGAACGATACCTCGGCGATCCCCGGCCAGTTCCGCGGCGAGTTGACCAACACCGTCGAGCGGGCCGTGGCCTTCGCCGACGAGGTGGCGAAAAGCGGCAACGAACCGATGGCGCGGCAGGCCTCGGACGCGCTCTACCACGCCACCTCGGCCGCCCTGCTGGCCACGGAAGGCGCCCGCCTGGGCGAGATGGGCGAGGACGCCAGCCGGCTGATCCTGTCCCGCATGGTGGTTGATCATCGGCTGCGGCCGCACGATCCCCTGGCCATCGGCGATGATGACGCGGCCTCGGTCGCCGCCCTGTTGAGCGACGAGCCGGTCGACCTGGCCACCGCGCAGGCGCTGACCACCGCCTGAGCCGACGGCGCGTAATTGTGTCGTGACGGCCGCCGCCGGGGATCTCCGGCGCCGGCCGTCGCCGTTCTTGCAGCCTTCTTGGTGGCCCGCCGACGGCACGTTATGATGCGGCCGCCATTCAGTTGCCGTTCAGGTTGGTTCGGCTATGACATCGGTCATGCGGCCACGTCTCCTACTCCTGATCGCCACCCTCGCGGTGTTGCCGGCCAGCGCCCTGGCCGAGTGCAAACCGTACACTTCCAAGGCCATGATCCAGGGCCGCGAGGAAGTGGTCACCGGCACGGTCTGCCGCCAGCGGGACGGTAGCTGGCGGATCATGACCTCGCGGCCGGCCCAGGGCGATCACGACCGCGCCCGCGCCGCCGTAGCCTCGGGCGCCGCCCTGCCGCTGAGCGATATCCTGACCCGGTTGCAGCCCGAGCATCCGGGCGAGATGCTGGACGCGGAATTGCGGCCGGCAAGGCGCGACGGGGTATGGCAATACCTCATCAAACTGCTCGGCACCGACAACGTGGTGCGGCGGTTGACGGTGGATGCCCAGACCGGACAGGTTCTCCATATCGACGGAGAAAGATGATGCGGCTTCTACTGGTCGAGGATGACGTCGCCCTGGCCGGGCAGTTGGCCGCCGCGCTGGGCGAGGCGGGCTATGCGGTCGACGTTGCCCATGACGGCGAGGAAGGCCATTTCCTGGGCGATACCGAGCCCTACGACGCGGTCGTCCTGGACCTTGGCCTGCCGAAGCTGGACGGCCTGACGGTGCTGGGCCGCTGGCGGGACGACGGGCGGGCGATGCCGGTGCTGATCCTGACCGCCCGGGACCGCTGGAGCGACAAGGTCGCCGGCATCGACGCCGGCGCCGACGACTACCTGGCCAAACCGTTTCACATGGAGGAGATGCTGGCCCGCATCCGCGCCCTGCTGCGCCGGGCCAGCGGCCACGCCAGCAACGAGTTGCGCTGCGGGCCGATCCGCCTGGACACCAGGACCGCGCGGGTCAGCCTGGAGGACCGGGCGGTCGGCCTGACGGCGTTGGAATACCGCCTCCTGTCCTATCTGATGCACCACCAGGGCCGCGTGGTCTCGCGCAGCGAACTGATCGAACACCTTTACGACCAGAACTTCGACCGGGATTCCAACACCATCGAGGTGTTCGTCGGGCGGCTGCGCCGCAAGCTGGGCCGGCAATGGATCCAGACCGTGCGCGGCCTCGGCTATCGGCTCGACCCCTCGGGGCATGTTTCCTAACTCGTTACGCCTGCGCCTGCTGGCCGGCGCCGGCATTTGGGCGATCGCCGCCTTGATCGTCGGCGGCTGGGCGCTGTCGTCGTTGTTTCGCGACTATGTGGAAAGCGATTTCGATGCCCGGCTGCTGGACCGCATGCAGGCGCTGATCGCGGCCGGCGAAGCCGACGCCGATGGCCGACTGGTGCTGCTCCGCCGCCCGGCCGAGGCCGAATTCCGGCGCCCCTATTCGGGACTATATTGGCAGATTTCCAACGCCGCCGGCGTGCTGGCCCGATCGCGGTCGCTGTGGGATGTCGAACTGCCGGCGCCGGCGGGCGACCTGGCGGCCGGGCCGATCTTCACCGAGGTGGCCGGCCCGGCGGCGCAGCGACTTCGGGTGGCGGCCCGCCGGATCGCCTTGAGTGGACTGCGGGAGGAAGTGATCGTGCAGTTGGCCGGTGACCGGGCCCGGATCGAAGAGCGGATCGGCCGCTTCAACCGCCTGTTGGCCGGGGCCTTCACGGTGCTGGGTCTGGGGCTGCTGGCGGCGGTCCTGTTGCAGGTGCAGATCGGCCTGCGCCCCCTGGCCAGGGTGCGGGAGACCTTGAGCGAGATCCGCGAGGGCCGGGCCGAACGGCTACGTGGGCCGTTTCCCGACGAATTGCGGCCCCTGGCCGACGAGATCAACGGGCTGTTGGCGCACAACGCCGAGGTCGTGGAGCGGGCCAGGACCCAGGCCGGCAACCTGGCCCACGCCTTGAAGAACCCGCTGGCAGTGCTGCGCAACGAAGCCTCGGCGGCCGAAGGCGAGCTGGCCGAGACGGTGCTGTCGCGGGGCAGCGAGATGCAGCGGCAGATCGATCGCCACCTGGCCCGGGCCCGGGCGGCCGGGCGGTCCGGGTTGTCGGGCACGCGCTGCGATCCGGCGCCGATCCTGGCGCGGTTGCTGCGCACGCTCGAGCAACTGCATGGGCAACGCGGCCTGGCGGTGGACCTGCGATGCGACGAAGGGGCGGCGTTCGCCGGCGAAACCGGGGATTTGGAAGAGATGCTCGGCAACCTGCTCGACAACGCCTTCAAGTGGGCCGCCGGCGAAATCCGGGTGACGGCGGAGATCCGGGACGGCCGGCTGCTGGTAACCATCGACGACGACGGGCCGGGCCTGCCCGAGGCCGAGCGGCGGACCGCCCTGCGGCGCGGTGGCCGGTTGGACGAGGCGGTACCCGGCTCGGGCCTCGGCCTGGCCATCGTCGGCGACATCGCCGAGCTCTATGGCGGCGAGTTGAGCCTTGAGGAAGCCCCCAGCGGCGGCTTGCGGGCCCGGCTGACGTTGCCGTCGGCGGCCTGAGGGGTCGCTCGTTTAGCTATTGTCATCGATCACCTGCCATTGCCCGTCGGGCTGCCGGCAGGCGGTGCCGTAGGCTTCCTGGCTTTCGCCGCCGACCACCACGGTCTGCTGGTATTCGCGGCAATACATGCCGTTCGACGAGGTGCCTTCGCGGGTCGTCCGAACGGCGCCGTGATGGCCGCTTTCCGGGTTGCGCCAGGAAATGGTGTCGCCAACGGGCGCGACCATCGCCCGTTGCTGGGCACCGGCCATGGCCTGCCGGTCGGCGCGATCCAGCGATTTGCCGATTTCGTTGCCGAGCAGGCCGCCAAGCATTGTGCCGACCGCGACGGCGACCAGTTGGCCACGGCCGCTGCCGACCTTTGAACCGGCCAGGGCACCGCCGACGCCGCCGAGCAGGGTGCCCATGTTCTGCTTCGTGCCGCCTTCACTAAGGCAGCCGGTCAGCAGCGAGAGGCTGAAGGTGGCGGCGACGGCGAAGTGGAAAGCCCGTCGGGGCAATGAGGTGGAGGTCATGATGAAATCCCTTTGTTGACTGCCGAGGTGAAATGCCCAGGCAGTGTGCCCCGGGCAGCCTGAACCGGCCCTGAGCGGGCCGTTCATCTGCCGTTCAGGTTGGGGTTAGGGATCCAGGATGGCGCCGGCTTCCATCAAGGCCGCCCGCAGTCGGGGCAAATCGACCGTGGTGACGTCGGCCTGGCCCGCCGCGGCCTGGGCGGCGGCGATCCCGGCGGCCTGGCCGGTGGCCATGCAGGCGGGAATTTCCTTGGTCGCCTGATGCACCCGCCGGCCGACGGAAATGCAGCGGCCGGCGACCAGGAAGTTGCGCAGCCGCCGATTGATCAGCGAACGGAAGGGGATGTAATAGCGGTCGCCGTAGCGGGTCCAATGACCGGTGACGGCGATGGCGTCGTCGAACGGCTGGTGCAGATCCTCGGTCTCGAGGATGTGCTCGCCCTTCAGGCGCCGGGTCTCGGTGATGCCCAACTGGTCGGCGGCGTCGGCCAGGTAGGCGGCCTCGAAGCCGGGCGTCTCGGCCCGCAGACGGTCGATCTGCTCCATCATCAGGCGCCGCGATTCCACCTCGGCATAGGTCAGATCCTCGATCGAGGTGGGATCGATGCGCCGGTCGACGTGATCGGCGATACCCCAGGGCATCAAGGTGCGGTTTTCACCCAGGGTATGGAAGAAGCGGCCGCCCAGGGTTGGGAAGTACCGACCCTTGGCCGCCTCGATGGCCTTCTCGGGTGCGCTTACGTTGGCCATGCGGTACCAACGGTAAACGTGCACTTCGGCCGCGTCGTAGGGCAGGCCGGCGAAATGGATCAGATCGCCGTCGCCGGTGGTGTCGATGACGACCTTCGGCGCGATCGCCTGGCGGCCCGACTTGCCCTCGCAGATCACGTGACTGATACGCTCGCCGTCCAGCACCAATTCGGTGGCCCAGGAGTGCAGGCGGAGTTGGACCCCGGCCTCGCCGATCATCTGGTCGCCGACGAACTTGAACTCGGCCGGATCGTAGGCCACCGAGTAGCGCACCCGGTCCGGTTCGCCGCCCCAGACCAGGCCCCATTTACGGAAGTGCTCGACCAGGGCCGGGTCGTCGGAGCCCCATTGCCCGGCCTCCGGATAGACCACCGCGTTTCGACGTTCCAGGCGTTCGACCAGTTCCTGGCACATCCCGGCGATCACCTGTACGCCCTCGCCGTCGTCCAGCGACAGCAGCAGGATCACCATGCCGCCGGTGGCGAGGCCGCCCAGATAGCCGTAGCGTTCCACCAACAGGGTGTCGGCGCCGGCCCGGGCGGCGGCGACGGCGGCGGCCAGCCCGGCCGAGCCGCCCCCGACCACCAGGACATCGGGCGCCGCGATCACCGGGGTGTCGCGCGGCGGCTCCCGCAGGATGCGAAGTCCGGATTGACTCATGACGGCGACCTCGGCTGCAAGAATCGAAGTCGGCTGACGCGCCGACCCGCAGACCCAAATAATTCGCCGCCTATGCTAGTTGAAAAGCTCGGCCCGTTTGAGCAAATCGTCCAGGTTCGGCTCGTCGGGGTTCCTTGGTTTGCCGGGGTGGATGATCGAGACCTGACAAACCTCGGCCGCCTCGACCAGTTCCTTGAAGCTGCCGGCGTCCGGATCGGCGATATAGGCCTGTTCGTTTTCGTCGTAGGCGAACAACCGGTTGTTCAGCTCGGTGCACTCATTGCAGGTGGTGCAGCGCGGGGTTTCGATATAGGCATCGTCCGACGGCGGCGCCGCCTCGACCTCGGCGGCGGCCTCGGCGGAATCCTCGGCCGCCGGCGTGGCGGCCGGCGCCTCGGTGGCGGTCGCGGGCGCGGGGGAGACGGCCGGTCCGGCCGGCGCCTGGTCGCGCAGTTCCGCCAATTCCCGCTCTTTCTCCTCCTGCCAGCGATCGCGTTCGGCCGCCAGCAAACGGTCGGCGTGGGAATTGTGGATGCCGCCCAGTTCCTGCAAGGCATGCCAGACCTCGCCACAGCGCCTAGCGGCGCCGATCAGCGTCTCGTCCACCACCACCTTCCGCAGCCGGTCGTCCCGGTCCACCATCAACAGATAGGGGACGTTCTCGGCCCGGTCCTCGGGCGTTCGGCGAAGGTATTCGCCGACCGGCAGCAGGCCGTTCTGGATATCGTTGCTGGGCAGTCCGGCCAGATGGTCGGCGAAGCGCCGGTCGCAGGCGACGAAATCGACGAAAGTGAAGGTCAGCCTTTCCTCGATCCTTTGCAGCTCGGCATCCTCGTAGTGGAAATCATGCTCGGGCCATTCCGATTCCGCCTGCGGGTTGTCGGCGATGCAAAAGCGCGAGGCCCAGTCGTTGCCGGCCGAGGGATCGTAGGTGAAAGCCGGGAAGGCCCGCGATTCCATGGCCGAGGCCGCGGCCAGATAGGGTGCCGCGCCGGCGGCGTTGCCGGCGGCACCGGAAAAGACGCTGAACAACGCCGGTCCCGGGTAGGCCAGTCCCTGTTGCAGCTTGTCACGGAAACGGCAGAGGTTCGAGGCACCGGCCTGCAGGACGTAGGCCCGGTTCAGGCCCAGAGCCATGTTGGCGATCTGCAAACCCTTGGCGCCGAACGAGAACTGGCCCGGCGTGTCATCGTCCTGCCGCAGGATATCGTCGGCCTGGGCCAGCACCTTGATCGGCAGGCCAGTCGACATAGCCTGGATGATTTCCGCCTGCCAGCCCGGATCCCGGTCCAATCCCCGCAACAAAACCAGATAGCTGGGGAAGGGCTCCAGGTCGGCCGCTACCAGGGTATTCTCGTTGAAGCGGGCGAAATAGGCGTCGTGGCGGCTTTCCTTGTAGCGGTTGTCGATTTCCAGTTCGGCGATCGCCAACGCCTTGATCAAATCGACCAAGCCCGGCAGGCGTTCCCGGAAGGCGGCGAGGGCGCCGGCGCAGCCATCGAAAACGAAGTCGTAGGGCGCTTCGTCGCCGGATTGCTGGCCGCCGGTGACAAAGCGTTGCGTGCGCAGGGTATCGAGGGCCCATTGCACGCGTTGTCGCCGGGTTTCCGGCAAGGCGTCTTCCGCGGCGCCTTGCGGCAATAGGCGTGACAGTGCCTCGAAATCGAAGGTCGCTTCGTATGAGGTGCCGACGCTGCCCTTCAGATTGTCGGCGGTTTTGGCGTCGGCGGATTTCAGGTAGTCGGCCTGCAGGATGCCGTGCAGTTTCAGGATCAGTTGGTCCAGCCGCCGGCGCAGCGCGCCGGCGCGGGTTTTTTGATCGGCTTGCCAGGCATGACGCAGCACCTTGCCCGGCGCCTCGCCATCGCAATCGATCAGTTCGCCATCGACCGGCAGCGCCGCCTTTGCCCGTTCCAGCAAATCGGCCAATTGTTCCTCGGCCGCTTCGTCAGCCTCGGCGCGCAATGCCTCCGCTGCCCGGCGCCAGGCTTCCGACAGGGTGCCGCCTTCGCCGTCCGCCAGGGCGGCGCGGATCTCGTGCTCCAGGTTGAGCAGTTGCTTGCGGTCGAATTCGCCGTCGCTGCCCGGCGCGGCGATTTGCGCCAAGAGGTCGTCGATAATGCCGGACAACGGCCGCAACAACTCCTCGCCCTCCATCGCCGCCACCAGCACCAGCGGGTAGTCGTAGCGAAGCCGGGACAAATCGCCATAGCCGGAGAACAGGGCCGGCCGGAGATCGAGCTCGGAGACGTCCTGCAACTGGCCGCCCGAGCGTTCGCCGGTCAGGTGAAAGGCGACAAGATCAACATGTTCGAGGCTCATCGCTGTGCCGCACGTCCTTTTGTCATTCGTGGTCGGTCGGGCCGGCGCCTATTGCTCGGGCCAGACGGTGAACTTGTCGAACTCGCTGTCCAGCGCCGACCGGATGGTCTCCGGCGAGATCGGCCGGTCGGGATCGCGGATGTCGTCGTACCGCGTCGCCTCGGGGTCATGGAACAGGATGCCGACCGGCACTTGCTCGGTCATCGAGGCGATTTCACGGGCCCGATCTAGATTCAATGGATCGTGGGTTTCCTGGTTCTTGTAGGTCGCGGCCAGGCTGGGCGAGACCTGCATGCCGTTCTCGTGGGTCAGCAGCAGGGTCTTGTCCGGATGGTTCATCCAATGGTCGAACATGGTCGGGACGTATTCCGGACAACGCTGGAGGATACGCACGAAGGAAAAACCCTTGTGGCGGTAGGCCCGCGAGATGATCTCGAAGAGGGATTCCGGGTTCCAATCGACCGCCTGGGCGACGAACGAGGCGTTGGTGATGCCCAGGGTGACACTCAACGGGTTCAGCGGCTCCAGGAAGGTACCGCGAGGGGTGGTATTGCTTTGCAGGCCCTGCGGCGAGGTCGGCGAGGCCTGTTTCTTGGTCAGCCCGTACAGGTGGTTGTCGTGCATCAGCACGGTCATGTTCATGTTGTAGCGGATGGCGTGAATCCAATGGGCGGTGCCGATGCTGCAACAATCGCCGTCGCCGGTGTTGACGAAAACGTGCAGGTCCGGCCGGGCCATCTTGATGCCCTCGGCGATCGGCAGGGCGCGCCCGTGCAGGCCGTGGAAGCCATAGGTGTTCATGTAGTGGGGGAAGCGGCTGGAGCAGCCGATGCCGGAAACGAACACGGTCTTCTCGCGCGGCAGCTTCTCGTCCCGGCAAAGCCGTTGCAACGCGGTCAGAATGGCATTGTTGCCGCAGCCGGTGCACCAGCGCGGCATGTTGCTTTTGAAATCGTCGATGGTGAAGTTCTCGTCGTTCGATTTCAGCAGGCGTTCGGTGGCGGGTGTCGACATGATGAGCGGCTTTCCTATTGCAGGTGCTCGGTGATGACCCGGGCGACGGTGCCGGGCTTCAGCGGTTGTCCCTTGACCTCGCTCCAGCAATCGATATCGACCAGGTAGCGAGCCCGCAGCAGCCAGGCCAGGTTGGAATAGCGGCGGTTGTCCTCGTCGATGATTTCGCTGGCCGGATCGTCGGACCAGCTGTTTTCCACCGTCATCACCGACTTGAAGCCGTGCAGTATCTCTTTCAGGCCCGAGGGCAGCGGCTGCAGGAAGGTCAGGTGCAGGGAGGACACCTTGTGGCCGTCCTGGCGGACCCGGTCGACCGCTTCCTCGATGGCGCCCTTGGAGCTGCCCCAGCCGATCACCAGCAGTTCGCCCTCGGGGTCGCCGTACACCGTCGGCGTGGTCAGGGTCTTCTGCAGGGTCGCCAGCTTCAGGCTGCGGCGCTCCATGCCTTCCTGGTTGATCAGGGGGTCATAGGCGA
This sequence comes from Alphaproteobacteria bacterium, assembly GCA_030746635.1. GTDB lineage: Bacteria > Pseudomonadota > Alphaproteobacteria > JASLMH01. Next base: position 6,071 of record JASLMH010000087.1, on the reverse strand, counting down.
CGGCACTGTCGCGGTCGTGGGCCAGGCCGGTCAGGCAATGCATGCCGTCGGGCTGGCCCGGGATGAAGCGGCGGGCGATGCCGGTTGTTTCGTCCCAGTCGTAGGGCCGCGCCGCCTCGGGCAGGGCGCTTTGATCCAGCGCCGGCGCGATCCAGTCCTCGCTGAAATCGGGACGCTTGAAGGGTTGCTGCGCGGTCGCCAGGTTGGCGTCGGTCAGGACCACGACGACCATGTTGAAGGTCTCGGCGATCTTGCGGGCGGTGATCATCGAATAGAAGCAATCCTCGATGCTGGCCGCCGCCATCACCACCTTGGGGCCGTCGCCATGCCCGCCGAAGCAGGCGAACAGCAGATCGCCCTGCTCCGCCTTGGTCGGTTGCCCGGTGCTGGGCCCGCCGCGCTGCACATCGACCACCACCAGGGGGATTTCGCCCATCACCGCCAGCCCGATGGCCTCCTGTTTCAGCGAATAGCCGGGCCCGGATGTGATGGTCAGGGCGCATGAGCCGGAATAGGAGGCGCCGATGGCAAAGGCGCAGGCGGCGATTTCGTCCTCGGCCTGGTGCACGATGCCGCCGACCTTCTCGAATATGTCGCTCAGGTAATGGGAGGCCGAGGTCGCCGGAGTGATCGGGTACATGGCGCAGACCTGCATGCCCGAGGCCAGGACGCCCAGGGCCAGGGCGGTATTGCCGTTGACCACGATTTGCGGTTCCGAAGCCTTGGTGGCCGGTATCCGGTACTTGAAATCGAGGTTGCATTCGGCCCAATCGTGACCGGCTTCGAGGAGTTCGATGTTGGCGTCGATGACGGCCTGGCTCTTGTTGCCGAAGATGAAGGCGATCTGGTCCCGCGCCATCTGCAATTCGAAGCTGTGGATGTTGCAGAGGATGCCCAGCACGAACATGTTCTTGCCGCGTTTCGGGTCGGGCACCAGGCGCAGGCATTCCTCCTCCATCGGGATTTCGTAAACCCGGAAGCCGGCCTGGACCAATTCGTCGTGGGTCTGGGTGTAGGAGGCGACGATTTCCTCGTCCCGGTCGTCGCGCCATTTGTTTTCCAGCAGAATGGTGCAGCCGGGTTTCAATTCGCCGGTACGGACCCGGCCCAACAGCACCTGTTCGTTCAGGGCCACGACCAGGTCGGTTTCATCGCCGCCGTTGGTGACGTAGTTGGCGCCGACCCGAATGCGGTTGCCGCTGGCGCCCTCGATGCTGCGGGCCGGCGGTTGGATCTCGGCCGGGATGATCTCGACCGTCCAGATGCCGTTGCCCATCCGGGCCGCGATGGCGGCGAAGGACTGGCCGCACTTCTGGGCACCCTCGCCGGAATCGCTGACGATCTCGACAATGTGCTCGTCCAGGGTCTGCACCGTCTTGTCGGCCGCCGCGGGCGCCTTGGTGCCGTCGGTGCCTGGCATCAAATCCGGTTTGGTCGTGGTGTCCATGCTTCTCGCGTCCGATTTTGTGCCGTTGTCATCCGATAGGGAGCCATGCCGTCGCCGCGCGGTGCACCGTCAAGCCAGGCGGACCCGGGTGAAATTCCGCTCGCCGGCGTCGATGCCGAACAGGCTGTCACCACGGTCTTCGCCGGCCGGAAGGTAGGCCACATTGCTGTCACGAATGCCGAGATAGGCCTTGATGCCGCGGGCCGCCTTGCGGCCGGCGCCCATGGCCAGGATCACCGTCGCCGCGCCGGTGACGATGTCGCCGCCGGCGTACACCCCGGCCATCGAGGTGGCGAGGTCGTCGTCGGTTTCGACGTAGCCCCATTGGTTGAGTTTCAGCTTGCTGGTCTGGCCGATGATCGGGTTCGGATTGGTGCCGATGGCGTAGACCACCATGTCGGCTTCGAACTCGTACTCGCTGCCGTCGATGGCGATCGGCCGGCGGCGGCCCGAGTCGTCCGGCTCGCCCAATTCCATGCGCAGGCAACGCATGGCCCGGACGTTGCCGGCGCCGTCGTCCAGGATCTCGACCGGCGTGGTCAGCCAATGGAATTCGATGCCTTCTTCCTGGGCGTGATGGATTTCCTCCAGCCGGGCCGGGCTTTCCGCCTCGGTCCGGCGATAGACGCAATGAACCTTGTCGGCACCGAGGCGCAGGGCCACGCGCATGGCGTCCATCGCCGTGTTGCCGGCGCCGATGATCGCCACCTGCTTGCCCAGGTGCAGCGGCGTGTCGTTGTTCGGGAAGTCACCGGCGCCCATCAGGTTGCAGCGGGTCAGCAATTCGTTGGCCGAGAGCACGCCGTTGAGGGATTCGCCGGGAATGCCCATGAATTTCGGCGAGCCGGCGCCGGTGCCGATGAACACGGCGTCGAAGCCCATCTCCTCGACCATCTGCTCGATGGTGAACAGCCTTCCCACCAGGGTGTTGCATTCGATCTTCACGCCCAGCTTGGTGATGTTCGCCAGTTCGGCGTCGATCACTTCGTTGGGCAGACGGAATTCGGGGATGCCGTAGCGCAGCACGCCGCCCGGACTGTGCAGCGCCTCGTAGACCGTGACCTCGCAGCCCGCCTTGGCCAGATCGGCGGCGGCGGCCATGCCGGCGGGGCCGGAGCCGATGATGCCGACCCGGAAGCCGTTGGGCTCCAGATAGGGCTGGGCGGTCCAGCCCTCCGCGATCGCCATGTCGCCGAGCCAGCGTTCGATACGGCCGATGGCCACCGGTTCCAGGGTGTCGCCGACGGGGCAGACGCCTTCGCATTGATCTTCCTGAGGGCAGACCCGACCGCAGATCGCCGGCAGCAGGTTGTCGTCGCTCAGGGTGGCGTAGGCCTCGCGGAAATCGCCGGCCAGCATCCGCTCGATGAAGCCGGGGATGTCGATGCCCACCGGGCAGCCCTTGACGCAGGCCGGCTCCGGGCAGAGCAGGCAGCGCTCGCATTCGTTCAGCGCCTGTTCCTCGAGGTAGCCAAGCGCCACTTCGGCGAAATTGGCGACCCGGTCGGCCGGCTCCTGCACCGGAATCGGCGTGCGGTCCTGCGGTATCGTCCGAATGGTTTTCTTTGCCACGATCGAGCTATGTGTCCTGATTGTCCCATGCGGAACGCAAGGTTCCGTAGTGCACCCCCATATCGCCGTCCATCGCCCGTGGCGCGCGTTCCACTTGCTCCACGGGCGGAGGCGGCGCCGGTTTTGCCGCCGAGGCCTGTCCGGTCCCCTCGGACCATCGCTCAAGCGCCAGCTTTTCGTCCTCGTTGAACCTCTTCAACCGATTCATCAGATCGACGAAATCGACCTTGTGGCCGTCGAAATCGGGGCCATCGACACAGGCGAATTTCGTTTCGCCGCCGACCAGGACCCGGCAGCCGCCGCACATCCCGGTGCCGTCCACCATGATCGGATTGAGGCTGACCATGGTCTTGATGTTGTGCGGACGGGTGGTTTCCGTCGCCGCCTTCATCATGATCGGCGGGCCGATGGCGATCACTTCGTCGATGTCGGAATGGTTTTCCGCCGCCAGTTCGATGCCGTCGGTGACCAGCCCCTTGATGCCGACCGAGCCGTCGTCGGAGCAAATGATGAATTCATCGCAGACGCTCCGGAACTTGTCCTCCCAGAACACCAACTCCTTGCTGCGGAAGCCGACGACGCCGATCACGTAGGCGCCATTTTCCTTGAAGGCGCGGGCCTGGGGAAAGATCGGCGCCACGCCCAGCCCGCCGCCGACGCAAACGACCTTCTTGGCGTCGCCGAGTTGCGAGGGCTCGCCCAAGGGGCCGACCATGCCGAACAGCGTGCTGCCGACCTGACAATCGCGCTGCATTTCCCTGGTGGTCTTGCCGGCGGCCTGGATGACCAGGGTGATGGTGCCCCGCTCGCGATCGAAGTCGGCGATGGTCAGCGGAATGCGCTCGCCGTGTTCATGGGCGATGACGATGACGAACTGGCCCGGCCTGGCGGCCCTGGCCATCATCGGATGGGCGACCTCCAGGAGGTAGGTCAGCTCGGAGAAATCCTCGCGGGCGACGATTTCAAACCGGCTTTCGACGTCGGCATCGAGCTTCGAAGGGCAAGCGCTATCACGCCCAGGCTTCTCTGCTCGTCTATTGCCGTGCTTCTTGGTCACAGCAGACACCAGATGATGGGTTTCCCTGATACAAAGTTAGACCCATGAATTGTGCCGATCAAGAGGCGTTACGCTTTGATCTACATCAATAGGCGCCGCGGTTAGGTGCGGAGAACCTGTGACAATTCGAAAGTAGGGGCGGTCATTGATCAGGCTTTCCCGCGAGGCCATTATTGCCGCGGGTGCGGATCAATGGGGTGTCGGACATGGTCATGGTCGCGGTGCAACGCAAGCTTCGCTATGCGGCGTCGCTGCCACGATTGTGGCCGCTGCTGTCGGATACCAGTTTGCTTTCCGAAATCGACGGCCAAGGCAGTTATCAGGCCGAGGACGAATTGCAAGCGGATGGCACGGTGCTGCGACGGGCGCGGTCGCGCGGCAAATTCGGTCCCTTCATGGCGGAGTGGACCGAGGATCTGGGCGAATGGGTGGAGCAGCGCTACATCCGTCAGTCCCGTCACATGTACAAGGGCCTCATGACGAGGGCGGATTTCATCGCCGAGATGGCGCCGACCGACGATGGCTTCGAGATCGACCTGCGCCTCGAGATGGAGACCGCCGGTCCGGTCGGCTGGCTCGGGGCACGGCTAGGCATGATGCGCCAGTTCGCAGAGCGTGTCGTCACATCGGTCGACCGCATGATTCGTACCGAATTGGACCTGTGGGATGGCGAAGGGGACCGGGAGGCCGATGGCCTTCTGGCCACCGGCTTCGGCACGGCCAAACCGCCGGCGGAGGCGCTGCGGCGGTTGGACGAGCTGGTCGGCGGACTCGCCGAACGGATCGACGAGCCTGAGCTGGCCGAACGGTTTAGCGAATATCTGCGTGAGACGCCCGAGGTTTGGCTGCAGCGGGTCCGACCGCTGGTCCTGGCGCGTCAGTGGCGCGCCGATCCCGACAAGGTCGTGGCCCTATTCCTGGCCGCCCATCAGATGGGGCTGTTGCGCCTGCGCTGGGAGGTGCTGTGCCCACGCTGCCGCAACGCCAAGGACGTGCCCGACAATCTGGCGGAACTGCCGAAGTCGGTCCATTGCAGCACCTGCAACGTGGATTTCGAGCAGGACTTTTCACGCAACGTCGAACTGACCTTTCAACCGGAAGCCTGGTTGCGACCCTTGCAGGAGGGCGACTTCTGCATGATGGGCGCGGCGTCGGTGCCGCATATCAAGGTGCAGCGCCATGTCGAAGCGGGCGAGGATCTATTGGTCGACCCGCCCCTGCGGCCGGGCGGCTACCGCCTGCGGACGGCCCAGGCCGGACCGCAGGTGGATATCGAGTGGGATGGCGAGAGAGGCTTCCCCTCGGTGTTGGCGCACGACGGTCGCATCGAGGCGAGGGCGCCGTCACCGGACGGCCCAGTGCTGTTGTCCAATCGTAGCGACCGCACCCTGACCTTCGTGATCGAGGAACTGGCCTGGCGGCAGGATGCCCTGACCGGCGATCGCGCCATCGCCATGGCGGCGTTCCGGCAATACTGCCCCGAGCAACTGTTGCGGCCCGGCGATGACGTGGCGATCGCCGGCGTGGCGCTGCTGTTCACCGACCTCAAGGGTTCGACCACGATGTACGAGGCGATCGGCGACGCCGCGGCTTACAACCTGGTGCGCGATCATTTCGACTATCTGACGGCACAGATCGAGGCGCGCGGCGGGGTTCTGGTCAAGACCATGGGCGATGCGGTGATGGCCGCCTTCACCGAGGCCGACGCGGCGGTGGCGGCGGCGCTGGCGGCGCAGACCGGTATCACCGAATTCAACGCCGGTCGCGCGGACGGCGGCGTGATCATCAAGTTTGGCCTGCATCAGGGTCCGTGCATCGCGGTGAACACGGATCAGCGGCTGGATTATTTCGGCTCCACGGTGAACGTCGCGGCCCGCCTGCAAGGTGAATCAGGCGGCGGTGAAATCGTCCTGTCGGATGCGGTGATGACGGCGCCGGGCGTACGCGAGCGGCTGGCCGAAACCGAATTGCCCAATCCCGAAAAGGAAACCGCCT
>JASLMH010000086.1 GCA_030746635.1 Alphaproteobacteria bacterium | reverse complement strand
GGGTAGTACCAGACACCCTGGACCTGATAGGGCTTGCCGACCTTGTAGGTGCCCTCGCTGCGGCCTTGACCCTGGCCGGAGTGGCGCTGGATCTCCTTGGCCACGTGCACGGCCAATTGGGTCTCGGCGCAGGCACCCAGCAGTAGCAGGCACGCGGCCATCGACAACCCGCGCCAACGGCGTCCCAACCCCATCATCTAGTACCGACCCTTTGCGGCTATCGAATATCTGGTAACGTACCGGTCCGCGACGATTCTGGCAAGGCTCCTCAACCACCGCCGCCGATACCGTCGGAGAGCAGCCCGACGGCCAGAGCGAAATAGGTCGAGCGGTTCCAGTACAAGGTGGTGCGATAGTTGCGGTAAACCATGTAGGCGGGCGTCATCTTGCCCTTCTCGGGCAGCACGATCGAGGCCCGCAACTGGCGGCTCGGCAGATCGCCGCCGTCCGCCCGGCGCACCCCCAGGGCCTGCCATTCGCCGATCGGCTTGCGCACCTTGATGCCCGAGAGGGCGCGGTCGAAACCCGCCGGCAGGCGCACCTCGCGGCCCCAGGTCTGGTCCGCCCGCCAGCCGGACTTGCCGAGGTAGTTGGCGGCCGAGGCGAAGACGTCGCCCCGGCTGGTCCAGATGTCCCGGCGGCCGTCGCCGTCATGGTCGACGGCGTGGGCGATGAAACTGGACGGCATGAACTGGCACTGGCCCATGGCGCCGGCCCACGAGCCGACCATCGCCTTGGCGGTGATATGGCCTTCGTCGAGGATGCGCAGGGCGTTCAGCAATTCCTTGCGGAAATAGGCGCTGCGACGGCCGTCGTGGGCCAGGGTGGCCAGCGAGGCGATCACCGGAAAGCCGCCGGTGACCCGGCCGAAATCGGTCTCGATGCCCCACAGGGCGACGATGAAGCGCGGCTGCACGCCGTGCCGGCGGCCGATCTTCGCCAACAAATCCCGGTTCTGGCGCAGCAACCGCCGGCCCTTCTCGATCCGCGATCGCGGCACCACCCGCTGCCGGTACTGGCCGAAGGTCAGGGTGAATTCCGGCTGCCGCCGGTCCAGTTCGATCACCCGCTTGATCGGCTTCACCCCGTCGAGCGCCTGATCCAGGGTGGTGGCGGCAATGCCCCTATCCAACGCTTCCGCCCGCAGGGCCGCCAGCCAGGTCTGGAATTCCTCGGCCCGCGCCGGCGCGGCGGGAAGCGCGAACCCGGCGGCGACGGCCAGAACGATGGCGTGGCGGCGAACCAACTTGGCGATCATCTACTTTCCCCGGCAACGGTCGGTGGCCAAGCTTGTGCCATGCCGCCGAGGCCACGGCAAGCCATGCCGTCGGCCGCCCGGCCGGTTTGGGGGCCGGGGGATTTGCCGCTAAGCTGACGGCGATCAGGCGGCGCGCCGGCGCGCCATCGGGAAACGGCGGAAATGAAGATCAGGACGATCACGGCGACCTGGTTGCGGGTGCCGATACCGGAACAGCGGCAGCACACCAGTGATTTCGGGCGTATGCGCTCGTTCGACACGGTGCTGGTACGGATCGAAACCGAATCGGGCCTGGTCGGCCATGGCGAGGCCAAGGCCGGGGTCGGCAACCTGGGCCACGGCCGGGCCCTGGCGGCGCTGATCCAGGACGAACTGGGCGAAGAGTTGATCGGCCGCGACGCCCGCCGCATCGCCGGCCATTGGGAGGAGATGTACAACGGCTCGCGGGCCCATTTCGCTATCGAGCGCGGCCATGATTTCCCCATCCTGGGCCGGCGCGGCCTGACCGTTTCGGCGATCAGCGGCATCGATATCGCCCTTTGGGATATCCTGGGGCAATCGCTGGGCGTACCGGTCTGGCAGCTCCTCGGCGGCCGCTGCCGCGACGACCTGGCGGCCTATGCCTCGGGCGGCTGGGCGCCGGCCGAGAGCATCGGCGAGCAGTTGCTGGGCTATGTCGAGGCCGGCGGCTTCGCCGCCGTGAAGATGCGGGTCGGCGCGGCCGACGGCGAGGCCCGCGCCTCGGCCCGGCGGGTGGCGGCGGCGCGCCGGGCCCTGGGCGAGGACATCGCCATCATGACCGACGCCCATGGCACCTTCGATACGGCCGAGGCCAAGCGGTTCTGCCGCCTGGTCGCCGATTGCGACCTGGCCTGGCTGGAGGAGCCGGTGAGCGCCGACGACATCGCCGGCTGCGCCGAGGTCCGCGCCGCCACCGATATCCCCATCGCCGCCGGCGAAAGCCTGTTCACCCGGTTCGATTTCCGCGATCTGGCGGCGGCCCGGGCGGTCGATATCCTGCAACCCGATCTGGCGATCTGCGGCGGCATCACCGAGGCGATGCGCATCGCCGCCCTGGCGGCCGGCCATCAGCTTCGCCTGGCGCCGCACATGTGGGGCGGCGCGGTGATGTTCGCCGCCGGTTTGCAGATCTGCGCCGTCGCGCCGGCCGCCTTCATCGTCGAGTATTCCCTGGGCCATAATCCGCTGATGCATGATCTGGTGGCCGAGACGTTCGAGGTCCGGGACGGCCGCATCGCGGTGCCGGACCGGCCCGGCCTGGGCCTGACCATCGACGATGATTTCGTCCGCGCCCATCGCGTCGATTGACGGCCCGGCCGCGGCCCGACGGCGCGGCCGGGCCGTCGCCTTCATGGTCGGCGTGGCCGTCGCCTGCCTGGTGCTGTCCGTTGCCTATCTTTCGCTTTGGCAAGACAACCGCGACGGCCTGAAACACCGCATCGGCCGCGATTTCATCAATATCTGGACCGCCTCCTGGCTGATCGAGCGGCAGCGCGGCCTGGAGATCTTCGATGCCGAGCGTTTCCAGGCGGCCGGGCGGCGGATCATGGGCCCGGCCTCGCCCGCGGCGGTCTGGTCCGGGCCGCCGCACGCCCTGCTCCTGACTTTGCATCTGACCAACCTGCGCTACGCGGGCGCCTTCCTGGTCTGGTCGGCGGCCGGCCTGCTGTTGTTCCTGGCGGCGGCGCGCCAATTCTGGCCGTCCTGGCCGTTGCTGTTGGCACTGCTGGCGGCACCATCCACCTTTGCCAACCTCTTGCTGGGCCAGAACGGCTTCTTCACCGCCGCCCTGTGCCTGGCCGGCTTCGCCCTGCTGCGGCCACGGCCGATCGTGGCCGGTTTGCTGTTCGGCCTGCTCAGCTTCGAGCCGTACCTGGTGCCGCTGATCCCGGTGGCCCTGGTGGCCGGCCGCCACTGGTTGACCATCGCCGCCACCGCCGTCGGCGCCATGGCGGTGATCGGTACCAGCATCGGCCTGTTCGGCATCGAGGCCTGGCAGCGTTACCTGGACACCACCCTGCCCCGGCAACTCGGCCTGTTGGCCGAGGCCGGCGGGCCGGAGCCGTCGCTGGCGACCAGCTACCTCATGGCCGGGCGGCTGCTCGGCCTGCCGCCCGGGCTCGGCCTGGCCGTCCAGGCCATGATCGCCATGGCCGCCGCGATCCTGGTTTACCGGGTGTTCCGCGGCCGGGCGGATTGGCGGCTGCGGGTCTCGGTGTTGCTGGTCGCCGCCCTGGTGGCCAGCCCGCTGGCCGCCAGCCACGATCTGGCCTATGCCACGGTGGCGCTCGGCTGCCTGACGACGCTGGCGGTCGCGGACGGCTGGCGACGGGGGGAGATGCTGACCGCCGCCGTCGCCTGGACCCTGCCTATCGCGGCCATGCTCTTCAACGCCCTGGGCGCGCCGCTGTCGCCGCTGGTATTGACGGCGTTGCTGCTCTACCTGGCCCGGCGAGCCCTGCTTGACGGCCCGGCGCCCGGCCCGGAAGATGCGGGCCATGGCATTGCAGAAACAACACCTGGACGACTACCTGACCATTGAAACCGGCAAGCTGGCGGCGGCCTGCACCGCCTGCGGCAAATGCGTCGAGGTCTGTCCCGTCACCCCGTTCACCGGCACCGCGCCGGAGGACGGACCGGCGGTGATCGGCGGCCTGCTGTCGCTGCTCAAGGACGGTGGGCCGATGGAGCCGGCGGCCCGGGCCTGGAGCGACCAGTGCAACGGCTGCGGCATCTGCATTCCGGCCTGCCCGGAAGCCGTCAACCCGCGCCGCCTGGTGATGCTGGCCCAGACGGCGGAGGCCCGCCAGGGCAGCGCCACGCCGCAACTGTTCCGCAAGATGTCGCGGGCCATCCGTATCATGGCGGCGATGCAACTGGCGCCCGAGGAATACGGCCGGCTGTTGCGCGTCCCCAGGGCCCGGCCGGCGCCGGTGGTGTTCTATCTCGGCTGCAACCCGATCCGCACGCCGCACCTGCTGTTCAACGCCATGGTCATCCTGGACGCCCTGGAGGTCGACTATCAGGTGCTGGGCGGCCCCGGCGCCTGTTGCGGCATCATCCACGCCAAATGGCAGGGTGACATGGCCCAGGGCGAGCGGGTGGTCGACGGCACCCTGGACCGCTTCGCCGACCAACGGCCGGAGCGGGTGTTGAGCTGGTGCCCGTCCTGCCTGCTGCATCTGGGCGAGACCTTGCAGGAATTCCGCGCCACCAGCTTCGCCTTCGACCACATCACCGACCTCCTGGCCGAGCGCTCGGCCGAGTTGGCCCGGAAATTCCTCCAGCCGATCGAACGGCGGGCGTTGTTGCACGTGCATGACGGCATGGCCGGGATCGGCGACAACGTCGCCGGCCTGCTGCGGGCAATCCCCGGTCTGACCCTGGTCGAGATGATGGCCGAGCCCGGCTATACCTGCGGCGGTTCGGGCGCCGACCGGTCGCCGGCGTTGAAAGCGGAGCGGCGGGCCGCCCTGCTGGAACGGGCGGCGGCCGACGACGTCGACGTCCTGGTCACCCTGTACCACGGCTGCCACGCGCAACTGGCGGCCACCGAGGCGCGGGGGGATTTCGAGGTGCTGAACTGGACCGATCTGCTGGTCCAGGCCCTGGGCCAGCAGCCCCACGACGACATCTCCAAGCGCTACCGCATGCGGGACGATTGGGATCTGGTGCTGGACGAGGGCGAGAGCTATTTGCGGGCCAACGGCGTCGCGGTCGACCGCGACTGGCTGAAGGGGCTGTTGCCGGAGATCTTCGCCCAGGCGGAGTTCACGGGCGGCCTGGAAGCATTCGCCAACACGGACCGGGGGGCGCCATGAACACCCCCGGCGATGCCCTGGCCAACGAGCGGGTGGTCTACCTGAACGGCGACTACGTGCCGGAATCCCGGGCCACGGTGCCGATCACCGATCGCGGCTTCATCTTCGGCGACGCCGCCTTCGACACCGCCCGCACCTTCCGGGGCGAACCCTATCGCCTGGACCAGCACATCGAGCGGCTGTTCCGGTCCCTGCGCTACCTGCGCATCGACCCCGGCCTGGGGCCGGAGGATTTCGTGGCCATTTCCCAAGAGGTTGTGGCCCGCAACCGACACCTGCTCGGCCCGGACGAGGACTACTGGATCTTCCAGCGGGTGACCCGCGGCCCGAACTATCCCGACGGCCCCGGCGGCGATGCCGGCCCGACGGTGATCGTCACCTGCGTGCCGTTGCCGCTCGCGGCCCGGGCGGCGCTGTTCCGCGACGGCATCGAGGTGGTAGTGCCGGCCACCCGGCGCACTCCCCCTGAGTCCCTCAGCCCCGCCGCCAAGACGCAGAACTACCTGAACATGATCGTCGCCGGCCTGGAGACCCAGGACAGCGCCCCCGGCGCCTGGCCGGTGCTGCTCGACCATCGCGGCTTCCTCTGCGAGGGCAGCGGCAGCAACATCTTCCTGGTCCGCGACGGCGCCGTGCTGACGCCGAAGTCGCAATACGTCCTGGCCGGCGTCAGCCGCGCCGTGGTGATGGAGTTGTGCGGCCGACTCGATCTGCCCTGCCGCGAGGACGACCTCTCGCCCTACGATGCCGCCACGGCGGACGAGGCCTTCATCACCTCGACCTCGCTCTGCCTGTGCCCGATCAGCCGCTTCAACGGCCGCCCCCTGGCCCAGCCGGGCCCGATCAGCCAACGCCTGATGGCGGCCTACGCCGACGAGGTCGGCTTCGACTTCGCCGGCCAGTACCTTCGGCACCTGGATTAATCGTTGCCGTCACCTACCCAGCCAGGTCTTGAAGCTGTTCTCCGCCTCCACGTGCTCAGGAATTGGATTGCAATTCGCGCACAACATCGGCGGCTGCCAGGCGCCAACGCCTTAGGTACGCGTCATCACTCAATTCCGGGTAGTTGCCGATGTGGCCCAGATACCATGAGGTCAGGCCATCCCATTCGCGCGCGTCGCCTGGAGGAACGAGTTTCCATTCGAGTTCCTCGAGTGTCCAATTGGATTTTGCACTGTTGCGTAGCATCGATGCTGTTACCCAATTGTCCGCGTGGTCGCTCCCGCCTCTTGCGACAGGTACGACGTGGTCGACAGTTGGAAATAACTCCCAGAACATGATGTGGGTTTCGCTCATCTTCCAATTCCGATGCGCCGGAAATTCACTAGGCAGCAACTTCGAGAGCAATCGAAGCGTCCCTGGAAAAACGAGCCTCTTGCCGGAGTAGCGATCTACGAAACCATCTCGGAAAAACAGTCGAGTCATTTGTCTTTCGGTGTAGCGCCGTTTCTCAGACTGTGACGGTAAAAACGGGTATTTCTGCCGCGCCACTCGCGACGCGTCGTCCGCTTCGCCTCGCGTCAACGCTTCACAAACTTCCGCTATTGCCTGACTATGATCGTCGATCATCGTTTCCTTGTGAGCATAGCAATAGGTTTAGACGCCGGCCAGCGGCGCTGGCAGATGAGAGATATTAATACAACCTAATTGTGTTGTCTCTGTCGGCAGCTCTATTGCCTGGGTCAGGTCAGTCCTGGCCGATGCCGCCGCGCAATTGGCCGGCCCCGACGTTGCCCCATAGCACCGCCTGATCCGGCGGCAGGGCCCGGCTGTTGGGCATCGACAGCCACAGCCGGTGCAGCAGCCGGCCGCCGGCCTCGGCGGCGTCCCGGTAGGCGGTGCGGGCGTGATAGATCACGTGGTTGTTGACGAACTGCATGTCACCGGGGCGGAGGCGGAATTCCAGGCAGGCTTCGTCGGCCAGGTCGTGCAGGCAGTCCAGCCCCCGCCATTGTTCATCCGACATCCGCGGCACGCCGGGCATCTCCTGGGCCGCCTCCACATAGGTGCGGGAATAGTGCGAGGTGAAGCGGCCGTCCCGTCGGCCGAACACCGGCAGCGGGTAGTGCAGCTTCTCGCCGCCCCGCTCCTCGCCCAGGCGCGAGCGGTGGATCGGCTGGTACAGCAGCCCGGCCAGCTCCGGGTGGCGGGCCAGCATGGCGTTGTGCACGGTCACGGAAGAGGCGACCCGGCTGATCCCGCCCGCCGCCGCCTGGCGCAGGCAGAGCAGGGCGACCACGTCGCAGCGATCGGTGTGGAAACGGAGCTGGCCGTTGGACAGGGTGCGGGCCTTGGAGGATTGGAAAGTGCCGCCGTCCCGCGCCGTCAGTTGGTGGCCGAGCAGGGCATCGGTATCCTGGTCCTCGTCCCGGATGTCGCGCATCAACAGGCCGTCGCAATCCTGGTACACCGGGGTGCCGAGGTGCAGGCCGATGCCGTACCAGAGATGGCGGAGGCCGTCGCCATAGCGATCCACGGGCAGGCCGGACAGCAGGGCCAGGCCGGCGCCGTCCTCCAGCTCCTCCGCCAGCGCCGCCAGCTTCGCGGCCAACCGATCGAGCGGAAAATCCGCCCTTACCATCTCGCGCCAGGGCAGACCGCGTTGCCTCACCGCCGCCAGGGCGGCGTCCAGTTCCGCGATGTCGTCGGCCGACAAGGCGAACCGCCAGCGCGGATCGTCGGCCAGCGCCGCCCCGGTCCAGACACAGGAGCCCTCGATGGCCGTGGCTGTCGGCCGGGTCATTGGAACCCTCCCCATTGGCGCCGCCGACGGCGGCCGGCCGTTCCCCTGCGCCGCCTGGGAAGTCTAGACCGTTTCCTTCGGCTCGCACCAGCCCGAGGCCCGGCCGTCAATATTCCTGATTACTCGGCATCCACGCTCGGCTAGACTTGGATTCTCAAACAGGGAGGGGGAAATGGCGAGACGCACGACCGCACGCCGCCGGGCGCCGGCGAAACGACGCCGCCGGGCCGGCAAATTCGAGGTTCTGAAGAGCGTTCCGAAAAAGGCCGGCATCCGACATTCGGTGTCGGCGCTGCGGGCGGACGGCAAGCTGCCCGCCCTGGCGAAGCGCCGGGGCCGGCGAAGCGTCAAGGCGCCGGTCGGGGTGGCCGCGTTGTTTGCCGTGCTCGAACAGCGCCGCCGCGCGGCCCGGGCCCTCAAGGGCACCCGCCGCGGCAAGCGGAAATAGGAGGCTGGGATGGCTTGGCAGGAATGGGACTATTGCAAGTTCCCGACCGACCTGGAGGAGGGTTGCAAGGAATTCATCGACGACGCCTTCTTTCAGCTCAACTTCTTCGCCTGGGTGATCGACGACTACTTCGCCGGCCGCAGTAACTCGGGCAACTCATTCAAGAAGCATTTCAACGGCACCATCAAGCCGAAGGTGAAGGTGGTCAGCACGTCCGCGAGCTGGCTGGCCCATGCCTGGCCGGACGCGCTCGGCAGCGGCACGATCGTCTTCAACGCCGACTATCTGACCTGCTGCCGTGATATCTACAACGGCGATCACGGCAACTATGGCTGGGCCAACCGTTACGGCGCCCTGTTGGAGGCCACCGCGGTCACGATCCACGAACTGAACCACGTGGTCTGGCGGCTGGGCGAGAAGCGGGCCTGGAGCATGGAGGGTTTCTTCCGCCACGCGGTGCAAAACCACCTTGGCATCGCCGGCGAGACCCTGTGCGGCCAGCTCAGCTGGCCGTGCGGCAGCAGTACCAGGGGTCGCGACGGCTGCTCGCTGTCGGACTTGCAGGCTCACATGGTCGACATCCAGGACGCACCGGACGCCGAGTGCCGGACCTAACGGTTTGATCGTCCCGGCCGCGCTCAATCGGCCAGGGCGAAATCCATGGCGGCACGGGCGTGCAGGGTAGTGGTGTCGAAGGTCGGTATTTCGAAGTCGGATTGCGAGACCAGCAGCCCCACTTCGGTGCAGCCGAAGATCACGCCGTCGGCGCCGGCCGCCTGCGCCCGGCCGACCACCTCCCGGTACTTCTCTTTCGAGCCGGGCAGCACGGCGCCCTGGCAGAGCTCGTCATAGATGATGTCGTGAACAATGGTCCGGCCGGCCTCGTCGGGGATGCGCACGTCGATGCCGTGCCCGGCCGCCAGCCGACCCTTGTAGAAATCCTGTTCCATGGTGTAGCGGGTGGCCAGCAGCAGCGGGCTGGTCACCGCCGTCGCCTTGATCGCCGCCGCCGTGGCATCGGCGATATGGATCAGCGGGATGGCCACCGCGTCCTGCACCGCCTCGGCCATCTTGTGCATGGTGTTGGTGCAGATGATCAGGCAATCGGCACCGCCCCGCTCGACGCTCCGCGCGGCCGCGACCATTCGGTCGGTGGCCCCGGCCCAATCGCCGGAGGCTTGCAGTTCCTCGATGTCCGCGAAATCGAAGGACCACATGATCAATTGGGCCGAATGCAGCCCGCCCAGCGCCTCGCGCGCCATGCGGTTGAGGAGCTGGTAGTAGGTGACGGTGCTTTCCCAGCTCATGCCGCCGATCAGGCCGATGGTCTTCATAGGTCGATCCCGCGCGATGCCGGGCTATTTCTTCTTCTGGCTTTCCAGGAAGGTCACCACCTTGATCACGTCGCCGGCCTCGGTTCTCGCCAACGGGCCGTCGCTGTAAGAGACCTGGGCGATCTTGCCCGAGGGGGTGACCAGGAACTCCGAGGGCTGGGCGAAGTTCCGCCGCGGCTCCCAAAAGCCGCCGAGGCTGTCGGCGGTGTCCTTGTCGACCCCGTAGCCGACGGGGAAGCCGACGTTTCCGGCCATTTCCGCCGCCTTGTCTTGCGGGTCGGAACTGGCCGCGACAACCGTGATGTTGTTCGCTTTCAGATCGTCCAATAGCTCACTGAAGCCGCCCAACTGACGTCGACAGTAAGGTCACCAGGACCCCCGATAGAAGATGATCATCTTGTAGCCATCCGCCATGTCGTCCGGCAGCGTCATGGCGCCACCGTCCGAGAGGTTGATGGCCGTCGTCGGGAATGGCTGCCCGGCAGCCAGTCTTTCGGCCATGGCTCTACTCCCTTGCCACTCGATCGTATGTAGCTGGTCGATACCGAATAACAATCATCGGCCGGCCGGACCTGTCAAGACGGCCGGCCGTCACGACAGGGTGATGCCCAGGGCCTCGGCGGCGAAGGCACGGGCCGCCTGGTAGTCGGCCTTGCCGTTGTCGGCGCGCATCGGGCGGGGTGCCGCCAGCACCCGTTTCGGCACCTTGTAGCCGGCCAGGCGGTCGTGCACCCACCGGCGCAGGGCGGCTTCATCCAGGGGCTCGCCATCGCGCAAGGCAACGACGGCGGTCACCGCCTGACCCCAACGCGTGTCGGGCAGTCCGACCACCAGGGCGTCGGCGATATCGGCGTGGGTCTTCAGGGCCTCCTCGACCTCTTCCGGAAAGATCTTCTCGCCGCCCGAGTTGATGCAGATGCTGCCCCGGCCCAGCAGGATCATGGCGCCGTCGGCGTCGACCAGGCAGCGGTCGCCGGGGATGGCGTAACGCACGCCGTCGTAGGTGCGGAAGACCTGGTCCGTCTTCTCCCGGTCCTTGTAATAGCCCTGGGGCAGGCGGCCGGCGCCGGCCAGCCAGCCCGACTGGCCGCTGCCAGGTTCGACGTCGCGGCCGTCGTCGTCCAGCACCCGGGAGGTCTCGCTGACCGTGAACTTGCCGGTGGCGACGACGCCGTCCTTGGTCATGACCGAGCCGCCGAAGCCCAGCGCCTCGGTGGCCCCGAAGCTGTCGATCAGGGCCAGATGGGGCAGATGGCGCAGCAGGCCCTGCTTGATCTCCAGGCTCCACATGACGCCGGAGGAGGAGATCGAGGTCAGGGCCGACAGGTCATGGCGCCCGGGTGCCGCGTCCAGGGCCTGCACCAGGGGTCGGGCGAAGGCGTCGCCGACGATATTCATCCGCTCGGCCCGATGCCGCGCCGCCGCCGCCCAGGCCTCCTCGGCGTCGAACGACGGCGAGGCCAGGGTCAGCACCGCTCCGGCCGACATCAGGCTGCCCAGCATCAGGGCGAAGCCGGTGCCGTGCATCAACGGACAGGTCGGCATCGATACCATGCCGCGGCCGCTCTCGGCGATCAGGGCATAAAGCTCCTCCGGCGTTTCAGGCACCGGCCGGATGGTTTTGCCGACGTCGAGCAGGCCCTGATAGAAATCGCCGGCCCGCCACATCACCCCCTTCGGCATGCCGGTGGTGCCGCCGGTATAGATGAACAGGCCGTCCGCCACCGAGCGTTCGATGCCCAGCGGTGCGCCGTCGCGACCGTTGGCCAGGGTTTCGTAGCTTTCGGCGAAGTCCGGGCATTCGCCGCCGTCGGTGATCTCGACGAACAGCCGGACCTTGGGCAATTGCGGTTTCAGGGCCCGGATGTTGTCGCGGAACTCGGCCGCATAGACGACGATGACGGCGTCGGCATTGTCGAAGATGTAGTGCAGTTCATCCCGCAGGTAGCGGTAGTTGACGTTGACGTGGATCAGCCGCGCCTTGACGCAGGCGGCGAAGCATTCGCTGTATTCCGGGCGGTTGCGCATGTAGAAGGCGACCTTGTCGTCGGCGGTCGCGCCGGCGGCCAGGAAGGCGCGGGCCAGGCTGTTGCTGCGGTGGGTGAAGTCCCGCCAGGAAATGATCCGATCGCCATGGATGGTAGCCGGCGCCTCCGGCGTGACGATGTCGCCGACCCGGTCCAACAGATCGCCCAGAATCCAATCCATGACCGCGTCCCTACTCCCGTTCGAACCTCGTGATGGGTCATGCCGCGCGCCGGCGGCACCTGCATCGCCCATCCCTCAACGCAAAGTCAAGCGCATGCGGGCACCCATGGGCGGCTCGAAATAGCCGAGGAAACGCGCCAGTTCCTCGCGTTCGCCCAACAGGCTGGCATCGCCGCCGTCCAGCGCTTCCTCGAGGCTCAGCATCTGCGCGAACAGGCCCATGATGGTCATCTTCGTCCCCGTCAGGGTGCCGTCGGCCCGATCCGGCCGTCGCGGGTGGAACTGGGCGACGCCCCGGCGGACTTCCAGGCCCATGCTCTCGTAGGTGTCGCTGACCTCGATGGCCAGGCAATAGCGCGCATCGAAGCAATCCTCGGCGCGGAGGCGGACCGAGGCCGTCTCGACGATGCGGGCGGTCGGCAGGGCGGCGATCACCGCCGGCGAAAAGCCGCCGGCCTGGCGGGCGGCCTCGGGTAGGCTGTCGTCCAGTTCCATGGCCGAGGTCAGGTACCAATCCCGCCAGTTGATGTTCCTGGTGGCATAGCCCAGGGCCCGCAAGGCCCCAGCCTTGAGCTGGCGGGCTTCCATATCGTCCTCGTCAAGGCGGGTCAGGTGGGTCAACAATTGCGCCGCCCACTGATGGTCGTCCGCCGCCAGGGCCTCCCGAGCGGCGGCCAGCACCGCCTCGCGCCCGCCCATCATCGCCACCTGGCGCCGGGCCGCCTCGCCACGGGGCAGCGGGTCGAGAAAAGTCGGGTCGCCCTCGAACCAGCCGAGATAGCCGCCGAAGATCTGCCGCACCGAATGCTTCACGGTGCCGTAGAATTCCCCCAGCCAGGGGTGGCCGGCCAGATGCGCCGGCAGGCCCGGCAGCCTCTCAGCCAGCTCGTCCGGCGTATAGCCCTTGTTGATGTACCGCACCGCCTGATCGTGGGTGTACTGGATGGCATCCCGATAGGCGGTCAACAACTCGTCAACGGCGGCCTTGCCGCTGACCGGTCGGCCATGGGTCGGCACCAGATGTTCGGCCCCGAAGCCGCGCATCATGTCGATGGATTTGTACCAATTCACCGGATCGCGATAGGGGGTGCCGCGAATGGTGTGCAGGTTGGGGAAGCATTCGCCCTGGATCACCTCGGCGCTCTGCAACACTTTCAGGTCCGGCAGCCAGACCACCAATTCGTTGTCGGTTTCGCTGGGTGCGTGGACCAGATGCAGGCGCAGGCCGGCGACCTCGATGTCCAGGCTGTCGCGGAAAGTGGTGGTCGGGGCGATCAGCGAGACCGGGCCCCAACGGAAATCCGGCCCGATGCCGGCATTGACGTGGCCCTTCGGGCCTTTTTCCAGGTAGCGGCCGACGCTGTAGGCGACCCGGTCGGCGATCGCCCGGCGGACGACGCTAACATTGCCCAGGACGGCGTCCATCAGGGTCTCGTGGGCGTAGATCTCCACTTGCCCCGCCGCCACCTCTTCCGGCGAGACGAAGGCGTGCATGCCGAAGATATGGTCGCCATGGTCATGGGTCAGGATCACCGCCTTGATCGGCTTGTCGCAATAGCGGCGCAGCGCCGCCAGGGCCGCTTCGCCGGCGGCGATGCTTTCCATCACGTCGACGATGACCACGCCGTCGTCGCCTTCGATCATGGTGCAGTTGGCAATGCCGTAGCCCACCGCCAGGTAGACCCGCTCGGCCACCTGGTAGACCCGTTGCGCCATCTTGCGCGAATGGGCGCTGAGCTCGGGATGCACCGTGGCGGCATCGCCGTCGTAGGCCAGGTTGATGGTGTCGTCGGAGGAGGAGCTCATCGCCGGGATACCCAAATTGTCGGAGCCGCAAGGCAATCAAGGCCAATTAAGGGGACACCATACGCATCTCTCCGCACTGGGCTCATTCCGGCGGGCAACGAAAATGGTGTCCCCTTAATTGGCCTTGATTGCCCCCTAGTTACCCAACACCGCATCGATGGCGGCCAGGACGTCGTCGATGGTCATCTCGGCGGTGAAGATGCCGCGGGCGCCGGCGGCTTCCAGGGCCGGGTGGTCCTCGGCCGGGATGGTGCCGCCGACGAACAGCGGGATCTGGCCGCCGTCCAGTTCGGCCAGTTGCTCGGCGGTCTGTTGCACCAGTTCGAGATGACTGCCCGAGAGGATCGACAGGCCGACCGCGTCGACGTCCTCCTGCACGGCGACGTTGGCGATGTAGTCGGGCGCCTTGCGCAGGCCGGTATAGATCACCTCCGCGCCGGCATCGCGCAGCGCCAGGGCGATCACCTTGGCGCCGACGTCGTGACCGTCCAGCCCCGGTTTGGCGATCAGGATACGCTTGCCTTGCAAAGACATCCTGCCGCTGTCCCCTACAGGCCCACCGGTTCCTGGAACTCGCCCCAATGATCCTTCAGCGCCGTCACCATCTCGCCGATGGTGACGTAGGCATGGCAGCAGTCGACCATGTGGGGGATCAGGTTCTCGTCGTCCTCTACCGCCGCCGCCGACAGGCGTTGCAAGGCCGCCTCGGCCGCCGCGCCGTCGCGTTCGTCTCGCACCTTCTCGAAGCGTTCGACGGTGCGCCGGGCGGCCTCGGCATCCAGGCGGAAGACCTCGCCGAAATCGTTGGCCTGCTCGTCGTCCCGGCGGAAGTGGTTCTGCCCCACCACCACCCGTTCGCCGGCATCCACCTGGGTCTTGCGCTCCAGGGCCCGCTGGGCGATGCGCATCTGCAGATAGCCGTCCTCGATCGCCTTGACGGCGCCGCCATATTCCTCGATCTCCTCGATCACCCGGGTGATCTCCTGATCCATTTGGTCGGTCAGGTATTCGACGTAGTAGCTGCCGCCCAGGGGATCGACGGTCTTGGAGATGCCGGATTCGTAGGCCACCACCTGCTGGGTGCGCAGGGCCGTCTCGGCCGAGAATTCGGTGGGGATCTGGAAGGCCTCGTCATAGGCGCAGGTGAAGATCGACTGCGCCCCGCCCAGCACCGCCGCCATGTTCTCGATGCCGACCCGGACGATGTTGTTGTAGGGCTGGGCGGCGGTCAGCGACGAGCCGCCGCAGACCACGCCGAAGCGGAACATCAACGCCTTTGGGTCGGTGACGCCGTAGCGTTCCTTCAACAGCCGGGCCCAAACCCGGCGGCCGGCCCGGAACTTGCAGACCTCCTCGAAGAAATCCATGTGCACGTAGAAGAAGAAGCTGAGGCGTTTGGCGAAATGGTTGACGTCGCCGCCCCGGCGCAGCATCTCGTCCACATAGGCCAAGCCGTTGGCCAGGGTGAAGCCCATTTCCTCGACCGCCGTCGAACCGGCGTCGCGGACGTGGGCGCCGGCGATCGAGATCGGGTTGAAACGCGGCGTCTCCTGGTTGGAGAACAGGATCGAGTCGGCGATCAGCCGCAGCGACGGCCGCACCGGAAAGATCCAGGTGCCCCGCGCCACGTACTCCTTCAGGATGTCGTTCTGGATGGTGCCGGTCAGCCTGTCGCGCGGCACGCCCATCTTGTCGGCGACGGCCAGGTACATGGCATAGATCATCGGCGCCGTGCCGTTGATGGTGAACGAGGTCGAGATGCCGCCCAGATCGATGCCGTCGAACAGCAGTTCCATGTCCGCCAGGCTGGCGATCGAAACCCCGACCTTGCCGACCTCGGAGCGGGCCATCGGGTCGATCGGGTCGTAGCCGCACTGGGTCGGCAGATCCAGGGCCACCGACAGGCCGGTCTGCCCCCGCTCGAGGAGGAAGCGATAGCGCTGATTGGTCTCCTCGGCCGAACCGAAGCCGGAATATTGCCGGATCGTCCACAGCCGGCCGCGGAAGCCGTTGGGGAAGATGCCCCGGGTGAAGGGGTATTCCCCCGGCAGGCCCGGATCGTTGGGCGCCATCTCGGCGGTCACCACCTCGGGGATCTCGATGCCCGACGGCGTCACCGTCGGCGGCATGGCCGGACCGGCCGGTTCGGGGTTCCCTTGGTCGCCGCGCACCGCCGCCTTGTCGCTGCTCATCGCCTAGCTCCCTTTGTTCAATATGCCGTCGGCCGCCGCCCAGTGATCGGGATGCACCCAGGCATCCGCGAACAGCCGGGTTTCCAGCGCCATCAGTTCCGGGCGCGGGGTGCCCTGGCGCTGTTCCAGGGTCAGTGCCTTGAAGGCCCGCATCACCTGCGGTGCCTTGCCCCGCATCGGCTCCAGGAAGGCGGCCAGGGTCTGGTCCAGATCGCCGTCCTCGGCCGTCACCGCATCGGCCAGGCCGATTTCCAGCGCCGCCGGGCCGTCCAACAGTTCGCTGCGGGTCAACAGGCGCAGGGCGCGGGCCCGGCCGACCAGTTGGATCAGGTCGATGCCGCCGCCCCAGGCGGTGGTGATATTCAGCCGCCCCTGCACGAAGCCGATCCGGGCGTGATGGTCGAACACCCGGAAATCACAGGCGGCGGCCAGTTCGGCGCCGCCGCCAAGGGCATCGCCGTTGAGGGCGGCCACCACCGGCAGCGGGAAACGGCGGATCGCCTCCAGCGCCGCCTTGGCCTGCTCGGCCATCTCCGTCGCCTCGGCCAGGCTGCGCACGCTGGCCAGATCGCGCAGGTCGCCGCCGGCGGCGAAACTGCGTTCACCGGCGCCGCGCAACACCGCCGCCGTCAGGCCCTCGTCCCCGGCTTCGGCCCCGAAGGCCCGGCGCAACTCGTCCAGCACCGCCCGGCTCAAGGCGTTGCGCTTCTCCGGCCGGTCGATGGTGACGTACAGTACCCCGTCCCGGCGCTCGATACGAAGGTCGGATTCCTCGCTGCCCATGGCGTCAATATCGCCCAAAACCGCGACGGCTGCCAATGCCCCCCGGATTCGGGCATTGATTTTGGGCAAGGCCGGCGTCCATGGTTATAATTAGGCTTGGCTGATGAAGCGCTGGTCGCACGGACCCGGGGGTGAGGCGATGACCGGATGGCTCGGATTCGAGGATGACCTTGGACCCAAGCGGGTGATCCACGTGCACCAGCCGAGCCTGGGGCTGCAAGGGGCGCTGGTGGTCGACAACGTCGCCGCCGGGCCGTCGATCGGCGGGCTGCGCATGGCCGAGGACGTCACCGTCGCCGAGTGTTTCCGCCTGGCCCGGGCGATGAGCCTGAAGAACGCCGCCGCCGGCCTGCCCCATGGCGGCGGCAAATCGGTGCTGCGCGGCGATCCCAAGCAGCCGCGGGAAAACAAGGAAGAACTGATCCGTGCCTTCGCCTGCGCCCTGGGCGATGTCGAGGACTACATATTCGGCCCCGACATGGGAACCGACGAAGGGGCCATGGCCTGGGTCAAGGACGAGATCGGCCGGTCCGTCGGCCTGCCGCGCGAGGTCGGCGGCATCCCCCTGGACGAACTGGGTGCCACCGGCTTCGGCCTGATGCAGGCGATCGAGGCGGCGATGCCGGCAACGGATTTCGAGCTGGCCGGCGCCCGGGTGGTGATCCAGGGCTTCGGCGCCGTCGGCATGCACACAGCCCGCTTCCTGGCCGAACGGGGGGCGGTGGTGATCGCCGCCTCGGATTCCAATGGTGCCGTGTTGAACGACGGCGGCCTGGACGTGGCTGCCCTGGGGGATGCCAAACGCCAGGGTCAGGCGGTCGCGGATTTTCCCGGCGGGGAGGCCCTGGATCGGGATGCGGTGATCGACGTCGACTGCGAGATCTGGGTCCCGGCCGCCCGCCCCGACGTCATCGATATGGGCAACGTCGATAGGCTGCGAACCAAACTGGTGCCCCAGGGGGCCAACATCCCGATCACCACGGAGGCCGAGCAGAGCCTGCACGCACGCGGCATCCTCTGCCTGCCGGATTTCATCGCCAACGCCGGCGGCGTGATCTGCGCCGCCATGGAGTATGCCGGCGCCGGCGAGGCGGCCGCCTTCGCCGCCATCGCAGAGAAGATCCGCCGCAATACCGAGGAGGTGCTGCAACGCAGCCGCGATGAGGGCACAACGCCCCGGGCGGCGGCTTTCCGGCTGGCCGAGGAACGGCTGCGCCGGGCCATGGAGACGCGCCGCTGGTCAATCTTCTGACCACGGCAACGGAAAAAGGGGGGTGCGAGAGGGAAGAGAGACCCATGTATCGCATTCGCTTTCACGGCCGTGGCGGCCAGGGCATGAAGACGGCCAGCCGCATTCTCGGCAGCGCCTTCTTCCTTTCGGGTTTCGAGGTGCAGGACGCACCGCGCTACGGTGCCGAGCGGCGCGGCGCCCCGATCTTCGCCTTCGTCCGGGCCGGCCGGGCGGCGATCCTGGAGCGCGGCAATATCGATCGGCCGGACCTGGTGGTGGTGGCCGACGATACCTTGGTGGCGATCCCCGGCGCCGGCGTGCTGGCCGGCCTGCACGCAGATAGCGTGCTGCTGCTGGTGACGACGGTTCCGGCCGACGATTGGCAACAACGTCTGAATACTACGGGGACCGTCCTGACCCTGCCGCCGCCCGGCGGTAGCGAACGCGACCCGGCCCTGCTGTCGGCGCTCTGCGCCGGGGCGGCGGCGCGGCTGACCGGGGCGATCGAGCGAGAGGCGCTGATCCGGGCGGTGGACGAGGAGTTGGCCCTCTATCCGGCGGATACCATCGCCGCCAACCGGGCGGGCGCATTGGCCGGTTTCGACGCCCTGGCGGTGGCGGCCGGCCGGGTCGGCGAGAGCGGCGCCGTTGCCGCCGACGGTTACGACGCCCCCGACTGGATCGACCTGCCGGCCGACGGCGTCGGCCTGGCCGCACCCACCATACATGCCGGCGCCACCAGCGTGGAGGTGCGCACCGGTCTGTGGCGCACCATGCGGCCGGTGATCGACCTGGAGAAGTGCCATCGCTGCACCTGGGTCTGCGGCACTTTCTGCCCAGACGGGGTGATCGGCGTCGATGCCGAACGCTATCCGGTGATCGACTACGACCATTGCAAGGGCTGCATGATCTGCCTCGCCCAATGCCCGACCCACGCCATCGCCGCCATCACCGAGCGCCAGGGCCGGGAGGCGGACATCGCGGCGGAAGGAGAACAGGCATGACCAGGACCCTGCTGACCGGCAACGGCGCCGCCGCCTGGGGCGCGCGGCTGGCCCGGGCGGACTACCTGCCGGCCTTCCCGATCACGCCGCAGACCGAGATCATCGAGACCCTGGCGCGCTGGATCGACATGGGCGAGATGGACTGCCGCATGGCGACCCTGGAATCCGAGCATTCGATGATCACCGCCGCCGGCGCCGCCGCCGCCACCGGTGTGCGGGTGTTCACCGCCACTTCCAGCCAGGGCCTGCTGTACGGCATGGAGATGCTGTACACGGTGGCCGGCTGGCGGGTGCCGCTGGTGATGATCAACGTCTCGCGCGGCCTGGCCGCGCCGATCACCCTGGAAACCGACCACAACGACATCCTGGCGGCCCGCGACAGCGGCTTCCTGCAACTGCACTGCGCCACCTGTCAGGAGGTGGTGGACGCCGTCCTCCTCGCCTATCGCCTGGCCGAGGACCCGGCCGTCCGCCTGCCGGTGATCGTCAACCTGGACGGCTTCCACCTCTCGTTCACCCGCGAGCCGGTCGAGCTGCCCGACGGCGATCTGGCCGACCGCTTCCTGCCGACCTTCGACCCCGGTCCCGGCGAAATCCGCGCCGGCAAGCCGACCAGCCAGGCGGTGGCCGTGCTGGGTGGCGGGCCCTATTCCTACTTCCGCTATGAGTGTCATCTGGCGGCGCTGGCGGCGCTGGAGGTGCACCGGCGCAACGTCGACGAGTATGCCGGGCTGACCGGCCGCCGTTACGACGCCCTGGAATGCTACCGGGCCGACGACGCCGAGGTGGTGTTCGTGATGCTGGGCTCGTTCGCCACCAAGGCCAAGGCGGCGGTCGACCAGTTGCGCCAGGCCGGCCGGCCGGTCGGCCTGGTCCGGCCCCGGCTGCTGCGGCCGTTCCCCGAGGCGGACCTGCGGCGCGCCCTGGCCGGCAAGGTGGCGGTGGCGGTGATCGACCAGAACCTCTCGATCGGCAAGGGCGGGGTGCTGCATGGCGAGATCAGCGGCGCCCTGCACGGCGTCTCGGGCGCGCCGCCGGTGATCGCCAGTTTCATCGGCGGTCTGGGCGGCCGCGACATCACCGCCGAGGAATTCTTCGAGATCGCCGGGCAGACCGCCCGGGCGGCGGAGAGCGGCCAGGTACCGCCGCCGCGTCTCCTCTACACCCTGCATGAACTGGCGGAAATGCGGAAGTTACAGGCCATCGCCCATGTCGAACGGCAGGAGGAGGTGCCCGGGCCATGAAGGAACCGATGTACAAAAGCGCCCGCGATCTGCCCTCGGCCCATCTGCTGGGCGCCGGCACGGCCATGTGCGCCGGCTGCGGCGGCCTGGAGGTGGTGCGCGAGGCCTACGATGTGCTGGGCGAGAACACGGTGTTCGTCAACGCCGCCGGCTGCATGACCCTGATGTCGGTGTATCCGTTCACGCCGTTCCGGGGCTCGTGGCTCTACACCGCCATGGCCTCGGCCCCGGCCGGCGCCCAGGGGGTGCGAGACGCCCTGGACATCCGCCGGGCCAAGGGCGAGCTGGAGGCCGGCGACGACCTGGAGGTGGTGGTGCTGACCGGCGACGGCGCCGGTTATGGCATGGGCCTCTCGGCCACCTCTGCGGCCATCGATCGCGGCCTGGATTTCCTCTACCTCTGTTACGACAACGAAGGCTACGGCAACACCGGCCAGCAGACCTCCCCCGCCACGCCGCACGGCGCTCGCACCGCGACCGATGGGGCGCTCGCGGGCGTGGCCGGCGAGAAGAAGGATCTGTTCGGCATCTGGGTGGCCAACCGGCCGACCTACGCCGCCACCGTGGTCGGCTCCGAGCCGCTGGACCTGGCCCGCAAGGTGGCGCGGGCGAAGTCCCGCTCCGGGCCCAGGCTGATCCTGGCCCTGGCCCCCTGCCCGACCGGCTGGGGGTTCGAGCCGTCGGAGACCGTGGCGATCGGCCACCTGGCCGTGCGCACCGGCATCTGGCCCCTGAAGGAATATGTCGACGGCCGCGTCGAGCACACCCGCCGGCCGCACCCGCGCCTGCCGGTCACCGACTACCTGAAGACCCAGGCCCGCTTCGCCCACCTGTTCGAACCGGAACCGAACGAGCAGGTGCTGGCGGAGATCCAAGCCTCGGTCGATGCCTATTGGGATGCCGTCGAGTAGGCCGCCACCCTTGACGGCGCGCCATCACGGGGGCATGTCAGGGGCAGGCCGACGCCGCCACAAGGATGGGTGCCCGAGTGGTTGAAGGGACCGGTCTTGAAAACCGGCAGGCGTGAGAGCGTCTCGTGGGTTCGAATCCCACCCCATCCGCCACCCTACGCCTTCGGCTTCGGGTGGCAGGCCACCCTTGGGTGGGCTGACGGCCGAAGGCGCTTAGGCGTAGGAGTGTCCGCCGAAGCCTCGGCGTAGGCGGACTGTGGATGCGTGCGATGCCGTTTCTTCTCTGCTGCGCTATGCTGGTCACGGCGCGCGGCATGTTCTACGTCTATCCGATCCGGAGCGATGGGCTAGATATCGTCCTACCGGTGTGGAGGCGCATTGCCATGTCGATCAAAGG
>JASLMH010000085.1 GCA_030746635.1 Alphaproteobacteria bacterium | reverse complement strand
GACGCCATCAAGGAATTCGTCGTCAACGAGACCGAAGGCACCGACTTCATCCTCTGCGAGATCGGCGGCACGGTGGGCGACATCGAAAGCCTGCCGTTCCTGGAAGCGATCAGGCAGTTGGGCAACGATCTGCCGCGCGGCCGGGTGGCCTACGTGCACGCTACCCTGGTGCCCTTCATCCCGGCCGCCGGCGAGTTGAAGACCAAGCCGACCCAGCATTCGGTGAAGGAGCTGCGCTCGATCGGCATCCAGCCGGATGTGCTGCTGTGCCGCAGCGACCGCGAGATCCCCCTGAACGAGAGGCGCAAGATCGCGTTGTTCTGCAACGTTAGGGAAAGCGGCGTGATCCAGGGCCTGGACCGCTCCTCGATCTACGAGGTGCCGCTGGCCTACCACGCCGAGGGGCTGGACGAGGAGGTCCTCAAGGTCTTCGGCATCACCGATGCGCCAACCGCCGACCTGGCCCGCTGGCAGGACATCCACCAGCGCATCGTCACCCCCGAGGGTACGGTCAAGATCGCCGTGGTCGGCAAGTACACCGACCTGCAGGACGCCTATAAATCCCTGGGCGAGGCCCTGGTGCACGGCGGCATCGCCAATCACGTCGACGTCGATCTCGAATGGATCGAGTCGGAGATCTTCGAGCAGCCGGACGCGGTGCAGAACCTGGAAGGGGTGAACGGCATCCTGGTGCCCGGCGGCTTCGGCGAACGCGGCGCGGAGGGCAAGATCGCTGCCGCCACCTTCGCCCGGGCCAAGAACGTGCCCTATTTCGGCATCTGCTTCGGCATGCAGATGGCGGTGATCGAGGCCGCCCGCAACCTGGCCGAGATGCCCGGCGCCTCGTCGACCGAATTCGGCCCCTGCCAGGATGCGGTGGTCGGCCTGATGACCGAATGGCTGCGCGGCAACGAGGTCGAAAGCCGTAGCGATGCGGACGATCTGGGCGGCACCATGCGCCTGGGCCAGTACGAATGCCGGTTGCGCGAGGGCTCCAAGGCGCACCGGATCTATGCCGACGGCTCGGTGGTGTTCGAGCGCCACCGCCACCGCTACGAGGTCAACGTCAACTATCGGGACCGCCTCGAGGCGGCGGGCCTGCGCTTCTCCGGCATGTCGCCGGACGGCGAATTACCGGAAATCGTCGAACTGGACGGCCACCCCTGGTTCGTCGGCGTGCAGTTCCACCCGGAGCTGAAGTCCAAGCCGTTCGAGCCGCACCCCCTGTTCGCCTCGTTCATCGGTGCCGCCGTCGAACAGTCCAGGCTGGTCTAGAAGATGACCGCGGTCAGCATCGGCGACGTCACCGTCGGCAACGAGGCGCCATTGGCGCTGATCGCCGGGCCCTGTGCCATGGAGGGCCGCGACCATGCCCTGATGATGGCCGAGCGGCTGTGCGAGCTGGCCGATGGCTTGGGCTTCGGCCTGATCTACAAATCCTCCTTCGACAAGGCCAACCGCACCGCCCACGGCAGCCCGCGCGGGGTCGGCCTGGAGGCGGCGCTACCGGTCTTCGCCGAGATCAAGGCCGAATTCGGCTGCCCGGTGCTGACGGATGTGCATACCGAGGCGCAATGCGCCCGGGCGGCCGAGGTCGTCGACGTGCTGCAGATCCCGGCCTTCCTGTGCCGGCAGACCGATCTGCTATTGGCCGCGGCCGAGACCGGCCGGGCGGTCAACGTCAAGAAGGGCCAGTTCCTGGCACCATGGGACATGGCCAACGTGGTGGCCAAGATCACCGAAGCCGGCAACGACAGAGTGCTGGTCACCGAACGCGGCGCCTCGTTCGGCTACAACACCCTGGTCAGCGACATGCGGGCCCTGCCGACCCTCAAGGCCATGGGCCATCCCGTCGTGTTCGACGCCACCCATTCGGTGCAGCAGCCGGGCGGCCGGGGCGCCACCACCGGCGGCCAGCGGGAGTTCGTGCCGGTCCTGGCCCGGGCGGCGGTGGCGGTCGGCGTGGCGGCGGTGTTCATGGAGACCCATCAGGACCCCGATAGCGCCCCCTCCGACGGTCCCAACATGGTGCCCGTCGACGAGCTGGGCCCGTTGATGGAGACCCTGCTGGCGTTCGACGCCCTGGCGAAGCAACAGCGGCAGGGCTGATGGAGCCGGCGCAGGCGCGGGACGAGGTCGAGCGCCTGCTGGAAGAACTGCTGGAACGGCATACCCTGCGCCAGCGTGCCGGCCATGGCCGGGCTCGGGCCGATGTCGGCCCCTCGCTGTTCGGCGGCATGCGCAGTTTCGACCACTATACCTACGACTATGTCCGGCGGGCCGCCGACGACTGCCTGCGCGATGCCTCGATGGTGTTGCTGGAATACGCCCACGAACGTGAGTTGGAACCGACCGTGCTGATCGCCGCCGCCCGCGACCGCCTGGCGCGGCATTTCGCCGAGGTGATGGACTACCTGCGCGACGATCTGAACCAGCCGCCGGCCCATGAGTACGGCATGCGCCCGACCCGGGAAGCCCTGGCCGAGGTCGGCCGATCCCTGGACGAGCGCCTGGCCGCCGCCATGACCGCCATCGGCCGGGGCCGCCTTGATGGGCGCCTGGAGCCGAAGCGCAATACCTTCGGCCGGCTGCTGGAGGCGGCGGGCGGTGGCCACCGGGTGGCGATGGTGGTGGTGGCGGTGCTGCTGATCTGGCTGCTGCTGGCGGGTCTTTGACAGGCCGGGCGCGAGGCGGTAAGAGGCCGGAGGTCTTTGACCGCTGGATTTAAGCCGTGGGAAGGGCAGCATGAGCGCCATAGTCGATATCGTCGGACGCGAGATCCTGGACAGCCGGGGCAATCCCACGGTGGAAGTCGAGGTCAGCCTGGAAACCGGCGCCATGGGGCGGGCCGCCGTGCCGTCGGGCGCCTCCACCGGCGCCCACGAGGCGGTCGAGCTGCGCGACGGCGGTGACCGCTACCTCGGCAAGGGCGTGCTGGGCGCGGTCGACGCCGTCAACGGCGAATTGTTCGATGCCCTCTCGGGCCTGGACGCCGACGATCAGGTGGCCATCGACCGCATCATGTGCGACCTGGACGGCACCGCCAACAAGGGCAACCTGGGCGCCAACGCCATCCTCGGCATCAGCCTAGCCCTGGCCAAGGCGGCGGCGGTCGACGCCGGCCTGCCGCTCTACCGCTATGTCGGCGGCGTCGGGGCGCGGCTATTGCCGGTGCCGATGATGAACATCGTCAACGGCGGCGCCCATGCCGACAACCCCATCGACATCCAGGAATTCATGATCATGCCGGTGCGGGCGGACAGCTTCCGCGACGCCCTGCGCATGGGGGCGGAGGTCTTCCACACCCTGCGCGACGCGCTCAAGGCGGCGGGCCACAACACCAACGTCGGCGACGAGGGCGGCTTCGCGCCCAACCTGGCCAGCGCCGAGGCGGCGCTTGGTTTCGTCATGCAGGCGATCGAGAGCGCCGGCTACCGGCCCGGCGAGGACATCTGGCTGGCCCTGGACCCGGCCTCCACCGAGTTCTTCGCCGACGGCAAATACAACCTGGCCGGCGAGGGCAAGGTGCTGGAGCCGGCCGAGATGGTGGCCTACTACGCCGACCTGGCGGCCCGCTATCCGATCATCTCGATCGAGGACGGCATGGCCGAGGACGACTGGCCGGGCTGGGCCGAACTGACCAAGGCGATCGGCGATCGGGTGCAGCTGGTCGGCGACGATCTGTTCGTCACCAACCCGGCCCGCTTCGCCGACGGCATCGCCAAGGGCGTGGCCAACGCCATCCTGGTCAAGGTCAACCAGATCGGCACCCTGACGGAGGCCCTGGACGCGGTGGAGATGGCCCACAAGGCCGGCTATCGGGCGGTGATCTCGCACCGCTCCGGCGAGACCGAGGACGCCACCATCGCCGATCTGGCGGTGGCGACCAATTGCGGCCAGATCAAGACCGGCTCGCTGGCCCGCTCGGACCGCCTGGCCAAGTACAACCAGCTCCTGCGCATCGAGGAGGAGCTGGGCGAGCAGGCCGAATACGCCGGCGAACGGGTCCTCAAGTAGTTCATTCCTTCAGGCAAGGGAGAGGTCATGACTGACAAGGTGGCATTGGTGGCCGGCGTCGGCCGGGGCACCGGCGCGGCGGTAGCCAAACGGTTCGCGGCGGCCGGCTATCGCGTCGCCCTGGTGGCGCGCAAGGAATCCCGGCTCAAGGAATACGAGGCGGAACTGGAAGGCAGCCTGGCCCTGCCCTGCGACATCACCGACCCGGCCGCCCTGGAGGAGATGCTGGCCAGGTGCCGGGTCGAGTTGGGCGAGCCCGACGTGGTCGTGCACAACGCCGCCCGCGGCTCGTTCGGCAATTTCCTGGAGATCGATCCGGCCGACGTCGAGGAGAACTTCCGGGTCAACACCATGAGCCTGCTCTACCTGGCCCGGGCCGTGGCGCCGGCGATGATCGAGCGCGGCGATGGCGCCATCATGGTCACCGGCAACACCTCGGCCCGGCGCGGCATCCCCAGCTTCTCCGGCTTTGCCCCGACCAAGGCGGCGCAACGGATCCTGGCCGAATCCATCGCCCGGGAGCTCGGCCCCAAGGGCATCCACGTCGCCTATATCATCATCGACGCGATGATCGATCTGTGGTGGACCCGCCGGCGCAACCCCGACCACCCCGAGGAACGCTTCGCCCAGCCCGACGACATCGCCGAAACCGTCTACCAGGTCAGCCAGCAGCCCCGCACCGCCTGGTCCTTCAACGTCGAGGTCCGCCCCTACGCCGAGGTCTGGTAGCCAACGAGACCGTGACGCGCCGGTACCGCGTCCGTGCCGCCGAACAACGGGTACACGATCCCAATTCCCTGCGGGAATTCGGTCATGTCCCCATTGTTCCCCAAAATCGGAGCCTAGTTTGAGCCGCCGTCCACCCGCAGGATCGCCGCCGTGGTGTAGCTGGCGTGGTCCGAGGCCAGGTAGAGCGCCGCGCCGACGATCTCCTCCGGCTCGCCGCCGCGCTTCAGGTTGATCCGGCTCTCCGCCCGTTCTTCGAACGCATCCATGTTCCAGGCCTTGGAGATGTCGGTCAGGAACGGTCCCGGCATGATGCAGTTGACCCGCACCTTCGGGCCGTAGGCATCGGCGAAGGCCTCGGTCAGGGCGTTGACCCCGGCCTTGGCGGCGGCGTAGGTGATGATGTCCTTGCGCGGATGCACCGCCGCCATGGAGGAGACGTTGATGATGGCGCCGCCATTCCCGTCGACCATGCGCTGGCCGACGCTGGCGCAGAGCCGGAAGGTGCCCTTCAGGTTGACGTCGAGGACCTTGTCGTACAGCTCTTCGCTGATCTCCACCGGCGAATTGTACAGGGGCGACATGCCGGCGTTGTTGATCAGCACGTCGACCCGGCCGAAATGTTGGTAGACCGCCTCGACCAGTTCGTCGCACTGCTGCCAGTAGCCGACGTGGCAGGCGTGCGCCAGGGCCCGCCGGCCCAGGGCCTCGACCTCCGCCGCCGTGGCCTGGCAGCTTTCGATCCGGCGGGAGGTGATGGCGACATCGGCGCCGGCCTCGGCGAAGCCGAGCGCCATGGCCCGGCCCAACCCGCGGCTGCCGCCGGTGATCAGCACCACCTTGCCGTTCATGTCGATGACGTTGCTACTCATGATGTCCCCGAAATTACCCAATCAGCTTGGCGTAGTCGTCCAGCATCGGCAGGATGGTCTCGCGGCCCTCGGAAGGCAGGGCCAGCAAACCCCGGCTGATGCCGGCCTGGGCGTAGCGTTCCAGGACCTGGGCCTCGGCCGGGGCGCGGAACACCGTCACCGGCAGTTCGGCGGCATCGCGTTCGGCCGCGTCAGCGGCCTGGCGCAGTTGGGCCATGGCCTCCTCCGGATCGAAGGTGTCGGTGGCCCTGGGCAGCCAGCCGTCGCAGAATTCGGCCACCCGGGCCAGGGTGTACTTGGTCTCGCCGCCCAGGATCACCGGCGGGTGCGGTTGCTGCACCGGCTTGGGGTAGGACCAGCAGGCATCGAAGTTCACGAACTCGCCGTGGAAGGCGGCCTCCTCCTCGGTCCACAGGGCCTTCATGGCCAGCACGTTCTCGCGCAGCAGGCGGAAGCGCGTGTCGTACTGGGCGCCGTGGTCGTTCATCTCCTCGACGTTCCAGCCGCCGCCGATGCCGAAGATGAAGCGGCCGTGGGAGAACATATCGACGCTGGCCACCGACTTGGCGGTGACGATGGGATCGCGCTGCGGCACCAGGCAGATGCCGGTGCCCAGCTTCAGGGTGGTGGTCTTCATCGCCGCTGCGGTCAGGGCGACGAAGGGGTCGTGGGTGTGCCAATACTCCTTCGGTAGATCGCCGCCGCCGGGCCAGGGCGAGATCCGGCTGGTCGGGATGTGGGTGTGTTCCGGCAGGAACAGGGACTCGAACCCGCGCGCCTCCAATTCGGGGGCCAATTCGTCCAACTGGATGCTGTAGTCGGTGGCGAAGATGAAAACGCCGATCTGCATGCCGCAATCTCCCCTCGGCAGTGGTAACCCTGACTATTCGGCCGCCACGGCGCCGGCTTCGAACAGCTTCGCGACCTGGAATTCGCGCCGCTTCAGGCTGGCGACGAACTCGTCCGGGAAGCTCTCGGCCACCGAACCGGTGACCCGCTCGTCGGCCAGGAGGGCATCCGACCAGGCCCGCAGCAGCGGGAAATCGGCCAGCAGGCCGCTTTGCAACTTCGCCTCGACCATGGCGAAACGTTGCAGGAACGGCGCGTAGGCGGCATCCACCAGGCACAATTCGGCGCCGTTGAAGTAGGGACCGTCGTTGCCGCGCTCGTCGGCGATGGCGCTCTCCAGCTTCCGCAACACCTTCGGTGCCGCCGCCAGCCCTTTTTCCATGTCCGCCGCGGTCTTGGCGTAGTAGCTGCCGCTGAGGCCCTTGGCGAAGTCCGGTACGAAATCGGTCCAGGCCCGGTTGCGGGCCCGCTTGATCAGGTCCTCGGGGTGCAGCCGGGGCGCTTCCGCCTCGTCCAGGAATTCGGCGATGGCGTTGGATTCGAACAGCGGCCGCTCGTCCACCACCAGCACCGGCACCTTGCCGTGGGGCGAAATCTCGAGAAACCAGTCCGGCTTGTCGAGCAGGTTGATATAGGTGACCTTGAATGGGACGTCCTTGGCACGCAAAACGATCACGGCGCGCTGAACCCAGGGTCAAGTCACCGAGCTGATCAAATGGTATTTGTCGCTCATCTGGCGGCTCCAATTTGCCTGTCGGTCGCGGAAGTGTCGGGGCGGAAGAGTACGACGATAATCCCGCCGGCGACAAATCCGTTTCCCCAGGGTTCCCGTAATCACCTGTTGACGCCGCCGCCGGCCCTGGGTGACGGTCGCCAAGCCAGGAGCATAGGGGGCGGTCATGGAAGATGGGCAGGAACGGGACGACGGTTTGGGCCTGTCGGGACCGGTGGCGACGGCGAAACTGCTGCACCAGGTGGCGGCCCGCTCGGCGAAATATCTGACCGAACTGGACGAACGGCCGGTGGCGCCGACGCCGGCGGCGCTGGCGGCGCTGGCAACCTTCGACGAAAGCATGCCGGAGCAGGGCACCGAGGCGGCCGAGGTGGTCCGCTTGCTGGACGAGGTCGGCGGCCCGGCCACCATGGCCAGTGCCGGCGGGCGCTATTTCGGCTTTGTTACCGGGGGCGCCCTGCCGGCCGCCCTGGCCGCCAACTGGCTGGCCGGCGGCTGGGACCAGAACGGCTTCAGCCGGGTCAGCTCGCCCTTGGCCGCCGCCCTCGAGGGCCGCGCCATCGCCTGGCTGCTGGAGCTGTTCGGCCTGCCGGCCAGCGGCGGCGGCGCCCTGGTCACCGGCGCCACCATGGCCAACTTCACCGCCCTGGCGGCGGCCCGCCATCGGGTGCTGGAGGGGGCCGGCTGGGACGTCGAGAGCCGGGGCCTGATCGGCGCGCCGCCCATCGCGGTAATCGTCGGGGAGGAGGCGCATGCCACCCTGTTCAAGGCCCTGGGCTTGCTGGGCCTGGGCCGCGACAACGTGATCCGGGTGCCGGTCGACGACCAGGGCCGGATGCGGGCCGACGCCCTACCGGCGATCCCGGCCACGGCGATCGTCTGTCTGCAGGCCGGCAACGTCAATTCCGGCGCCTTCGACCCGGCGGCCGGGATCGTCGGCCCGGCCCATGCGGCCGGGGCCTGGGTGCACGTGGACGGCGCCTTCGGCCTGTGGGCCGCCGCCGCGCCGGAACGGGCCGAACTGCTCACCGGCTTTGCCGAGGCGGACTCCTGGGCCGCCGATGCCCACAAATGGCTCAACGTGCCCTACGACTGCGGCATCGCCCTGGTCCGGCAACCCCGCGATCTGTCCGCCGCCATGGCCATGGACGCGGCCTATCTGCTGAACGAACGCCACGGCGAGCCGATCGATTTCTCGCCCGAGTCCTCCCGCCGGATGCGCGGGGCCGAGGTCTGGGCCGCCCTGAAATGCCTGGGCCGCGATGGCTTGGCCGAATTGGTCGAGCGCAACTGCCGCCATGCCGCGCGCTTCGCCGAGGGGCTACGCGCCGCCGGCCACGAGGTGCTGAACGAGGTGGTGCTGAACCAGGTGTTGGTCTCGTTCGGCGACGACGAAACGACGCGACGAGTGATCGCCGCCGTGCAGGCCGACGGCACCTGCTGGTGCGGCGGTACCGTCTGGCGCGGCCGGGCGGCCATGCGCATCAGCGTCTCCTCCTGGGCCACCGCGGACGAAGACGTGGAAAAGAGCCTGGCCGCGATCTGCCGGCTGGCGGCCGACATTCGCTGACGATCGCGAACGCCGTTGGATCACCATTAAGTAGATTTCAATTGGTGTTTTTATAAATATTGGGGTCTTATCTTCCGGCGTCTCCGGCATTTGTAGTCATTGCATGCCAATAAATGACTCATAGTAAGTATCTATCTTCAATTCTACCAAAATACCTGAAAAACCGATGGCTTCTCTTGGCACCATGGGCTATTGTCATAACGCCAACGCGACAGAAACCTGTGGGGAGGTGATATGGCGCAGAGGAAATTCACGACCATTCAGGCAATTTTCGGCGCGGTTTTGTTGTATGCCGCAAGCGTTACGTCGCAAGCGGGTGCGGCAACGCTCTTCGAGAATCCGTTCAGCACGGTTACAAATAAAGGAAACTGCATTTTCAATACGGCCTGCAGTACATCCATTGGCTTCGGTGCAACCCAGTTTACTTTGGCGGGAGCGAGCATTGTCGACACGGTGGGCTTTACCGCGGATAACACCGTCGGCGGCCCAGGCGATGTCGACAGCGTCAGTTGGCGGATCTACGACGTCACCGGCACGGTCCCCGTGACCCCCGGGCTGCTCGCTTCGGGAGATGAAGTTTCCTATAGCGTCGGTAATCACCAGGTATCGGGTATTCGAAACAACTGGGATTACACCGTCGATATTCCCGATCTGGTGTTGGGTGCCGGCACCTATTGGCTGGCTTTCAAGGTTTTCTCTGAAGTGCACGATACCTACTGGTCGTATGGCGTGCTCGGCGGACCCGCCGCGAAATCGAACTTCAGCGGCAGCTCCTGGGGCCCGTACTATGCCACCTTTGACGACGATATGGCGATCAAGGTAACCGGCCAGGCGCTTCCCATCGCCGAACCGGCGACCACGGCGCTGTTCGCCCTCGGCCTGGCCGGGCTGGGCGTGATGAGGCGGCGTCGGAAAGCCTGACGCCTCCCCGGCAAGTCTCGAAAACGCGGCGACCCATCAGCATTTTCTCCCGGGTCACCGACGCGGCCGATTTGGGCTCGGTCAAACTGTCGGAAATTTTGACACAAGGTTAAGGCCGCTGGCTCCGTGGCGGCGCTAACGCGTTGATTTCTCATGCACCTGTCATGTTGGCATGGTTCTTGCAGCGGTTGTTGCAAGCGGCCGGGGTACTCGGTGTTGGCGCCGCCAATGGGACCGTTGCATGGCGTATTTGCGGCGTCATGCCGGCGCGAGAAGAGGAAATGGGTGATGAACTTATCCGCTGTCGCGAAGACGCTGTCCGCCGGTCTGATCCTGCTGACGTTGCCATTCACGGCCTCGGCCAACCTGATCAGCAATCCGAGTTTCGAGGCCGACGCTCCCGGCACCGTCTATGACGTGGGTCCGCCCTTCGTGACGACCGGTACCTGGCGCGCCGTGGCAGGCCCGCCACTTCCGCCAGCACCACCGTCGCCGCCACCCGCAGCTTCGGCAGCATGGAGATGATGCCGCGCACCCGGGCCGGTTCGGCGACGCCGCTGGCTTCGATGACGATGTGATCGGGGGCGGGGTCCAGCTCCGCCACTTCCAGCAGGGCGAAGCCCAGATCGTCGCCGATACTGCAACAGATGCAGCCGTTGGCCAGGCTGACCACGCCGCCGGCCTGTTCGGCGATCAGTTCCGCATCGATGTTGACGCTGCCGAAGTCGTTTACCAGCACCGCCAGCCGGCGCCCGGTCTCACCGCGCAGGAGGTTGTTCAACAACGTCGTCTTGCCGACCCCCAGGTAGCCGCCGATGAGGGTGACGGGTATGCCCTTTGGCATCGTCACCCCGCCCGATAGATCGTCCGGCCTTCCTTGATGGTTTCCAGCACCCGGATGTCCTTGATCTCCACCGGATCGATGTCCAGCGGGTTGCGGTCCAACAGCACGAAATCGGCCAGCTTGCCGACCGCCAGGGAGCCCTTGCGGTCTTCCTCGCGCCATTGGTAGGCGGCGTCGACGGTGCTGGCCTTGAGGGCTTCCAGGACCGAAATGCGCTGCCCTTCGCCGATCACCCGGTCACTGCGGGTCAGGCGGTTCACCACTGTCCAGATCAGGAAAAGCTGATCGATCGGGTGGACCGGGGAATCATGATGGATCGTCGCCGACAGGCCCCGCGCCAGGGCCGAGGCGATCGGGTTCAGACGGGCGGTCCGGGCCGGCCCATAGATCTGTTCCTCGTGGAAGTCACCGAAATAGTAGTTGTGAGCGACCTGGAAGGTCAGGGTCACGTCGAGATCACGCAGGCGGTCGTACTGGTCTTCCTGGACCTGCTGGAGATGGATCAACTGGGTGCGCCGGTCCGGGCCGGGGGCGACGTACTGCCCGACGTTCAGGGCGGCGATGCATTGATCCAGCGCCGCGTCGCCGAGGGCATGGATGATCAACGGCAGGTCGCATTTGAAGCAGCGCGCCACGATGTCGTTGATTTCCGCCTGGGCGACCCGGGCATAGCCGCGATAGCCCTCTTCGCCGGGCAACTGCTTGTGGTAGGGGTCGCGCAGATAGGCGGTGCGTCCGGGCGAGCCGCCGTCGAGCAGTAATTTCAGGCCCCCGACCCGGAAGTGGTTGTCGTAGTCGGGCCGGTAGAGCTCGATCACCTCCTCCGGCGGCGTGAAGGCGTAGAAAGGGAAGGCGACGACGTCCAGTTTCAGCCGCCCGGCCTGGGCCATCTCCTGCAGCAACGGCACATCACCGGGCCGGGCGCTGCATTCGCTGACCGTGGTGAAGCCCTTGGCGGCATAGGTATCGATGGCGTTCTCCACCAGTGCCATCGGGTCGGCATGTTCGACCAGCGAGCGCATGGCGAGGAGGTTGGCGGAGACCATGGCGGTCTCCTCCAACAGCCCGGTCGGCTCCTGGCCGCCGGGTTTGCGGGCGATGACGCCGCCTTCCGGGTCCGGCATGTCGGCGTCGATGCCGAGGATCTCCAGCCCCCGGCTGTTCACCACCGCCTGATGGCAGGAGTAGTGATAGAGGAAGATCGGAATGTCGGTGGCGACTTGGTCCAAATCGTCCCGGTCCGGGTGGCGCCCCTCCGCCAGGCCCGAATGGTCGTAGCCCCAGCCGACCAGCCATTCATCGTCCCGCCTGGGCGCGCGCGCCAGTTCCGCCCGCAGCGCCGCCTGCATCCCGGCGATCGAGGTAATGCCGCCGATGGGGGGCGACTCCATGGCCACCGACGCCAGTTTCCGCGAACTGATGACCATATGACTGTGGGAATCGATGAAGCCCGGCAGCAATGTCGCGCCCGCCAGATCGATGGTCTCGGTCCCCGCGCCGCGCAGGTTCATGACATCGACATCGTCGCCGACGGCCAGGATGACGCCGTCGGTCACCGCCACCGCCTCGGCCGTGGGTTGGCTATCCTCCATGGTCAGGATGCTGCCGTTGCGATAGATCACCTGGGCCTGGCTGGAGTTGGATGTCATGGCAGCGGTCTTTCCCATGCGTTCAATAGACGTGGTTTCGTGGGCACGGGCCGATGGCGCGCCCTCGCGGCATGACACCACATGGCCCGAAAAATGTGAAACGGCGGTCCCGGGACCGCCGTTTCAATATGTGCCCTCAGGTCTTTCGCCGGCGAATTAGGGCTTCGCCTCCTTGCTGCCGCCGAGCAGCTTGCGCAGGTGGTCGTTGACCTGGCCGCTGCGGTGGCGGGCGGTCTTGCCGGTCGGCTGCAGCTCTTCGTCATGGAAGAACGACGGCAACTCGTCGTCCTCCTCGGTGAAGCCGGCCTGGCGGTTGAACTCCCATTCGAACTGCAGCGCCTCGCGGCCCAGCTCCTTGTAGAACGAGGAGTCGAAATTGGTGCCGTGGGCGTTGTTCAGGGCCTCGACCACCAGGCCCTGGTTGGTGTTGGTCACCGAGCGGCCGAACAGACACAGGCCCAGGGAGTCGGCTGCCGCGCAGTCCTCCTGGATGTCCAGGCTGGCCTCGGTCAATTCCTCGGTCGTCATCCCGGCGCTCTTGTGGGCCGGGATGTTGCCGGCGGTGTGGTCGGCGCCCTGGGCGGTGGTCATCATGGAAATTCCGGTGACCTCGATGACCCGGGGGTCGTAGGCGGAGATGCCCTGTTTCTTGATCACCGGCACCCGCGCGACATCGTAGTGTTCGCCGACCCGGGCCGTGCCCTGGGCCAGGATGCGGCCCCGCTCGGTGCCCTGGCGGATATCTTCCATCGCCGCCAGCATGAAATCGGGGTCGCCGAATTCGCCCTCGCCGGCCTCCATCAAGACGCCCAGCATGGCGCCGACCTCGATGGTGTCGATGCCCAAATCGTTGGCCACGTGGTTCACCCGGGCCACGTCGTCCGGGTCCTTCAGGCCGCAATTGCTGCCCATCAGGCCCAGGGTCTCGTATTCCATCGGCGAGACCATCTCCTCGCCCTTGTCGTCGACATAGACGTTGGAGCATTGGATCAGGCAGCCGGGCATGCAGGCATGGGTCGGCTCGCCGCCGCGCTCCAGGGTCAGTTCGCGGATGTAGCTGCCGCCCAGTTGCAAGGTTTCCTCGGCCGCGTCGACCAGCCGGCCGTCGCTGAAATTACGGGTCGGCAGGCCGCCCAACTGATTGGTCAGGTCGGTGACCATGGCGGTGCCGTACATGCTGAAGGCCTCGATCGCCTTGTCCTCGCGCAGCAGCTTGCCGTAGTCGCGGACCGAGCCCATGACCTTCTTGCGGTCGTGGAAGGTGGGCATCTTGTTCATGTCGACGACGATCGCCTTGACCTTCTTGCTGCCCATCACCGCGCCGACGCCGCCGCGGGCGGCGATGCGTACCGGCCGGCCTTCGGGATCGGGGAACGAGATGCCGGAAATCAGGCCCTGGTATTCGCCGACCGGCCCGCACAGCGCCATGCTGATCTTGTCGCCGTATTTTTCGAACAGCAGGGCGGCGGCGTCGATATTGCCCTTGCCCAGGTAGGGCGTGGCGTCGTCGTAGCTGATCGCGCCGTCCTTGGTGATGCGCAGGATCACCCAATCCGAGGCGGCGCCCTTCAGCGTCAGGCCCGCCATCTCGCACTGCCCCAGGGCGAAGGCGAAGGTGCCGCCGCCGTTGGCTTCCTTGATGCCGCCGGTCAACGGGCTCTTGCAGCCGACGGAGGTGCGGTTGGCGTTGGAGAAGTTGGTGCCGGCCAGGGGGCCGGCGGAGAAGATCAGCGGGGCCTCCGGCGACAGCGGGTCAAGCTTGGCCGCGCCGTCTTCCAGCAGGGTCTTGGCGATGTAGTGCCGGCCGACGCGAATGCAGGCCGCGCCTGTCAACTCCTCGGTCTCGACCGACCGATCCTCGAGGTTAATGTGCAAATATTTCCGCATGACGCCATCGCCTTGTATTTGAGGTTGCTGTCGGCGGCCCGGTCCGGCCGTGGTGCCCTGTATCAGGGTCCTATATTAGCGCATCCGGGCCGCCTGGCCAGGGCTGGTCTTGGCCGCCATCTTGCGGCGAAACGCCTCGCCCCTCAGATCAACCAGCCGCCGTCGACGATGATGTCCTGGCCGGTCATGTTGCGGCTCTCCTCGCTGGCTGCGAACACCACGGCGTTGGCGATGTCCTCGGGCGTGGTGATCGATCTGAGCGTCGTTTCGTCGACATACTCCTGGTAGACCTGCTCTTCGCTCCAACCGCGCTTGCGCGCCTTTTCCGCGCACAGCCGGTGCATCCGCGGCGTCTCGACGATGCCCGGCACCACGTTGTTGACGGCGATGCCGTATTCGCCGGCGTCCAGGGCGATGGTCCGGGTCAGGCCGCGGATCGCCCATTTCGACGAAGAGTAGGCGGTGCGGTAGCGATAGCCGCGAATGCCCGAACTACCGCCGATGTTGACGATCCGGCCGCCCTTTTGGCCGATCATCGTCGGCATCACGTGCTTGATCGGCAGGAAGGTGCCGATCACGTTGCCGGTCAGAACGTACAGATAGTCCTCGCGCTCGATCTCCCAGACCGGCGTTTCGATCGGGCCGGTGACGCCGGCGACGTTGATCAGGAAATCGATGCGCCCATCGAACACCGCCAGGGCGCGCTCGACCATTCGTTTCACCTGCGCTTCGTCGGTGACGTCGGTCGGCACCGCCTCGGCCCGGCGGCCGCCGGCCTCGAGCTCGCCGGCCAGTTCCTCGATGGGCCCGGGCTCCCGCGCTGCCAACAACAGATCGGCGCCCTCTTGCGCCAGCACGCGGCTGATGGTGCCGCCCATGCCCTTGGCCGCGCCCGTGACGATGCCGACCTTGTCCTGCAATCTCGCGCCAGTCATCCCGTCTACTCCTCCTATCGGTGGTACCCAAGGCCATGGTAGCCCAGCCAGCGAAGGGCGACATGGTCGCTTCGATGAAAAGTTTGTGCTTGATGTTATTTATGTACCTAGGTATATAAATAACATGACCGATGACGAGCAAGCCGATCGAAACATCAAGGTGCAGCGGGTACAGACCGGCATCCGCCTGGAAAAGCGCCTGTTGAAGGTGCTGAAGGCGATGGCCGAGTACCGCGACATCACCCTGGGCGACCTGATCGAAGGCGTCTGCCTGCATGCCTTCGACGGCGAACTGCCGTTCGACGAGGCGGCGCGGGGCAAGATCGCCCAGCTCAAGGAGGTCTACGGGCTGGACCTGGACGCCACGGCCAGCCACCGGCTGCGCGACGGCGCCGCCGGCAGCCGGGCGTCATGACCACGAAAGGCGACGCCGCGACCACGACGGCGACGGCCCCGGGATTGCCGGTGGCGGCGCGGGTGGTCTTCTGGATGACGGCGGGGGCGGTGGGCTATGCCGGCATGATCGCCCTGGTCAAGTATCTGTCGGCCGAGATCGACGTCTATGTGCTGCTGTTCTGGCGCTATTTCCTGGCCCTGCTGATTTTCCTGCCCTGGCTGCTGCGGGCCGGCGGCGAGGCCCTGAAGACCCAGCGCCTGGGCCTGCACATCGGCCGGGCCGGGCTGATGGTGATCCATGGCGGCACCCTGTTGGTGGCGGTGTTGATGATCCCCTTGGCCGAGGCGACCTCGTTGATCTTCACGGCGCCGCTGTTTGCCACCGTGTTGGCCGCCTTGTTCCTGGGCGATTACGTCGGGCCGCGGCGCTGGCTGTCGTTGGCGGTCGGTTTCGTCGGCGTGCTGGTGATCCTGCGGCCGGGCATCGCCGCCTTCGATCCGGCGGCGGGACTGGTGCTGATCTCGGCCCTGACCGGCGCCGGCGTGGTGGTCACCGGCAAGCTGCTGCTGCGCACGGAAAGCGCGGAATTGACCGTGTTCTATCTGACCCTGTTCTCGGTTCCGGCGGCCCTGGTGCCGGCGGCGATCTGGTGGCAATGGCCGACCCTGGCGCAGCTGCCGTGGCTGCTGGCCCTCGGCCTGTTCGCCAATATCTACATCTACGGCATGTCGCGGGCCCTGAAGATCGCCGATACCTCGCTGGTCATGCCGTTCGATTTCCTGCGCCTGCCGGCCGCCGCGCTGGCCGGCTTCCTGTTCTTCGCCGAACGGCTCGATCCCTGGGCCTGGCTGGGCGCGGCGATCATCTTCGGCAGTTCGATCTACATCACCCACCGCGAACTGCGGGCGGCTCGGCCCGGTCCCGCCGAACCCGCGACATGCTCTAAACGGTCATAGGGCGAGCAGGTCGCCGAGGTCGGCGGACAACGGCCCCGTCAGGATCGCCGTGGCGATATCGTCGCTCCGCTGGCTGCCGATCAATGGCGTCGTGAAGCGGCGAAACTTGGCCGCCGCCTCCGCCGCCGTCAGCGGCCGGTCCGGATCGCCGGGCAGGCTGTCCACCAGCAAAGCCCGCGATCCCGCCGCCGTGGTCACCGTCAACCGGGCCGCGCGTCCGCCCTGGCGGCCCAATTCGGCGTCCTCGACGAGGCTTACCATGGCTTCCAGCTCGCGCACCCGCCGATCGGCCAGCGCCGCCGCGTCATAGGCATCGGGACCCAGGTCGCCTTGCAACAGCGCCCAGGCGAGGCCGTAGCTGAGGCTGAACTGGGCCTGGATCGGCGTCGTCGGGGCCCGGTTGCCGCAATAGGTCAGCGCCTCGGGGTAGACCGCCAGTTCGAGGGCCCGGATGCCGCCGGGTTCGGCTGCGCCGTTGCTCCGCCGCCAATCCAGCGCCGCCTGGACGCCGTAGTGAACGTGGCGCACCCCGGCGAACGGTTTCAGATAGCCTTCG
This sequence comes from Alphaproteobacteria bacterium, assembly GCA_030746635.1. Classification (GTDB taxonomy): domain Bacteria; phylum Pseudomonadota; class Alphaproteobacteria; genus JASLMH01. Next base: position 4,709 of record JASLMH010000085.1, on the reverse strand, counting down.
GCGATCAGCCATTGGCCGGGCGGTGCCAGCCGCTTGGCCGCCGGATCGCCGCCCAGGGCCAATCGGTCGAAGCTCTCTATGGCGCCGGCAGGCGCGGTGATCCCCGCCGCCGCCGCGCCGGCCTGGCGAATGCCGCGCGCGGCTGCTTCCCCGACATAGGCGTTGCGCACCGTGGCGCCGTGGCTGATCGGCAGATAGAGGCTCCAGGGCAGGTGACAGGCGGCGCCCCGGATCGCCGCGCCCGTGGTATCCGGGGTCAGCCCCAGCAGCCGGGCGGCGGCGGCCACCGCGCCGAAGGTGCCCCAGGTGCCGTCAACGTGCATGCCCGGCGGTATGCGCAGCACCTCGCCCAGGCGGCCGGCCACCTCGAAGCCGCTGACCAGGGCCGACAGGGCGGCGCCCAGTTGGCGTCGCTCCGCCAGGGCCAGGGGCAGGGCGGCGGCGAAGCTGTGCAGGCCGGGCCGGCCATGCGCCCGGGGCAGGCCCTCGCAGGCCTCGTCCCAGCAGGTCGCCAGGCCGGCCAGATAGGCCGCCGCCGTGGTCGACAAGGGCGTCGGCAGTGACGGCAACCTGACCTTGCCGCCGTCCAGCCGCGCCAGGGTTTCGCCCAGCGCCCGGACTTCCGGCTTGGCCAGACCGGCGATCAGGCAACCGACGCTGTCGAGGAACAGCAGCCGGGCCCGGCCTTCGACCCCATCGGCCCGTAGCGGATCCTCAGCCAACAGCCAGCCGATGACCTCGTCCAATGCCTCGTCCATGTCGATGCTCCCCAACCCGGCGTACCAAACTCTTCGCCAAGCCTATCCGTATGGCGGCGGCGGCCCAAGCAGCCCATATGGCAGATTATGATATGTTGCGGACCGGCCGGCATGGCGCCGCGACGGCATCCGGGGGAGGGGGAGTTCATGTCAATCGACGATATCGTCAGCGATCACTACAATCACGGCAGTCTGGCCCAGGCGGTGCTGGCCGCCGTCGGCCGGGTGGTGGCCGATCCCGAGAACATCGCCGCCGCCGATTTGGCGCCGGTGGACGAATTCCATATCGGCGGCCGGCCGGCCACCGTGCGCTTCGCCGGACAACTGGACCTGGCCGAGGGCATGCACGTGCTCGACGTCGGCTCGGGCATCGGCGGTCCGGCCCGCTACATGGCGGAAAGCGCCGGCTGCCGGGTCACCGGCGTCGACCTGATGGCGGAATATTGCCAGGTCGCGACCCTGTTGACCGGCAAGGTCGGGCTGGCCGACAAGGTCGCCTTCGAGGTCGGCAACGCCTGCGAGATGGCCTTCGAGGCGGCCAGCTTCGATGCCGCCTATACCATCCACGTGGCCATGAACATCCCCGACAAGGCCGCCCTGTATGACGAGGTCGCCCGGGTCGTGAAGCCCGGCGCGACCTTCGGCGTCTACGACATCCTGGCCGGGCCGTCGGGGGCACAGCCGCGCTATCCGGTGCCCTGGGCGACCACCGAGGCCGCCAGCTTCCTGGCCACCATCGAGGAGATGCGCGCCATGCTGGATACGGCCGGTTTCGACATCGTCGCCGAGGCCGACCGCACCGAGTTCGCCGTCGAGTTCTTCGCCAAGTTGAGCAAGCAGGCCAAGGGCGGCCCGCCGCCCCTGGGCCTGCACATCGTCATGGGCGAGGATTTCGCAACCAAGATCGGCAACATGGTCGGCAACGTCGCCGACGGCCACATCGCGCCCTGGGAGATCATCTGCCGGAAGCGCTAGGCGCGCGCGGGCTGAGTGAATCAAAACGCGAACATAACGTGATCGTTTCGGAATCTTTCCTAACATATTGATTCAAAAACCCGTTTCTACTTGACGATCAAGGCGCCGCCGTGATTCGCTGATTCGGTCATGGGTGTTCTCTATGATATTCGCCGTTACCTGCGCCGGGCCATCGCGCCCTGTCTGTGCTTCTGCGCGGTCATCTATTTCGGCTATCACACGGTTCAGGGCGAGCGCGGCGTGATCGCCTATCTGCGCCTCGGCGCCGGCCTGGAGCGGTCCGAGATGGCGCTTGAGCAAAGCACCCAGGAGCGGCAGGCCCTGGAAGCCCGGGTGGCGCTCTTGCGGCCGGACAATCTGGACCGTGACATGCTGGACGAACGGGCCCGGCACATCCTCGGCCTGGCGCACCCCCACGATCTGGTGGTCTATCCCGAGAACTAGGACATCGACACAACAAATCCCGGGATCACGGCGGCCGACGGAGCGGTCAGTTGTTCCTGGCCCCTTGATTGATCCAGAACCGGATCGACTGCCTCTCGCACTTCGACAGTTTCTTCTTGCCGTGCGGCATCCAGATCTTTCGATCGGTTCGCCGGTCGATCACCGCGACGAGGTTGCTGGTAAAGGCGCTGCCGGCGACGACAATCGCGCCATGTTTGGTTCCCTTCATCAGGCCTTCGTAGGTCTGTAGATCCAGACCGCTTTCCTGGTATCCCTTCCCGCCAGGCTGATGACAGTCAACACACCTGATCTGAAGGATTGGGAAGACATCCTCCTTGAAGCTCAAGGCTTGTTGCGCCGGCGCGGCCTGCGGCCACATCACCGCGAACAACAAGCCGCCAAGAAAGCCGAGAGCGAGAGGCAGTCTGAAGTGGCATCGGTACAGCATGACAACCTCCTTTTCCGAGATGTCGCCAGGTGCGGTACCGCGCCGACAGTTATGTTTCGCCGCCGGTACCAGCCGTGGCGAGTTGTCGGGGCATAGTCAGATTATGTAATATGCCTATTAGCTTATATATGAGTTCGGTCCCGCGCTCGCCACAATCATTCGGGCCGATATGACGCCGGCGGTACGGTCTCGGCTGCGTATGGCCCTGGCTGCAATATCTCCCTAGCATAGGGTTGCGTTGAAATCCTTGCTTGTCATGCCAGTTCAGAACCGCCGTCGGTTCAGGAGGAATCATGGGTGCCACCGAAATCTTGGCCGACTATGCCGCGAACCTCAGGTACGAGGATCTCCCCGAACCGGTCGTCGAACAGGCAAAACGGATCATCCTGGATACGGTTGGCTGCATCATCGGAGGGGTTCCGTTGCCACTCGGCAAGTCAATTGTCGAACTGGCGGAAGAGATGGGCGGAGGCGCTTCGGACTCCACCATCATCGGCAGCGGCGCCAAGGTTTCATGCGTCGCCGCCGCCTACGCCAACGGGGCCTTGTCGGACGTCCTCGACTGGAACGACATGCTCTACGTCGGGCATCCCGCGACGGCGGCCGTTACCGCCGGATTGGCCATGGCCGAAAGAGAAGGGGCATCGGGCAGACAGCTTATCGAGGCCGTCGTCGCGGCTTATGAAGTCTTCGGACGCATCGGTATCTGCGTCCAGCCGTCGGAAGCGAGGCAGCAGGCGCTATGGGGCATGCTGACCTGGATACCGTTCAATTCGGCCGTGGCGGCCGGCAAGATCCTCGGCCTCGACAGCGTCCAAATGGCGACGGCGATCGGAACCGCGGGCGCTTTCGCGCCGTTGGGCGCCTGCTGGAAATATGTCGAAACCCGGTCCGACACCTATCACTACAACCATGGGATGACCAGCATGGCGGGCCTGTTCGCTGCCTTGCATGCCCATAAGGGCCTGACCGGGATGAATACCATTCTGGAAGGCCCCACCGGCTTCTGGGTTCTGGCCGGTTCGGATCAGTGCGATTTCGACAGGCTGGATGCGCTCCTGACGACATTGGGCAAGGACTACTGGATCTTGCAGACGCTCTACAAACGATGGCCGGCGAACCTCTGGGTACAGAGTTATCTTGACGTCTTCACCGGCCTGATCGGTAAGCACCATATTGCGGCCGAAGACATCGAAGAGATCAACGTCTCACCGGCACTGGGCATGTTGATGACCTATCGTGCCAGCGGCACCATGGATGCCGCCTTCAGCCTGGCCTACATGCTGGCCATTTCCCTGTACGAGCCGGAGCCGGGGCCCCAGTGGTACACGGACGACAACATGCACAGCCCAAAAGTGCTGGACATGGTGAAAAAGGTAAAGAAAGCGGATGGCGCGCAGGACGCCGATTTGAATCACGAATTCAGAAATTATTGGAACGGCTACTGGATGCCGGTGCAAGTGGAAATCGTGACGACCGGGAAACAGCGCTTCAGCGGCCATGCAACCTATCCGAAAGGTCATCCGGCCAATCCGTTGACCCATGATGACCTAAGGACGAAATTCCGATATGCGGCCTCGGCTGTTCTGCAGCAGAACCGTATCGACGAGATAATTTCCACGATCGAAAGACTCGAAGACGTCAGCGATATGGCTCAGCTGGTCACTCTACTCCACTAGTCGAAACCAAAAGGGCGAGGCGTCGTACCTTGTCCACGCCATGCCGCGTTGACCGCCTGCGCGACGCGGCGTCGAATTGTCTGCTTTACCCGCGACAGCGTGCGTCGGTCGGATGGCCCGTTGACCAGCATGGATGGCCACTAACGGTCATGCGGCGGCATTGGTGGCGCGACGCAGCGCGGCGGTGAAGCGCTCGGCAAGCCCTGGATCCTTGAAAGGGAGACGGTTGCCGTCAAGATAATCAAGCAAGAGATCTTCGTTGATCCGGCGCTGTTCGCGTATCGCGTCAGCCGCGGCCTCAAGATCGCCGTTTTCCGCAAGGCAGGCGCCCAAGAGAAGGTGGTTGGACGGCGCGCGCGGTTCTCGCTCAATCGCCTGACGCAGTAATTCAATCCCTTCCTCATG
>JASLMH010000084.1 GCA_030746635.1 Alphaproteobacteria bacterium | reverse complement strand
GATCGACCTGCTGCTGGATGTCACCTATCAGGTCGAAGGCCACACGATCTGTGCCCTGGGGGATGCGGCGGCCTGGCCGATCCAGGGCCTGATCCGGCATTTCCGGCCCGAGATCGAAGCCCGCATCCTGGAACGCAAGACGGCCGAACCGGCCGCCGCCTGAGGGTAAGGATCGTAAGCCATGCCGACGCTGACCATCGATGGCACGGAAGTAACGGTAGAGGCCGGCTGCACGGTGTTGCAGGCTTGCGAGGAAGCCGGGGTGGAAATCCCGCGCTTTTGCTACCACGACCGCCTGTCGATCGCCGGCAATTGCCGTATGTGCCTGGTGGAGATGGAAAAGGCACCGAAGCCGATCGCCTCCTGCGCCATGCCGGTGGGCGAGGGCATGGTGATCCGCACCGATACCGCGGCCGTGCGCAAGGCCCGCCAGGGGGCCATGGAATTCCTGCTGATCAACCACCCCCTGGACTGCCCGATCTGCGACCAGGGCGGCGAGTGCGATCTGCAGGACCAAGCCCTGGCCTTTGGCCGCGACGCCAGCCGCTACGTCGAGAACAAGCGGGCGGTCAAGGAAAAGAACCTCGGCCCCCTGATCCGCACCATGATGACGCGGTGCATCCACTGCACCCGCTGTGTCCGCTTCGCCACCGAGATCGCCGGCGTCGAGGAACTGGGCGCCACCTATCGCGGCGAGGACACCGAGATCGGCACCTATGTGGAGGCGGCCCTGACCTCGGAGATGTCCGGCAACCTGGTCGACGTCTGTCCGGTCGGCGCCCTGACCAGCCGGCCCTACGCCTTCACCGCCCGGCCCTGGGAGTTGCGCAAGACCGAAAGCATCGACGTGCATGACGCGGTCGGCTGCAACATCCGGGTCGACAGCCGCGGCGCCGAGGTGATGCGGGTGCTGCCCCGGCTGCACGAGGACGTCAACGAGGAATGGCTGGGTGACCGCTCGCGTCATGCCGTCGACGGCCTGCGGCGGCAGCGCCTGGACCGGCCCTATCTGCGGGTCGACGGCAAGTTGCGCCCGGCCACCTGGGATCAGGCCTTCGCCGCCATCGCCAGCCGAATGGACGGGCTGGCGGGCGAGCGCCTTGCCGCCATCGCCGGCGACATGGTCGATGCCGAGACCATGCTGGCGATGAAGGACTTGATGACCGCCCTGGGATCGCCGAACATCGATTGCCGTCAGGATGGCGCCAAGCTTGGCGGCCGGCATCGCGGCGGCTATCTGTTCAACACCTCGATCGCCGGGATCGAGGAAGCCGACGCCATCCTGCTGGTGGGCTGCAACCCGCGCTGGGAAGCGACCCTGATCAACGCCCGCATCCGCAAGCGCTGGTTGGCCGGCGGTTTGTCGATCGGCCTGATCGGGCCGCGGGTCGATCTGACCTACGGCTACCGGTATCTCGGCGCCGGACCGGCGACCCTGGCCGAGGTGGCCGGCGGCGACAACGATTTCGCCGGCCTGCTGCAGGCGGCCGAGAAACCGATGATCATCGTCGGCGCCGGTGCCCTGAGCCGCCCCGATGGTGCCGCCGTGCTGCATCTGGCCCGGCGCATCGCCGAGGCCACCGGCATGAACGGTGGTGATTGGAACGGCTTCAACGTCCTGCATGGCGCGGCCTCGCGGGTCGGCGGCCTGGACCTGGGCTTCCTGCCGGGCGAGGGCGGCCGGGACACCGCCGGCATCCTGGCCGGCGCCGGCCGGGGCGAGATCGATCTGGTCTGGCTGCTGGCGGCCGACGAACTCGACATGGGGCAGTTCGGCGACGCCTTCGTGGTCTATCAGGGCCACCATGGCGATGCCGGCGCGCATCGGGCCGACGTCATCCTGCCGGGCGCGGCCTACACCGAAAAGGACGGCACCTGGGTCAATACCGAAGGCCGGGCGCAGCAGGGCCGGCGGGCCACCGATCCGCCGGGCGAGGCGCGCCAGGACTGGGCCATCCTGCGGGCCTTCTCCGACGTGATCGGGCAGACGCTGCCCTACGACAACCTGGCGGCACTCCGGGCCCGCATGGCCGAACTGGCGCCGAGCTTCGGCCGGCTCGACGAAGTGGCGCCGGGCGAAATGGGATCGTTCGGGGTCGAGGGCGAGGTCGACGCCACGCCGTTCGCCAGTCCCCTCGGCGATTATTACCTGGCCAACGCCATCTGCCGCGCCTCCTCGGTGATGGCGGAGTGCAGCCGGCTCTACCTGGCGGCCGGGGAAGGGACCGGTACCGATGGCTGAGTTCTGGTCCGTCTACCTGCTGCCGGGGATCATCATCCTGGCGCAAATCCTGGCCATCGTGGTGCCGCTGCTGGTGGCGGTGGCGATGCTGACCTATGCCGAACGCAAGGTGATGGGGGCGATGCACCTGCGCATGGGCCCCAACGTGGTCGGCCCGTTCGGCCTGTTGCAGCCGTTCGCCGACGGCGCCAAATTGTTCTTCAAGGAGACCGTCTTCCCGACCCGCGCCAACAAGGTGGTGTTCGTGGTGGCGCCGATGTTGACCTTCCTGCTCAGCCTGGTGGCCTGGGCGGTGATCCCGTTCGACGACGGTATGGTCGTGGCCGACATCAACGTCGGCATCCTCTATCTGTTCGCGATTTCCTCGCTGGGGGTCTACGGCATCGTCATGGCCGGCTGGGCCTCGAACTCCAAATATCCGTTCCTCGGCGCCCTGCGCTCGGCCGCCCAGATGGTCAGCTACGAAGTCTCGATCGGTTTCGTGATGATCACCGTGCTGCTGTGCGTCGGCTCCCTGAACGTCAGCGACGTGGTCCGGGCGCAGGCGGAGGGTGTCTGGTTCTTCATCCCGCTGTTCCCGATGTTCATCATCTTCTTCGTCTCCACCCTGGCCGAGACCAACCGCCACCCCTTCGATCTGCCGGAGGCCGAGGCCGAGATCGTCGCCGGCTATCAGGTCGAATACTCGTCGATGACCTTCGCGCTGTTCTTCCTGGGCGAGTACGCCAACATGATCCTGATGAGCGGCCTGACGACGATCCTGTTCCTCGGCGGCTGGCTGCCGCCCCTGGACATCGCGCCGTTCAACTGGATACCGGGGCCGCTCTGGTTCTTCGCCAAGATGCTGGCCCTGCTGTTCGTCTTCATCTGGGTGCGGGCCACCCTGCCGCGCTATCGCTACGACCAGCTGATGCGCCTGGGTTGGAAGGTGTTCCTGCCGTTTTCGCTGTTCTGGGTGGCGCTGACGGCCGGCGTGCTGGTGGCCTTCGATCTGGTGCCGCAGACATGATCGGGCCGGGCGAAACCGAACCTGGACGCCGGGAGGGCTAGGCGATGGCGTTTCTGCAGAACAGCTTGAAGAGCCTGCTGCTGCTGGAGATCGCCCAGGGCATGGCGCTGACCTTCAGCTACATGTTCCGCAAGCGGGTGACGGTCAACTATCCCTACGAGAAGGGGCCGTTGAGCCCGCGGTTTCGTGGCGAACATGCCTTGCGCCGCTATCCCAACGGCGAGGAACGCTGCATCGCCTGCAAGTTGTGCGAGGCGGTCTGCCCGGCCCTGGCGATCACCATCGAGGCGGAGGCGCGCGATGACGGCAGCCGCCGCACCACCCGCTACGACATCGACATGACCAAGTGCATCTATTGCGGCCTGTGCCAGGAAGCCTGTCCGGTGGACGCCATCGTCGAGGGACCGAATTTCGAATTCGCCACCGAAAGCCGGGAAGAGCTGTACTACGACAAGGCCAAGCTGCTGGCCAACGGCGAACGCTGGGAGCGCGAGATCGCGGCGAATATCACCGCCGACGCGCCGTACCGCTAGGCCGGCCGGGCAAAGGGAAGGGTATGCCGAACGGCATGAAAGATCGCTGATGATCCTGCAAGGGCTGACATTCTATGTATTCGCCGCCATCGCCGTCGGCGCCGGCGTGATGGTGGTGAGCGCGCGCAACCCCGTGCATTCGGTGCTGTTCCTGATCCTGGCCTTCTTCACCTCGGCCGGCCTGTTCGTGCTGATCGGGGTCGAGTTCCTGGCCATGGTGCTGGTCGTCGTCTACGTCGGCGCGGTGGCGGTGCTGTTCCTGTTCGTGGTGATGATGCTGGACATCAATTTCGTCGAACTGCGCGAGGGCTTCTTGCAATACATGCCGATCGGCGCCCTGCTCGGCATCATCCTGCTGGTCGAACTGCTGTTGGTCCTGGGCACCGCCTCGGTCGAGCCGGAGGCGATGCCGATCGGCACCGAGCCGATCCCGGCCTTGAGCGAACGCCACAACACCGCTGCCTTGGGCGATGTGCTGTACACCAAGTACATCTACCTGTTCCAGGCCGCCGGCATGATCCTGCTGATCGCCATGGTCGGGGCCATCGTGTTGACGCACCGCCGGCGCCCCAACGTGCGCAAGCAGGTGATCGCCAAACAATTGGCCCGCCGTCGCGACGAGGCCGTCGAGCTGAAGAAGGTTCAGCCGGGGCAGGGGGTGTAGGCCGATGTTGGCGATCTTCGAAATCGGTCTGGGCCATTACCTGACGCTGGCGGCGGTGCTGTTCACCATCGGCGTGTTCGGCATCTTCCTGAACCGCAAGAACGTCATCATCATCCTGATGTCGATCGAGTTGATGCTGCTGGCGGTGAACATCAACCTGGTCTCCTTTTCCGCCTTCCTGCACGACCTGGTCGGGCAGGTCTTTGCCATGTTCGTGCTGACTGTGGCCGCCGGCGAGGCGGCGATCGGCCTGGCCATCCTGGTGGTGTATTTCCGCAACCGCGGCACCATCGAGGTCGAAGACATCAATCTCATGAAAGGCTGATCGGCCCGTGATGTACCACGCGATAGTCTTCCTCCCCCTGCTGGCCTTTATCGTCGTCGGCCTGTTCGGTCGGCTATTGGGCGATCGGCCCTCGCAATGGATCACCTGCGGCGCGGTGATCATCGCGGCGTTGCTCTCCCTGGTCGCCTTCTGGCAGGTCGCCCTGGGCGGCCAGCCGCTGAAGGTGGAGGTGGCGAACTGGATCGTCTCCGGCACCTTCGATGTCTCCTGGGCCCTGCGGATCGATCAGTTGACGGCGGTGATGCTGGTCGTTGTCAACGGCGTCTCCGCCCTGGTCCACGTCTATTCCGTCGGCTACATGTCGCACGATCCGCACAAGCCGCGGTTCATGGCCTACCTCTCGCTGTTCACCTTCGCCATGCTGATGCTGGTGACGGCGGACAACTTCCTGCAGATGTTCTTCGGCTGGGAAGGCGTCGGCCTGACCTCGTACCTGCTGATCGGCTTCTGGTATCACCGGCCCAGCGCCAATGCCGCCGCCATCAAGGCCTTCCTGGTGAACCGGATCGGCGATTTCGGCTTCGGTCTGGGCATCATGGCGATCTTCATGGTGTTCGGCTCGATCGATCTGGATGCGGTGTTCGCCGCCACGCCCGGCCAGGTCGGCAAGAGCTTCGAATTCCTGGGCTGGAACCTGGATGTCCTGAACACCATCTGCATCCTGTTGTTCATCGGCGCCATGGGCAAATCCGCCCAGGTGCCCCTGCACACCTGGCTACCCGACGCCATGGAGGGCCCGACCCCGGTCAGCGCCCTGATCCATGCCGCCACCATGGTCACCGCCGGGGTCTTCCTGGTCGCCCGCTGTTCGCCGATGTTCGAATATGCCCCGACGGCGTTGATCGTGGTCGCCGTGGTCGGCGCCTCGACCGCCTTCTTCGCCGCCACCGTCGGCCTGGTGCAGAACGACATCAAGCGGGTGATCGCCTATTCCACCTGCAGCCAGCTCGGCTACATGTTCTTCGCCTGCGGCATCGGCGCCTACCCGGCGGCGATCTTCCATCTGTTCACCCACGCCTTCTTCAAGGCGCTGCTGTTCCTCGGCTCCGGCTCGGTGATCCATGCCATGTCCGACGAGCAGGACATGCGGAAGATGGGCGGGATCTACAAATACATCCCCCAGACCTATGGCGTGATGTGGATCGGCAGCCTGGCCCTGGCCGGGGTGCCGATCTTCGCCGGCTATTGGTCCAAGGACATGATCCTGGAATCCGCCTTCGCGGCCCATACCGGGGCCGGCCAGTACGCCTTCTGGCTGGGCCTGGCGGCGGCGGTGATGACCGCCTTCTATTCCTGGCGGCTGTTGTTCATGACCTTCCACGGCAAGCCCCGGGCCAGCCAGGAAGTGATGAGCCACGTCCATGAATCGCCGCCCTCGATGCTGGTGCCGCTGTATTTCCTGGCCGCCGGTTCGATCCTCTCGGGCGGGCTGTTCGTGCACTTTTTCGTCGGCGACGGCGCGGCCGCTTTCTGGGGCCAGTCGATCCTGATGCTGCCCGACAACACGGTGCTGGCCGACGCCCACCATGTGCCCCTGTGGGTCAAGCTGGGGCCCATCGTCGCCGGCGTCGTCGGCATCGCCGTGGCCTGGCTGTTCTATATCCGGCGCACCGAACTGCCGGTGCGGCTGGCCAAGGTGCACCGCGAGGCCTATCTGTTCCTGCTCAACAAGTGGTACTTCGACGAGCTCTACGAGCTGACCCTCGTGCGCCCGGCGAAGTGGCTGGGCCGGGTGCTGTGGAAGGGCGGTGACGGCCGCATCATCGACGGCTTTGGCCCCGACGGCATCGCCGCCACGGTGATCAACCTGGCCCGCCGGGCCACCCTGTTGCAGACCGGCTATGTCTACCACTACGCCTTCGTCATGCTGATCGGCGTGGCGGCGCTGGTGACCTGGTTCTACACCACCTCCGGCGGGGGAGGGCACTAGGCGATGACCGACTGGCCGCTCCTCTCCCTCGTCACCTTCCTGCCGCTGATCGGCGCCGCCTTCATCTTCTTCTTCACCCAGGGCGATCGGGCGGCGGCCGACCGCAACGCCAAGAGCGTGGCGCTGATGACCAGCCTGCTGACTTTCCTGGTCAGCCTGGTGATCTGGGCCAATTTCGATATCTCCACCGCCGAATTCCAGTTCCCGGAGAGCCACGGCTGGCTGGGTGGCGAGATCAACTACCGCATGGGCGTCGACGGCATCTCGCTGCTGTTCGTGGTGCTGACCGCCTTCCTGGTGCCGATCTGCGTGCTGGCCAGTTGGGAGGCCATCACCAGCCGGGTGCGGGAATACATGATCGCTTTCCTGGTGCTGGAGACGATGATGATCGGGGTGTTCTGCGCCCTGGATTTCGTTCTCTTCTACCTGTTCTTCGAGGGCGGACTGATCCCGATGTTCCTGATCATCGGCGTCTGGGGCGGGCCCCGGCGGATCTATTCCTCGTTCAAGTTCTTCCTCTACACCCTGCTCGGCTCGGTGCTCCTCCTGCTGGCCATCATCTACATGTACTTCGAGGCCGGCACCACCGACATCCCGACCCTGATGGCGCACGGTTTCACCGCCGAGGCGCAGCGCTGGCTGTGGCTGGCGATGTTCGCTTCCTTCGCGGTGAAGATGCCGATGTGGCCGGTGCATACCTGGCTGCCGGACGCCCATGTCGAGGCGCCGACCGCCGGCTCGGTGATCCTGGCGGGCGTGCTGTTGAAAATGGGCGGCTACGGCTTCCTGCGTTTCTCCCTGCCGATGCTGCCGCTGGCCAGCGACTATTTCGTGCCCTTGATCTTCGGGCTGTCGATCATGGCGGTGATCTACACCTCGCTGGTGGCGCTGATGCAGGAGGACATGAAGAAGCTGATCGCCTATTCCTCGGTGGCGCACATGGGCTTCGTCACCATCGGCATCTTCACCTTCAACACCCAGGGAATCGAGGGCGGCATCTTCCAGATGCTCAGCCACGGCATCGTCTCGGCCGCCCTGTTCCTGATCGTCGGCGTGGTCTACGACCGCATCCATTCACGCCGGATCGACGCCTACGGCGGCCTGGTCGACCGCATGCCGATCTACGCCTTCACCTTCATGGTGTTCATGCTGGCCTCGGTCGGCCTGCCGGGCACCTCCGGCTTCGTCGGCGAGATCCTGGTCCTGGTCGGGGTCTACCAGGTCAATACCTGGGTGGCGGCGCTGGCGGCGATCGGGGTGATCCTGGGCGCGGCCTACATGCTTTGGCTGTACCGGCGGACCATCTTCGGCAAGCTGGAAAAGGACAGCCTGCAGGGCATCCTGGACATGAACCGGCGCGAGATCGCCTTCTTCGCGCCGCTGATCGTCATGACCATCGTGATGGGCGTCTATCCGGGGCCGTTCCTGGACGTCATGCATGTCTCGGTCGACAACCTGATCGGACAATACCAGGCGGCGATGCAGGCGGCGGCGGACGGCGCCGCGGCCTCCGGCCAACTGGCGGCAAGGTAGGACGGGACGATGATGACCAACGCGCATGACTACGCCGTCGCGGCGCCGGAGATCTTCCTGGCCGCCGCCAGCATGGCGATGCTGATGATCGGCGTGTTCCGCGGCAACGGGGCGACCCGCCTGCTGTGCTGGCTGGCGGTCGCCGTGTTCGCCGTCGCCCTGATGCTGGTGCTGCAGGCGCCGGCCGAAAAGGCCGTCACCTTCGCCGGCGCCTTCGTCACCGACGCCTTTACCTCCTTCGTCAAGGTGATGGTGTTGATCGCCTCGGCGGCGGCACTGGTGATGTCGCTCGGCTATATCCGCAACGAGGGCATGGAGCGGTTCGAATATCCGGTGCTGATCGTCCTGGCGGCGCTGGGCATGCTGATGATGGTCTCGGCCAACGACCTGATCGCCCTCTACATGGGCATCGAGCTGCAAAGCCTGTCGCTCTACGTGATCGCCGCCTTCAAGCGGGATTCCGTGCGCTCGACCGAGGCCGGATTGAAGTACTTCGTGCTCGGCGCCCTGTCCTCGGGCATGCTGCTGTACGGCTGCTCGCTGATCTACGGCTTCACCGGCGCCACCGGTTTCGACGCCATCCTGGCCGCCCAGCAGGGCCAGGATCACGCCTCGATCGGCCTGTTGATCGGCATAGTCTTCATGTGCAGCGGCCTGGCCTTCAAGGTCTCCGCCGTGCCCTTCCACATGTGGACGCCGGACGTCTACGAGGGCGCGCCGACGCCGGTCACGGCGTTCTTCGCCATCGCGCCGAAGATCGCCGCCCTGGCCCTGTTCATGCGGGCCCTGATCGTGCCGTTCTTCGGCATCGCCGGCGATTGGCAGCAGATCCTGGTGGTGATTTCGGTCGCCTCGATGCTGTTGGGCGCCTTCGCCGCCATCGGCCAAAGCAACATCAAGCGGCTGATGGCCTATTCCTCGATCGGCCATGTCGGCTATGCCTTGATCGGCCTGGCCGCCGGCAGCGCCGAGGGCGTGCGCGGCGTGCTGATCTATCTGACCATCTACCTGGCGATGAACGCCGGCACCTTCGCCTGCATCCTGTGCATGCGGCGCAAGACCGGCATGGTCGAGGGCATCGACGATCTGGCCGGCCTGGCGAAAAGCAATCCCTTGATGGCCGCCGCCCTGGCGGTGTTCATGTTCTCGATGGCCGGAATTCCGCCGTTGGGCGGCTTCTTCGGCAAGTTCTACGTTTTCGTCGCGGCGATCAACGCCGAGCTGTACGCCCTGGCGGTGATCGGCGTGCTGGCCAGCGTGGTCGGTTCCTTCTACTACCTGCGCATCGTCAAGGTGATGTATTTCGATGACGAGGCGGAGCCGTTCGAACGGCCGATCGGCATGGAGATGCGGGCGATTATCGGCTTGACCTGCGTGTTCGTCACCTTCTTCGCCTTCTATACGGCGCCCTTCGTCGCCGGCGCCCAGTCCGCCGCCGCCGCCCTGGTGCCGTGAGGGGCGCAGGCGGGCCGGCGCCGCCGCCGTTGCCGGAATTCTTCCGGCTGCATCGGTTCGACCAGGTGGAAAGCACCAACGACGAGGCCAAGCGCCTGGCCGGCGCCGGGGCGCCGGACGGCACCCTGGTGGTCGCCGGCGAGCAAACCGCCGGCCGAGGCCGAACCGGAAGACAATGGAAATCGCCGCCGGGCAATCTCTACATGACACTGCTGCTGCGACCGGGCGTTGCCGCCGGCGTGGCGGCGCAAGTTTCGTTCCTGGCCGCCGTCGCCCTGTCGTCGGCTATCGCCGATTTGGCGGCGAACCTGGCGCCGCGCCACAAATGGCCGAACGACGTGCTGCTGGACGGCCGCAAGGTCTCGGGCATCCTGTTGGAATCCGCCGCCGGGGCGGATGGACTGATCGATTGGCTGGTCCTCGGCATGGGCGTCAACGTCGCCCATCATCCGACCGATCTCGAGCAATCCGTGACCTCGCTGCGTCGGGAAGGATTGACGGAACTGACTCCCGACGCCCTGCTGGGCACCTTGGCGCCCCATCTGCGGGATTGGCTGCTACGCTGGCGGGCCGAGGGGTTTGCGCCCTTGCGCCAGGCCTGGCTGGCACGCGCCTTCGGTCTTGGCGAGGTGGTCGGCGTGCGTCTGCCGAACGAGAATTTCATGGGCAGGTTCCTGGATTTGGACGCCGACGGCGCCCTCGTCGTAGGATTGCCCGACGGCACCGAGCGGCGGATCGCCGCCGGCGAAGTCTATTTCCCGGCGCCTCGAGGAGGGCCCGAGCATGCTGCTGGCGATTAACCTGAACAACACCAACGTGAAGTTCTCGCTGTTCGACGGCGACGACGTGGTCGCCGAATGGCGGCAGCAGACCTCGGCCAACCGCACCGCCGACGAGCACGCGGTCTGGCTGTTCCAGTTGCTGCAGATCAGCGGCTACGATCCCAAGGCGGTGACCGAGGCGATGATCGCCACGGTGGTGCCCCAGGCCCTGTTCAACCTGCGCCGCCTGTGCCAGGGCTATTTCAACTGCGAACCGCTGGTGCTGGGCGAGGACGACGTGGAAACCGGTATCGAGATCAAGGCGACGCCCCCCGTCGGCGCCGACCGCATCTGCAACACCGTCGGCGCCGGGATCATGTTTCCCGGGCAGCCGGCCATCGTCGTCGATTTCGGTACCGCGACCACCTTCGACGTGGTCGATGCCGACGGCGCCTATTGCGGCGGCGTCATCGCCCCCGGCATCAACCTCAGCCTCGAGGCGCTGCACAGCGCCACGGCGCTGTTGCCGCGGATCATCGTGCAGCAACCCGACCAGGTCATCGGCACCGACACCGTCGCCTGCATGCATTCCGGCGTGTTCTGGGGCTATGTCGGCCTGATCGAGGGCATCGTCACCCGCATCAGGGGTGAATTCGGCGCCCCGATGACGGTGGTCTCCACCGGCGGTCTGGCGCCGGTGTTCGATGGCGCCACCGACGTCATCGAACAGAATGCCCCGGACATCACCATGCTGGGGCTGCGCGAGATCTATCGGCGCAATCGCGGCGTCTAGTTCAAGGTGTTTGGGGGGGTAGAGTGTCGGATTTCGCCACGGATGAGTTGATATTCCTGCCCTTGGGCGGGGCCGGCGAGATCGGCATGAACCTCAATCTCTACGGCTATGCCGGGCAATGGCTGATGGTCGACCTCGGCATCACCTTCGCCGACGACGGCGAGCCGGGCATCGAATTGATCACCCCTGACCCCACGTTCATCGCCGAGCGCCGTGACAGCCTGGCCGGACTGATCCTGACCCACGCCCATGAGGACCACCTGGGCGCCGTGCCCTATCTGTGGCGGCGGCTGGAATGCCCGGTCTGGGCGACGCCGTTCGCCGCCGCCATCCTGCGGCGCAAATTGGGCGAGGCCGATTTGCTGGACGACGTGCCCATTCACGAGTTCACCGCCGGCGAGACCATTGAACTCGGTCCCTTCAGCGTCGATTGCATCGGCCTGACCCATTCGACGCCGGAGATGAACGCCCTGGCGATCCGCACCGAGCTGGGCACGGTGTTGCATACCGGCGATTGGAAGCTCGACCCCGAGCCCCTGGTCGGGCCCATCAGCGACGAAGCGGCGTTGCGCCGGCTGGGCGACGGCGGCGTGCTGGCGATGGTCGGCGATTCCACCAACGCCCTAACCGCCGGAACCTCGGGCTCGGAGGCCCTGGTGCGCCGGACCCTGACCGAGTTGTGCCGGGATCGACAGGGCCGGATCGCCATCGCCACCTTCGCCTCCAACGTCGCCCGCATCGAAACCGCGGCCAGGGTGGCGGACGCCTGCGATCGCCATCTGGTGCTGGTCGGCCGCTCGCTTTGGCGGATCGTCGCGGCGGCGCGCGAGGCCGGCTACCTGGCCGACCTGTTGCCGCCGCTGGAGGCCGAGGACGGGGCGCATCTGCCGCCCGACAAGGTGCTTTACCTGTGCACCGGCTGCCAGGGCGAGAACCGGGCCGCCCTGGCCCGCATCGCCGGTGGCGGCCATCGCCACGTGGTGCTGGAGGAGGGCGATCTGGTGATCTTCTCCTCCCGCATCATCCCCGGCAACGAACGGGCCATCGGCCGGGTGCAGAACCGGCTGATCTGGAACGGCGTGCAGGTGATCGACGAGAGGCGGGACGGCGTCCATGTCTCGGGCCATCCCTGTCGCGACGAGTTGGCCGATATGTACCGCCTGGTGCGGCCGCGCATCGCGGTGCCGGTGCACGGCGAATACAAGCACATGGTGGCGCACGCCGAACTGGCCGGCTCGCTGCAGGTGCCCGACGCGGTGGTGATCGAAAACGGCCAGGCCCTGCGCCTGGCGCCGGGCCGGCCGGAAGTGGTCGGCGAAGTGCAAAGTGGCCGTTGCTACGTCGACGGCGATGTGGTGATCCCGGCCTCCGATCAGGCCGTGCGCACCCGGCGCAAACTGATGTTCGGCGGCGGCGTGGTGGTGACCCTGGTGGCGGACGCTAAGGGCCGTTTGCTGGCGCCGCCGGAACTGGTATTGCAGGGCCTGGCGGCCGACGGTTTCGCCGACAACCTGGAAGACGAAGCGATCCGGGCGGTCGACGAGGCGCTGCGCGACCTGCCGGCCTCGGCCCGGCGGATCGACGGCCGCATGACCGAGGCGGCGCGGGTCGCCGTGCGCCGGTTTATCAGGGCGCGGCTGGGCAAGCGCCCGGTGGTGGAAGCGCGGATCATGCGAATCGGCTGAATTTACCCCTAACAGGAGACCAAGGATGATCGGGCGGCTCAATCACATTGCCATCGCGGTGCCGGACCTGGTGGCGGCGGCGGTGTTGTATCGCGATACCCTGGGGGCCCAGGTGTCCGAACCGGTGGATCTGCCCGATCATGGCGTGACCACGGTGTTCGTCGACCTGGGCAACAGCAAGGTCGAATTGCTGCATCCCCTGGGCGAAGGCTCGCCGATCGCCGGCTTTCTGGACCGCAACGCCGCGGGCGGCGTCCACCACGTCTGTTTCGAGGTCGCCGACATCGCCGCCGCCGCCGACAGCCTGCGGGCCGACGGCGCCCGCGTACTGGGCGACGGCGAGCCCCGCATCGGCGCCCACGGCAAGCCGGTATTGTTCCTTCACCCCAAGGACTTCTGCGGCACCCTGATCGAGATCGAGCAGGTCTGAATGTCGCTGGCCACCGGCATCCTGGTCTTTGCCATCACCTGGTGGCTGGTGCTGTTGATGGTGCTGCCGTTCGGGGTGCGCACGACCGGCGAGGCCGGCGGCGAGGCGGTGGACGGCCAGGCGGCCAGCGCCCCGACTAAGCCGCGCATCCTGCTCAAAATGGCCATCACCACGGGAATCGCCGGCCTTATCGTCGGCGTCGCGGTCTTCGTGCTCGAACAGGGCTGGGTCGATCCAGGCGCCTATTTCCGCCAAAACTGATGCCAAAATCACACAAGCCGGGCCTGACCAAGAATTTTTCAAAAATAGTTCTTGAATTCGTGCACATGAGACCCATTATCAACAATGTCGTTGGAGGCTCGACTCCCGACAAAACGCTCGATGGCGTTTCCTCCTATCATTAGGCCGCACCCTTGGGTGCGGCCTCTTTTTTTTCACGACAGGGGCGATGGGCCGTTAAAGAGGCATTAATCGCCCTCCGGCATGATGCCGGCATGGCTCCGCGATATCTCGCACCCTTGCTGCTGGCGTTGCTGGTGATCGCGCCGGCGGCGGCGGACTCCGCCGTCAAGGTCAGCGAAGCGGATTGCCGCTGGCTGACCCGCCACCGGCCCGCCGCCGATGTGGCCTACCGGCCCGGCGTCGACGTGCGCGGCCGCCCGGTGGCCCCGGCCGACCTGCCCGACGCCAACCGGGTCGAATTGCCGCGGCAGATCTCCATCGTCCTGGCGGTGCCCTTGGGCACGCTGCTGAAGGGTCACGGGCGGCCGGAACTGGCCGCCTCGGAGGTGGATGTCGGACTGGCCACCGTCGACCGCGACAGCGGCCAGGTCTACTACGAGGGCCAGCTACTCGATGGCGGCGAGGCGGCGCGCCTGGTCGCGGCCTGCGGCGACAAGCTGGACTAACCCAGCACTGCCGTCCCGGCGGCCCCATGGCCGCCCTACCATTGCCTTATTCGGCTGCTTTCCCTACATATCGGCCTTTCCAGCGGGGCGGGGCCAACCGTCCCGCGCCCAGGTAGTCGAGGCCCGCTCATGCGTATGTCGCAATTCTTCCTGCCGGTGATCAAGGAAACGCCGGCCGAGGCGCAGATCGTCTCGCACCGCCTGATGCTGCGCGCCGGCATGATCCGCCAGTCCTCGGCCGGGATCTATTCCTGGCTGCCGCTCGGCTTCCGGGTGCTGAAGAAGATCGAGCAGATCGTCCGCGAGGAACAGGATGCCGCCGGCGCCCAGGAACTGCTGATGCCGACCATCCAGCCGGCCGACCTGTGGCGCGAGAGTGGCCGCTACGACGACTACGGCAAGGAGATGCTGCGCATCACCGACCGGCACGAGCGCGACATGCTGTACGGGCCGACCAACGAGGAGCTGATCACCGACATCTTCCGCAATTCGATCCGCAGCTATCGGCAACTGCCGCGCAACCTCTACCATATCCAATGGAAGTTCCGCGACGAGGTGCGGCCGCGCTTCGGCATCA
The DNA here is from genome assembly GCA_030746635.1 of Alphaproteobacteria bacterium. Classification (GTDB taxonomy): domain Bacteria; phylum Pseudomonadota; class Alphaproteobacteria; genus JASLMH01. The sequence goes on along the minus strand of JASLMH010000084.1, from coordinate 6,958 downwards.
TGCGGGGCCGCGAATTCCTGATGAAGGACAACTACTCCTTCGATCTCGACATCGCCGGCTCCCGACGTTCCTACAACAAGATGTTCGTCGCCTATCTGCGCACCTTCGAGCGCATGGGCCTGAAGGCGATACCGATGGAGGCCGACACCGGGCCAATCGGCGGCGACATGAGCCATGAATTCATCATCCTGGCCGATACCGGGGAGAGCGAGGTCTACTGCCATGCCGACTACCTCGACTTCGCCGCCCCCGACCAGGCGGTGGACTATGACGGAGATCTGACGCCGATCATCGATCACTGGACCTCGCGCTATGCCGCCACGGACGAAAAGCACGATGCCGCCCGCTTCGAGGCGGAGGTGCCCGAGGACAGGCGCATCGTCACCCGGGGCATCGAGGTCGGCCATATCTTCTATTTCGGCACCAAGTATTCCGAGGCCATGGGGGCGACGGTGACCGGCCCCGACGGCGGCGACATCGCCGTCGAGATGGGCTCGTACGGCATCGGCGTCTCGCGTCTGGTCGGCGGCATCATCGAGGCCAGCCACGACGCCGACGGCATCATCTGGCCGGCCTCGGTGGCGCCGTTCCAGGTCGGCCTGATCAACCTGAAGGTCGGCGATGCGGCCTGCGACGGCGCCGCCACCGATCTCTACGCCCGGCTGCAGGCCGCCGGCGTCGATGTGCTGCTGGACGACACCGAGGAGCGGCCGGGGAGCAAGTTCGCCACCATGGACCTGATCGGCCTGCCCTGGCAGCTCATCGTCGGGCCGCGCGGCCTGAAGGCCGGCACGGTCGAGTTGAAGGCCCGCCGCGGCGGCGAACGGCGCGAAGTGAGCCTCGACGCCGCGGTGGCGGAGCTGGCCGCCGGCTAGGTGGTGCCGGATGTTCGGATCCCTCGAATGGGCCATCGCCGCCCGCTACCTCCGCGCCCGGCGCCATGAAGGCTTCATTTCGATCATCGCCGGGTTCTCCCTGACCGGTATCGCCCTGGGCGTCGCCACGCTGATCATCGTGATGAGCGTGATGAACGGCTTCCGCATCGAGTTGCTGGGCCGGGTGCTGGGCCTGAACGGCCATATCGTGGCCCAGGGGCAGGGGCGCAGCCTGGCCGACTACGGCCCGATCACCGAGGCGCTGCGCGGTATCGACGGCGTCGTCGACGCGGCACCATTGATCGAGGGTCAGGTCATGGCCACCGCCAACGGCCTGGCCTCGGGCGCCCTGGTGCGGGGCATGCGGCCGGCCGACCTGCGCGCCCGGGCGATCATCGCCGGCAACCTGACCAGCGGCTCGCTGGACGATTTCGCCGGCCGGGACGGCGTCCTGCTGGGCCATCGCCTGGCCGTGAAGCTGGGCGTTTCGGCCGGCCAGCGGGTCACCCTGGTGTCGCCGCAAAGCACCACCACCGCCTTCGGCTCGGTGCCCCGGACGAAGTCCTACCGGGTGATCGGCACCTTCATGGTCGGCATGTACGAATACGACGCCACCTTCGTCTACATGCCGCTGCGGGCCGCCCAGGTCTATTTCCGCCTGGCCGACGCGGTCAGCGGCATCGAGATGTTCATCGAGGATCCGGACCGGATCCGGGAATTCCGGGCGCCGGTGCTGGCGGTGCCGGGGGTCGGCCGGGCCGCCGATTGGCAACAGGTCAACCGCCACTTCTTTCAGGCGCTGCAGATCGAACGCAACGTGATGTTCCTGATCCTGACCCTGATCATCCTGGTCGCCGCCTTCAACATCATTTCCAGCCTGATCATGCTGGTCAACGACAAGGGCAAGGCCATCGCCATCCTGCGCACCATGGGGGCCAGCCGCGGCATGGTGATGCGCATCTTCGTCATCGCCGGCGCCTCGATCGGCGTCATCGGCACCCTGCTCGGCTTCATCCTCGGCCTGGTGTTCTGCCTCAACATCGAGACCATCCGGCAATGGCTGGAGCAATTGATGGGCACCGAGCTGTGGTCGCCGGAAATCCGCTTCCTCTCGCAGATACCGGCCGACGTGAACAACGCCGAGGTGGTCAGCGTGGTGCTGATGGCGCTGGCCCTGTCGTTCCTGGCCACCCTGTATCCGGCCTGGCGGGCGGCCCGGATCGATCCGGTCGAGGCGCTGCGCTATGAGTGAGGTGGTGCTGACCTTGGGCGATCTGCGCCGGGGCTTCAGCCAGGGCGGCCGCCGGCTGGAGGTCTTGCGGGGCGTCGATCTGCAGGTCCGGGCCGGCGAACTGGTGGGGCTGGTCGGGCCGTCCGGTGCCGGCAAGTCGACCCTGCTGCACGCCACCGGTCTGCTGGAACGGCCCGACGGCGGCGAGATCACCATTGCCGGCCGGCCCTGTGCCGCCATGTCGGAAGCGCAACGCACCGAGACCCGGCGCGAACTGGTCGGTTTCGTCTATCAGTTCCACCATCTGCTGCCGGAGTTCACCGCCCTGGAGAACGTCGTCCTGCCGTTGCGCCTGGCGGCGGTGCCGCGGGGCGAGGCCGAGGTTCGGGCCGGACAATTGCTGGACGAACTGGGCCTGGCCGACCGCCTCGGCCATGCCCCGGCGCAGCTATCGGGGGGCGAACAGCAGCGGGTGGCCATCGCCCGGGCGTTGGCCAACCGGCCGGTGCTGCTGCTGGCCGACGAGCCGACGGGCAACCTGGATCAGGCCACCGCCGGCCGGGTGCTGGATGAATTGCTGGGTCTGGCCCGTCAGCACGGCCTGGCGGCGCTGATCGCCACCCACAACGAGGCCCTGGCCGGGCGGCTGGACCGGGTGGTGCGGCTGGAAGACGGCGTCTTGCGCGAAGTGGTGGCGGCCACGCCTAGTTGAAGCGTAGGTAGAAGTGCAGCAGGGCGACCAAGGTCGATAGCCACAGGGCACCCAAGAACAGCAAGCCGGCCTTGCGCCGCCTGTCGAATTGATCGGTCATGTGGTTCCTCCGACGACGGATCATTCGGCCGACAGGCTAGCCCAACGGCCCCATCGGCGCAGTGACCGCCATCACCGCGTGGCCGATCCTTGGCTTTCGACCGGCATACCCGAGAGCGCCGGCCTGCTCGAAAACTTGGGCGAGTTGTTGGTTTTGACCGATTTCGGACATGGGGCACAGAACCAGGGCCCCTGTTCTGATACCGCCTCCTGGTGATCTGCGCTAGACTCAGCCCGGCCTTAATGGGGGAGGCGAATGGCCCAGGAACGCGTTACGCGACGGCTCGCCGCGATCTTGGTGGCCGATGTCGCGGGCTACTCGCGATTGATGGAGGCCGACGAAGAGGCGACCCTGACGTTGCTGTGGGCCGCCCGCAAGGACATCGTCGATCCCGCCATCGCCGAACATGGCGGGCGCATCGTCAAGCACACCGGAGATGGGTTTTTGGCCGAGTTCTCGACGGCAACGGCGGCCGTGCGCTGTGCCGTCGAGATGCAACAGGCCATGGCGGCGAGCCATTCCGGGGCATCCGAGGACAGGCGCTTCGCTTTCCGCATCGGCATCAACCTCGGTGAAATCACCGTCGACGAGGACGACATCTATGGCGACGGGGTGAACATCGCGGCGCGGATCGAGCAACTCGCCGATCCCGGCGGTATCTCCATCTCGGGAAGTGTTTTTGAGCAGGTTCGAAAGAAGCTCGACCTCGGCTTCGATGACATGGGCGAGCAACAGGTCAAGAACATCGCCGAGCCGGTGCGGTGTTATCGAGTTCTCCTCGACCAGCCGACCGCGATTGACGAGCCGCTGCCGCTCCCTGATAGGCCGTCGATCGTCGTCCTGCCGTTCGATAATTTGAGCGGCGACCCGGAGCAGGCGTTTTTCGCCGACGGCATGACGGAGGACGTCATTACCGGCCTGTCGCGATTTCGATGGCTGTTCGTGATCGCGCGTACCTCCGCCTACACATTCCAGGGACGGGCAGTGAATGTGAAGCAAATCGCCCATGACCTCGGTGTCCGCTACGTACTCGAAGGCAGTGTAAGAAAGGGCGGCGACAAGGTGCGCGTGACGGCGCAACTCATCGACGCGACAACGGGATCTCATATTTGGGCGGAGAGTTACGATCGCCTGCTTGAAGGCATCTTCGAGGTTCAGGATGAGATCAAGGACGCCATCGTCGCGGCGATCGCGCCTGAAATCGACGAGGCCGAACGCGAACGGGCGCGGCGCGAGCGGCCGGAAAACCTCGATGCCTGGGCTCTGTACCAGCGCGGACTGGCGGCGTCTTCCCTCATTACGGAAGACGGATTCACCTCGGCCATGGAGCTGTTTGATCGGGCGAGCGAACTTGACCCGAATTTCGCGCCGGCCTTTGCGATGGCGGCCGGTGTGCGTCTTCAGTTCGTGCGGTATTTCCCCGTGAATGACAACACGGTGCTCATCAAGCAGGCCCAAGCGAAGGCAAAAAAGGCGATGGAACTGGACCCTCGGGATCCGGTCTGCCTATTGGCGGATGCACGGGTGCACAGTTACTTCGGCCGACATGACGTTGCCATTTCAAAAATCGAAGAGGCGGTCGCCCTCAACCCAAACGATGCCATGGCGCATTATCGGCTCGGTGTTGAAATGTTTCATGCCGGCAAGCCGGAGGAAGTCATTCCCCATATCGATCGCGCCATACGTTTGAGTCCCCGTGACGCCAATCTCGGCGCCTTTCACTACGCTCGGGCGGAGGGTTTGATCGGCCTTGAGCGTTACGAGGAATGCGTCGAATGGGCGCGTCGGTCGGCCCATGGTCCCAACCCGAGGTTTTGGGTATTCGCCATACTCGCCATCGCCCTGGCCAAACTCGGGCGCGAGTCGGAGGCCCGAGCGGCCATGGACGGACTCTATGCCATCGTGCCGGACTTTTCGCTGAGCTTTGCGCGTCGGGTGCTGTCCGACTTCGATCAGGAGAAGCTAGGACAAATCCTTGACCAATTGCGGGAGGTCGGCGTGCCGGAATGAAGGTGCCAATTCAGGCTATTTCCACGATCGGCGCCTGGCCGTCAGGCGACCCGGGGCAGCACCTCGTTCTTGAGCAGCGACATGGATTGGTGCCAGGCCCCGTACGGCTCCCATTCGTGACCCATCGCCAGGAGGGTGCCGAAATCGCCGATTTCGCCCTTCAGGTCGTTCAGCTTCTGGGCCACCTCGTCGACGCTGCCGACGATGAACAGGTTGTCGATCAGATAATCGATGGTGACGTCGCTGTCGGCCATGCCTGGGTCGGTCTTCATCATGTCGAGCCGCCCGACCTTCGGCAGCAGCCGCAGGAAGTATTGTTCGAAGTCCCGGGCCATGACGCCCGTCGCGACCTGCCGGCGGGCCTCGGCGCCGCTTTCGGCGACGAAGACCTCGCGGGCCACCCGCCATTTGGCGCGATCGGCCGTACGCCCTTCTTCGCGGGCACCTTCTTCGATGGCGTCCCAGTGGGTCTTCAACAGCTTCGGCGGGATCAGGTTGATGGACATCGGGATCCAGCCCCGGCGGCCGGCCATCTTCAGGGTCGGCGAGTTCGGCGACACGCCGGCGACGCCGATCGGCGGGTGCGGTTGCTGGTAGGGCCGGATGTGCGCCCGCAGACCGATGTCGTCGTCCGTTTCTGGGATGGTGAACCGCCACCAGTCGCTCTCGTAGACACCCGGCTTCGGGTCGGCCCAAAGCTGTAGAATCGTATCCAATGACGCCCGGGAGTAGGCGGCGTTATCCACGGCCGGGCGCTCGCCCCAATAGCCGAAAACCTGCATGTCGCCGGGGAAGCTGCCGGTGCCGATGCCCCAATTGAACCGGCCTTCCGCCATATGGTCCAACTGGGCGATGCGGCTGGCCAGCACGAAGGGGTTGTGGTTCGGCATGCAGCTGACGCCGGTGCCCAGCCGGATTTGGCGGGTCAGGGCTATGGCCTGGGCGATGAACAATTCGGGCGAGGGGATGTTCTCCCACTCGGCGGTGAAGTGCTCGCCGATCCAGGCTTCGGCGTAGCCGAGCTCGTCGAGCGCGATGATCTGCGCCAGATCGGCTTTCAGGGTCTCGGTGAAATTGGCCCCCGGCGGGTGCAAGGGCATGGTGAACAGGCCCAGTTCCATGGCGCGGTCTCCTGGCCGTTGCGGTCAATCGGACAGGGCGGCCTGCACCTCCAGCACGACGACGGGGATCTGCCGCTCGCCGGCCCGCACCTGATAGTCGTCGTAGGGCGCGTAGATCTCCGCCATCGCTTGCCATTTCGCGGCCCGCTCGTCGCCCTCCGCCACCCGCGCCTTCGCCCGGTACTTCTCCGGACCGACATGGATGACGCAGTTCGGCTCCGCTTCCAGGTTCAGGAACCAGCTCGGGTGCGCCGGGGCGCCGCCCTTGGAGGCGATGATCACGTAGTCGTCGCCGATCTTGCGATAGATCAGCGGCAGCGGGCGGTCCTGGCCGCTTTTGCGGCCTTTGCTGATCAGCAGCAGGGTCGTCAGCAGACCGGTGGTGCCGCCGCTGCCGAGGCTGGCATCCCACATATGCGCCTTTTCCGGATCCTCGAGATACAGCTTGATATGGTCCGTGATCCACTGCGGTAGGCCTTGCGGCACTTCGATCATCATCCAATCCCCATTTGTGAAAACCAGCCTGTTGCGGTTCCGGTTTGGTGCAAGTGTAGCTTCTACTTTAGCCGACCCCGAGCACCGCCGTTTGGATTAGAAGCCGACCTGGTTCCCTTGCAGGATTTTTGCTTTTCCGGTCTTTCCATCGGCATTCGTGGCTACATATCTACCATCAGCATCAAAATGAACGTTGGTCGAGCACCTTTCGTTCCCACCGCCAATCTTTTCCCACTGATAGCAAACCACACCATCTTTCGGGATCCACCATTTTCCACGGTCGCTGTAGTTACCGTTTTCCAGCGCAAAGACAACTTCACCGTTTGCCGCGTGAAGAACACGCATCGCCGTGCCATGCCGATTGCTGCCTTCGGTCGTATTGCCCGATAGCGCCTTCTTGATCTCGGCAACCGT
>JASLMH010000083.1 GCA_030746635.1 Alphaproteobacteria bacterium | reverse complement strand
GGAAGACACCTACATCGTAACGAGTACCGGTTTTGAAAAGTTGAGTGACGGCATGGGCTCGACCGAAACCTACATCAAGACCTGAGTGACCTGACGCCTATCTAGATCGACAGCGAGCCCTGGCGGAACTCCGAGACGCCCAGATGGGCGTTGACCAGGGCCGGCTGGCCGGCCGCGACGGCGCGCTTGGCGATGTCCAGGATTTGCGCCGTTTCCTCCGGTCGGCGCAGTTCGAAGCCGCGGGCGCCCAGTCCCTCGACGGCGCCGTGATAGTCGCTGCGGCGCAGCACCGTGCCGACGTCGTCACCCAATAGGGAGACTTGTTCGCGGGCGATCTGCCGCCAGGAGGCATCGTTGCCGACCACCGCCAGGATCGGCAGTTGGTGGCGCACGAAGCTGTCGAATTCCGCCAGGCTGTAGCCCAGCGAGCCGTCGCCGTAGAGCAGCCAGACCTCCGCCTCGGGCCGGCACAGCTTGGCGGCGATGGCGAACCCGGCACCGACGCCCAGGGTGCCGAACGGCCCGGGATCGAGCCAGGACAGCGGCCCGCGCGGCCGCACGGTGTAGGCGGCGGTGCCGATGAAGTCGCCGCCGTCGGCAACGATCAGGCTGTCGTCCGACAGGGCGCCGTCGATCTGCCGGCACAGATGGACCGGATCGATGCCGCCCTCGGCGGCGGCGTCCCGGGTGGCGATCTCCGCCTCCTTGTCATCGTCACGCTGGCGCAATATCTCGGTCCAGTCGGCCCAGGACGAAGGTGCTTCGCCCAGCGCCTCGGCCAGGTGCCGGATGAACCGTCCCGGATCGCCGACCACGGCCAGCGCCGGCCGGCGGTTCAGCCGCAGATCGCGGCGACTGCGGTTGATGGCGATGATCGGCGTGCGGCCCGGCACCGCCCGGCCGTATTCCAGGCGGAAGTCCTGGGGCACGCCGGCCAGGATCACCAGATCGGCCGCCTTCAGGGCGGCCCGGCGCTGGTGCCGCATCTGCAAGGGGTGTGCTGGGCCCAACAGCCCCCGGGCCATGCTGGCCAGATAGACCGGCAGGCCGAGGCCGCCCACCGCCGCCGCCAGCTCCGCCACCTCTTCGGTGCGCTGCACCGCCTGGCTGCCCAGCAGCAGCAGCGGCCGTTCGGACCGGCGCAGGCGCTCGGCCGCCCGGCCGACCTTGCCGGCATCGATGGGCGGATCCGGCGCCTCGACACGCCGGGCCGGCGGCAGGGTATCGACGCCGGCGAACATCCGATCGACGTGCCAGTTCAGGTAGCGGGCCAGCAGCCGGCCGCGCCAGCCACCGCCGCCCGCCTGGCCGCCATACATCTCCCGCACCAGGTCCTCGCCGTACAGCAGATCGACGGGCATCTCCACGAACACCGGACCCGGCACGCCGTCGCGGCATTCATGGAAGGCCCGCTCCAGGGTCGGGCCCAGTTCGCGCACCTTGCGGACGCCGGCGGCCCATTTCACGTGCGGCCGAAACAGGGCCATCTGGTCGATATCCTGCAGGGCGCCGCGGCCCTTCAGCACGGTGGCGGCCGCGCCGCCGATGACGATCAAGGGGGACTGCGCCAACTGGGCGTTCTTCACCGCCGTGATGGTGTTGGTGACGCCGGGGCCGGCGGTCACCGCCGCCACGCCCGGCACCCCGGTCAGGCGAGAGACGCCGTCGGCGGCGAAGGCGGCGGTGACCTCGTGCCGGGTATCGATGATACGGATGCCGCGGCGCTTGCAGGCCACCAGGATCGGCGCGATATGACCGCCCGACAGGGTGAACAGGAACCGCACGCCCTGGGCGGCCAGCACCTCGGCGACGATCTCGCCGCCATTCATCGCCCGGCCCCGCGGAGGTTTCCGCCGGCCGATCGCTCAGGCCGACTGCAGCCGCCCATCATCGGCCATGAAGGCGAAAACCTCCTGGGTCGCCTCCCCCAGTTCCGGCGAGGCCCGGCGGAACGGCGGCCGCTCGCCATCGAACCGCAGGGGCAGGCCGATCAGCCGGAATGTGCCGTCCGGGCTGGTCTGCAGCATTTCGCTGGCCGCCGTCTGCTCATGCCCGATGACCTCGGCCAGGGAGAGCAGCGGCGCGTTCGGCACGTCGACCGCGTTCAGTTGCTCGCTCCAATGGGCGCGCGGCTGCCGGCGCAGGATGTCCGAGATGGTCTCGCCGAACGCCTCGACATTGTCGATGCGGGCGTTGTTGGTGGCGAAGCGGGGATCGTCGGCGATCTCCGGCCGGCCGAGGGCCTGGCAGAAGCGGCGGAATTGCTTCTCGGTGCCGATGGTGATCAGCAGTTTGCCGTCGGCGGTGTCGTAGCCCGTGTTCGGCACCAGCACCGCCCCCTTCAGCCCGGTGCGCCGGGGCGGCGTGCCGCCGCCTTCCAGAATGGCGAAGGACAGGCTTTGCCAGGCCAGGGCGGTATCGAACATGGCGGCATCGACCAGACAGCCGCGATCCTCGTTGTCGCGCCGGCGGATCGCCGCCAGGATGCCGATGGTCGCCCACATGCCGGTGCCGATGTCGATCAGGGGTACGCCGACCCGCACCGGATCGCGGCCGGGTTCGCCGGTGGCGTCGATGATGCCGCTGAAGGCCTGGATCAGCGGGTCGTAGCCGGGCAGATCCTTCAACGGCCCCTTGGCGCCGAAGGCCGCCAGGTTGCAATAGATCAGCCGCGGATTGGCCGCCATCGCCGTGGCCGCGTCCAGGCCGAAGCGTTCGACCACGCCGGGGCGCAAGTTCTGCAACACCACGTCGACCCGCTCGGCCATCAGCCGGCGCAGCTGCTCCAGATCGGCCGGGTCGGTGAAATCGGCGACGATCGAGCGCTTGTCCTTGTTGTAGGCCTGATAGGTGACGCCGGTACCGCCCAGGCGCTCGTCGCCCCAGCCCCGGGCTGGATCGCCGTGGACCGGCTGCTCGACCTTCAACACCTCGGCGCCGAGATCGGCCAGCACCACGCCGGCGAACGGCCCGGCGATGGAGGAGCCCAGTTCCAAGACGGTAATGCCGCTGAGAGGCAGCTTGCTCATGCTCGTTTCCTCGTTGACTGGCACCCAACCGAACGGTGCCGGGAACTACACCTCGTCGCGAATGGCCCGGCTGATCAACAGCTTCTGGATATCCGAGGTGCCTTCGTAGATCTGCGTCACCCGCACGTCGCGGTAGATCCGCTCGACCGGCAGATCGTTCAGGTAACCGTAGCCGCCGAAGGTCTGGACGGCGTCGGAACAGACCTGCTCGGCCATTTCGGAGGCGAACAATTTCGCCATCGAGGCTTCCTTGCGGCAGGTCTCGCCGGCCATGTGCAGGCTGGCCGCGTGATGCGTGAGCTGCCGGGCGGTTTCGATGCTGGTGGCCATCTCGGCCAGCCGGAAAGCCACCGCCTGGTGTTCGAAAATCACCTTGCCGAAGGCCTCGCGCTCCTGGGCATAGGCGAGCGCCTGCTCGAAGGCCGCCCGGGCCATGCCGATGGCCTGGCAACTGACGCCGATGCGGCCGGTGGACAAATTCGCCAGGGCGATGCGATAGCCCTCGCCCTCCTCGCCCAGGCGGTTCTCCACCGGCACCTCCAGATCCTCCAGCACGATGTGGCAGGTATCGGAGGCACGCTGGCCCATCTTATCCTCGATCCGCGCCACCTTGTAGCCGGCGGCGTCGGTCGGGGTCAGGAAGCAGCTGATGCCCCTGCCGCCGGCCTCGGGGTCGGTGACGGCGAAGATCATCGCCGTCGAGGCGATCGAGCCCGAAGTGATGAACTGCTTGTCGCCGTTGATGATGTAGCGATCGCCCTGCCGCCGGGCCCGGGTGCGCAGGTTGGAGGCGTCCGAGCCGGCCTGCGGCTCGGTCAGCAGGAAGGCGCCGATATGGGCGCCGCTGGCCAGCGGGCGGAGGAACCGCGCCTTCTGCCCATCGTTGCCGTAATCGACGATGGCGGCGCAGACCGGCACGTTGTTGACGCCCATGACGTTGGAAGTAGCGGCATCGCCGGCGGCAATCTCCTCCAGCGCCACGGCGTAGGAGAGGTAGTCGGCGCCGGCGCCGCCCCATTCCTCGTCCACGCACATGCCAAGCAGGCCCAGTTCGCCCATGCGGCTCAGCACCTCGGCCGGCAGTTCACCGGCCCGGTCCCAGTCCGGTGCGTTGGGCGCCAGCTCGCGCTGGGCGAACTCCCGCGCCATGTCGCGCACCATGGTCTGCTGTTCGTTCAGCAACACGGGCCCTACTCCCGACCGGACGGCTCCGGCCCTAGTTCAGCAACTCCACCGCCATGGCCGTGGCCTCGCCGCCGCCGATGCACAACGAGGCGACGCCGCGCTTGCCGCCGTATTTCTGCAACGCCGACAACAGGGTGACGACGATGCGGGCGCCCGAGGCGCCGATCGGATGGCCCAGGGCGCAGGCACCGCCATGCACGTTGACGATATCGTGGGGCAGCTCCAGGTCCCGCATGGCCGCCATGGAGACCACGGCGAAGGCCTCGTTGACCTCGAACAGATCGACGTCCCCCTTGCTCCAGCCGGTCTTCTCGAACAATTTGCCCACCGCGCCGATCGGCGCGGTGGTGAACCAGGCCGGTTCCTGGGCATGGGTGGCATGGCCGACGATCCGGGCGATCGGCGTCAGGCCGCGCTTCTCGGCCTCGGACTGGCGCATCAGCACCAGGGCGGCGGCGCCGTCGGAAATCGACGAGGAATTGGCCGCCGTCACCGTGCCGTCCTTGGCGAAGGCCGGACGCAGGGTCGGGATCTTCTCCAGGTTGGCCTTGCCGGGCTGTTCGTCGATCTCCACCACCGTCTCGCCACGCCGGGTCTTGACGGTGACCGGGGTGATCTCAGGGGCGAAGCTGCCGTCCTCGGTCGCCTTCTGGGCCCGCTTCAGGGACTCGATGGCGTAGCCGTCCTGCTCCTCGCGGGTGAATTGGTAGTGCTGCGCGGTCTGTTCGGCGAAGGCGCCCATCAGTTGGCCCTTGTCGTAGGCGTCCTCCAGGCCGTCCAGGAACAGATGGTCCTTGATCTCGCCATGGCCCAGGCGATAGCCGCCGCGCGCCTTCTCCAGCATGTAGGGGGCGTTGGTCATGCTCTCCATGCCGCCGACCACCATCACCTCAGCCGAGCCGGCCAGCAGCAGATCGTTGCCCAGCATGGCCGATTTCATGCCGGAGCCGCACATCTTGTTGATGGTGGTGCAGTTGGCCGCGTCGGGGATGCCGGCGCCTTTGGAGGCCTGGCGCGCCGGCGCCTGGCCCTGGCCGGCCTGCAGGACGCAGCCCATGATCACCTCGTCGACGTCGTCGCCGTTGACGCCGGCCCGCTCCAGGGCGGCGCCGATCGCCGCCGCACCGAGCGCCGAGGCCGTGGCGTCGGTGAAATCGCCCTGCATGCCGCCCATGGGGGTGCGCGCGGCGCCGACGATGACGATGGGATCCTGTTCGCTCATGTCCGTGTTCCTTTTCGCGGCCGGATGGCCATGGGGAGATTGGGCCTAAACTACCACTCCCGCCGCCGCCCGCAAGGCATGATGCGCGAGCGTTGGGCGCGGCTATTGCCCGCCTTCGAAGCGCCGATCCAGCAGCCGCCGGGCCTTGCCCTCGCGGCCGATATTAGCCAGGTCGTCCAGCGCCCCCTGGTCGACCAGTTCGACGCCGACCCGCAGGCCCAGGTCGGCGCGCAGGCGCTGTTCGAGGATCTCCCGCAGGCCGTCCAGGGCGCCGGCGCCGGCCGCCACCTCCACCTTGATCCGCAATTCGTCCCGGATCACGCCGTCCTGGCGCGAGCGTTCGGCGAGGACGAACCATTCGCCGGTGGTCCGCGGATCACTTTTCACCGCGTTCAGGCAGGCCATGGGATAGACGTTGACGCCGCGGATCTTGACCATGTCGTCGCTGCGGCCGAGGAACTTGTCCATTCGCCGGAACCAACTGCCCAGCGCGCTTTGCCGGTCGACATGGGTGAAGCGGGCCAGATCCCGCAGGTTGAAGCGGATCAGGGGCGGGATGCGGCGGAACAGCGAGGTCACCACCAGGTTGCCGGTTTCGCCGGGGCCAACCGGTAGGTTGGTCTCGACGTCGAGGATTTCCAGGTACAGGCAATCCTCCATGGCGTACATGCCATCCTTGTCGGGGCCCTCGAACGAGGCATGCGAGATTTCGTGGGTGCCGTAATTGTCGTAGACCGGGCAGCCGAACAGCTCCTCCAGCTCCTGGCGCAGGAGATCCTCGGTGTCGGGACCCAGATATGAGGTGATGAACTTCAGCCCGGCGTCGCGCAAATCGATGTCCGCTTCCCGCGCCGTGGTCGCCATTTGCGTCAGGTATTCCGGGAAACTGACCAGGATGTCGACGTCGTAGTCGAACAGCAGTTCGATCTGCTTGGCGGTCGGCGTGACCACGCCCGAACCCGTGGTCAACGGCATCAGGCCGAGATAGTCGTGGGCGCCCTTGTAAAAGGCCCAGGCCAGGTTGGCGAGCGAACAGGTGGCCGGGATCTGGATGGCTTCGCCGGGCCGGGCGCCCTGGAGATAGAGGCTGCGGGCGATCTGCAGGCCGTTCATCTCCCACTCGGCGACGCCGTACAGGGTCGGCCGGGCCTTGCCGGTGGTGCCGCCGCTGGTTTGCAATTTCAGCGGCTGGCGGGCGCCGTCCAGACGCCGATCGATGCCGGTGATGGCGCCGTAGGGCGGTGCTGCCTGCTGGCTGTCCTTGATGTCGTCGGAGTTGAAGGTCGGCAGCTTGCCGATGTCATCCAGGCCGCCGATGTCGCCCGGCTCCAGCCCGGCCCGCCGCCAGCGCTCGGCGTAGAAGCCGTTCCCCCAGCCGACCGCCAGCATCTCCCGAAAGCGCCGCTCCTGCAGTTCGCGGATGCGCTCCATGGGCCATTTGAACACCGTCTCGGCGAACACGTCCGGCACCGGATAGTCGCGCCAGAAGCCGTCCCAATCGATGGCGTTGTGATACAGCGGCAGGCGCGAGGCCATGGGCGCATCGGTCATCGGCGTCCTCCATCGACGATCAGCGAACGCTAATTCTGCGAGGCGCCGGGGCGAATGTCCAATCGGGGGCGGGTCGGTGGGGTCACACAGCCGTGGGACCTATAGCCAATCCCTTATGCGACGGAAACAGCTTTCGATCGACAAACTTTGACAAAGTTTGGTTGCCTTTCCATAATTGGCACATAAGGAGAGTTTACGTCATGCATGTTTCATTGACCCCTAAATTGGAAGAATTGGTCCGCCATAAGGTGGCAAGCGGCCTGTACAACAACGCCAGCGAGGTCGTTCGGGAAGCCTTGCGACTGATGGCGGAGCAGGATCAGGTCTATCAGTTGAAGCTCGAACGGCTGCGCGGCGCCCTGGCCGAGGGCGAGGCCAGCGGGGCGGCAACGGAGTTCGACTTCGATGCCTTCATGGCCGAACTGGATGACGAGGCCGATCGGGGCGCGGATGAGTGAAACGGTACCTAATCCGACCGGCGGCGGAGAGGGACCTTAAGGACATCGGTCGCTACAGCCGCCGCACTTGGGGGCGGGCGCAGGCCGACAAATACCTGCGTGCCTTGCACGAGAAAATGCAGAATCTGGCGGGAAACCCGAAATTGGGGGTGGCGCGGGATGACATTGCCGAGGGGTATCGAAGTGCCCACGTCGGGCATCACCACGTCTTCTATCGCGCCGGCGATGACACCATCATGGTCGTACGGGTTCTGCACGAGAGCATGGATGTTCAGCGCCACTTCGACATCGAGAAAAGCCCGGAATCATAACGGTCAGGTCGGAAAACCGGCCAGCGCCGCCAGGGCCTCGTCGATGTCCAGTGGCGTGTGGTCGGCGGAGATCTGGAAGCGGATTTCCTCGTCGCCCTTGGGGACCACGGGGTAGTTCAGGCCGGTGGCGAGGACGCCGTGGGCGCGCAGGTGGGCGACGCAGGCGGTGGTACGGGCGGTATCGCGGACCATCAGGGGCACCACCGGATGTTCGCCCGGTATGGTCTCCAGCCCCTGGGCGGTCAGGCCGGCCTCGAAGCGGGCCGTCATCCGCCGCAGATGGGCCAGCATCTGCCCGCCGCGCGGGCCGTCGACGATCTCCACCGCCTTGGCCGCCGCCGCCGCCTCGCCCGGGCCGATGGGATTGGAGAAGACGTAGAGCGGCGAGGTTTCCCGCAGGTAGTCGATGACGGTGGCGCCGGCCACCACATAGCCGCCGTTGACGCCGAAGGCCTTGCCCAGGGTGGCGACCAGGATGTCGGCCTGGGCGCCGGTCACCTCCTCGGTGCCGCGCCCCGTCTCGCCAAAGGCGCCGACGCCGTGGGAATCGTCCACCACCACCAGCACGTTCTCCGGAAAAGCCCCATCGTGGCGCCTGGCCAGTTCCACGATCTCGGCCAGCGCGGCGTGGTCGCCGCGCATGGAGAAGATGCCGTCGGTGACGACGATGGCCCGCCGGCAGCTCCCGGCGGCGGCGGTCAGGTGCCCTTCCAGGGCCGCCAGATCGAGATGCGGGTAGACCTGCTTGGCGGCACCGCCGGCCAGGCGGATGGCATTGATGATGCAGTTGTGGTTGAGGGCATCGCTGATCACCACGGTCTCCGGCGTGATCAAGGGCGGCAGGATGCCCATGACGGCGGCGTAGGCGGAACTGAACACCATCGCCGCCGGCCGGCCGTGGAAGGCGGCCAGCCGCCGCTCCAGTTCGGTGTGCGGGGCCCAGGTGCCGCTGATGAAGCGCACCGCGCCGGGCCCGCTGCCGAAGGCGCGCACGGCGGCCTCCTCGGCGGCGACGACGTCGGGCGCCATGGCCAGACCGAGATAGCCGTTGGAGTTCATGCGCAGGAAGGGTTTGTCGCCTTCCCCGTCCAGCAGATAGCGCGGGCCCCGGCCGCCGGCCGCCGGCACCACGCCGGTGAAAACGGTTTCCCGGCCCTTGGCGCGGCCCGATTGCTGCAACGCGGTCAGTTCGGCGGACAGGGAGTCTTCCAGGCGCTGCACAGGCATCGATCGATCCTCCTCTCGCCGCGGGCTCGGCTCACGTTGTCGCGTTCAGCTTCCCGCCGAGTTTGTCGAGCATGTCCGTGGTGGTCGCCGCCAGATCGTACGCCGGCGCCCAGCCCCATTCCGCCCGCGCCGCGCCGTCGTCGATCGACTGGGGCCAGGAATCGGCGATCGCCTGGCGCACCGGATCGACGTCGTAATCGATGCGAAATTCGGGGATGTGGCGGCGGATTTCCGCAGCCAATTCCTCGGGCGTGAAACTCATCGCCGTCACATTGAAGGCGTTGCGGTGCCGCAAACGACCGGGGTCGGCGGCCATCAGTTCGATCATCGCCCGGATCGCGTCCGGCATGTACATCATGTCCAGGCGGGCATCGGGGCGCAGGAAGCAGGTGTAGTGGCCGTATCGGATCGCCTGGTAGAAGATGTCCACGGCATAGTCCGTGGTGCCGCCACCCGGCGGCGCGGTGTGCGAGATCAGGCCCGGCAGGCGCAGGCCGCGGGCGTCGACGCCCAGGCGCAAGGCGTAGTAGTCGCAGAGCAGTTCGCTGGCCACCTTGGCCACGCCGTACATGGTGGTCGGCCGCTGGATGGTGTCCTGGGGCGTGCCCTGGCGCGGCGTCGTCGGGCCGAAGGCGCCGATCGAACTGGGGAAGAACAGGGCGCAGCCGTATTGCCGCGCCACCTCCAGCACCCGGTACAGACCGCCCATGTTCAATTCCCAGGCCGCCTGCGGCTTCTCCTCGGCCACCGCCGACAGCAGCGAGGCCAGGTGGTAGATGCCGCCGACATCGAAACGGCGAACCATCTCCTGGACCTGGCGGATGGAGGTGCAATCGAGATGCTCGAACGGCCCGGCGCCCAAGCCGCCGTTGGCCGATGGCCGGCGAATGTCGGTGGCAACGACCGATTCGGAGCCGAATTGCGCCCGCAGCGCCGGCACCAGTTCGGAACCGATCTGCCCCAGGGCGCCGGTCACCAGGATTCGAGCCATTTCGCCCTCGCCAATCGTGCGTATTGACACCAATCAAAGCACGTCGGCTGAAAATGTGGCAACCTATGCGCAGGTTCGATCCATGCGCTCGTGACCGACCGGGGAGGGCTGAGACCAATGCCCAGCAGCCGAGAGTCCGAGTATGAACAGGCCCTGCGCCGCCTGATCGATTTGCGGTTCAAGGCGCGGAGTGGCGCGGCCGCCGCGAAGCGGGAACTCCGGGCACTGGAGCGCGACTTCTACGGCCAGGTCCTGAAGACGCCGCCACCGCCAGCCAAAAAGCGCCCGAGCAAGGAAGGCACGGCCTAGCCCGCGTCGTCGTAGCGGGCGGCCGCCCGTACCTCGGGGTCGTCGGCAAGGTTCAACTCGGCGAGGATTTCCTCGGTGTGTTCGCCCAATAGCGGCGGCGGGCGCTTGGCCCGGGCCGGGGTGCGGCCGAAGCGCCAGGGGAAGCGCGGCACCTTGAGTTCGCTGCCGTCGCCGGCGGTCATCGCCAGGGTCAGGCCGAGGGCCTGGGCCTGGGCGCTGTCGAAGGCCTCCTTGATGCCCAGCACCGGGCCGTGGGGGATGCCGTTGGCGGCCAGGAACTCGGTCCATTCGGCGGTGGTCTTTAGCCGCATCGCCGCCGCCACCTCCTCCCGCATGGCGTCCTTGTTGGCCGAACGGGCGCCGCCGTCGGTGAAGCGCGGATCGTCCAGCCAGTCGGCCCGACCGCAGAATTCGGCGAAGCAGCGGAAATCCCCCTGCCGCGCCACCAGGATCTGCAGATGCCCGTCGGCGGTCTCGTACATGCCGTAGGGGGCGATGACTGGATGGTGGTTGCCTTCGGGCCTGGGGTCCTGGCCGGAGGCGAAGTACTTGCCGGCCTGCACCGTCAACAGCGCCATGGTCGCCTCCAGCAGCGAGGTACGGACGACCTGGCCGCGGCCGCTGGCCTGGCGTTCCATCAGGGCGCCGAGGATGCCGATGGTGTTGCAGAGGCCGCCGAAGACGTCGGAAATGGCGATGCCCGAGCGCATCGGCCCGCTGGCCTCGTCCCCGGTCACCGCCATCAGGCCGGAATAGCCCTGGATCAACTGATCGACGCCGGAGAGTTCGCCCATCGGGCCGACGTCGCCGTAGGCCGACAGCCGCGCCACCACCAGTTGCGGGAAGTCCCGTTCCAGGACCTCGTCGGTGAAGCCCATGGCCTCGAACACGCCGGGGCGGAAGTTCTCCACCGCCACGTCGGCCGAGGCCAAGAGGGCGCGCAGCACCTTTAAGCCGCCGGGCTGGCGCAGGTCGATGCGCAGGCTGCGCTTGTTGCGGTTGGCGGTGGCGAAATAGCCGCCCATGCCGGGGCCGAACATCGGCGACTGGTAACGCAGGGCGTCGCCCTGGCCGGTCTCCACCTTGATCACCTCGGCGCCCAGATCGCCGAGGAACATCGGTCCCAGGGGCCCGGCGATGATCCGGCCCAAATCGATCACGCGAATTCCGCTCAACGGCATCGGCGGTACTCCCCGTACAATCCGGCCCGGCGCACCCTCAGGCCAGGGTCAGGCGCATGTTCTCGCGGGCGACGATGGCGCCGTCCCAGACCAGCCGCGCCTCGGCCTCGAGAATTTCCATGAACGGATCCTCGTGGTCGGGATTGTGGTGGAAGACCGCCATGCGCTTGGCGCCGGCCTGCTGGCACAGCCGGATGCCCTCCTGCCAGGTCGAATGGCCCCAGCCGACCTTGCCGTCGAATTCCCGATCGGTATAAGTGCAGTCGTAGACCACGGCATCGGCCCCGGCGATCAGTTCGAGGACGTTTTCGTCGGGCTGACCGGGCAGATGCTCGGTGTCGGTGACGTAGCAGAAGCTCCGTCCCTGGTAATCGATGCGGTAGCCGGTGGCGTTGTCGGGGTGGTTCAGTTTCGTCGTCGTGACCTTGATGCCCTTGCCCAGGGTGAAATCTTCGCCGGCGGTGAAATCCTCGAAAGTCATCTTCGACTGCATGGCCTCCAGCGGCACCGGAAAGGTCGGCTGGTTCATCTGCCCGGCCATGATGTCGTGGATGGTTTGCGGTACGTCGAACAGGTGCCCGGCCATGACGCGGAACTCGCAATCGGCGCGGAAGGCGGGCGAGAAGAACGGGAAACCGTTGATGTGGTCCCAATGGCTGTGGGACATCAGGATATCGGCCCGGCGCACCCCCTTCTTCATCATCCAGTGGCCGAAATTTCGCAGGCCGGTGCCGCAGTCGAAGATCACCCGCTGGCCGCCGCAGGAGACCTCGACACAGGAGGTGTTGCCGCCGAACATCACGTATTTCGAAGAGGGGCAGGCGATCGATCCGCGAACCCCCCAGAACTTGACCTTGAAACTCATTGCCTCCCCCTACGGTTTGGCGCCCCCAGGAGTGCAATGTAGCTTCCGGGCATCCCGTCGACAATGCCGGGTCGTCCCGGCTCGGATAAATCCACCCAAGCGCGAAACCGCAAATGGCCTATGCCGCCGCCAGTTCCTGCTCCACCAGCTTCACCCAGTATGAGGCGCCGACGGTCAGGATCTCATCGTTGAAGTCGTAGTTGGGGTTGTGGACCATGCAACTGCCCTCGCCGTCGCCGTTGCCGATCCAGATGTAGCAGCCGGGCCTGGCCTGCAACATCCAGGAGAAGTCCTCCGACCCCATGATCGGCGGCAGATGGCGCAGCACGTTCTCCTCGCCGACCACGGTGGCGGCCGCCGCCGCCGCGATCTCGGTCTCGGCCTCGGTGTTGACGGTCGGCGCATAGCGGCGGTCGTAGCTGCATTCGACGCTGGCGCCGTGAGCCGCGGCGACGCCCTCGGCCACGCGCCTGATCTCCCGTTCCATCAGGTCCTGGATTTCCGGTTGGAAGGCGCGGGTGGTGCCGGCGATCAGGGCGGTCTCGGGGATCACGTTGGTGGTGTGGCCGGACTGGAACTTGGTGGCGCTGATCACCGCCTGCTTCATCGGGTCGGTGGTGCGGGCGACGATGCGTTGCAGGGCCATGACGATCTCGGCGCCGATCAGGACCGGGTCGATGCCTTCATGGGGGAAGGCGCCGTGGCTGCCCTTGCCGGTGACGATGATCTCGAAGAAGTCGGCCGAGGCCATCATCGGCCCCGGCCGCAGCGCGATCTTGCCCATCGGGATGCCGGGGATGTTGTGCATGCCGTACACGTCCGAGCAGGGGAATTGATCGAACAGCCCCTCCTGCACCATCAGCCGGCCGCCGGCCTCGTTCTCCTCGGCCGGCTGGAAGATGAAATAGACGGTACCGTCGAAGTTCTGCGTCTCGGCCAGGTAACGGGCCGCGCCCAGCAGCATGGTGGTGTGGCCGTCATGGCCGCAGGCATGCATCTTGCCGTCGTTGGTCGACTTGTACTCCAGGTCGGTCAGTTCCTGGAGGTCCAGGGCGTCCATGTCGGCCCGCAGGCCGATCTTGCGCTCGCCATCGCCACACTTCAGCACCCCGACGACGCCGGTCTTGGCCAGCCCGGTATGCACCTCCAGGCCGAATTCACCGAGTTTCCCGGCCACGATCGCGGCGGTGCGGGTCTCCTCGAAGGCGGTTTCCGGATGGGCGTGAATGTCGCGGCGCCAGGCCACCATGTCGTCGTGGAAATCGGCAATGCGGTTGATGATCGGCATCCGGCGCCCCCTGTACGGCAAAAAAAAATGCGAAGGGCGGATGAAGCGGCTCAAAACCGCTTCATCCGCCCCGAACATGTACCCTTAAACGCCGGGCGTTGTCATCTTCTCGGGCTCTCCGAGCCGAACCTGCGCCGCCCCGCTCCCCCTCCCGGCCACCCAACGAAATCGTACGATGTGGGTGGCCGGGTGGGGGAGCGGGGCGGTCAGGCACTTCCGATCAAATCGGGGAGAGTCTAGTGCGACATCATCACCGGACAGGTCATGGCGTTGAAGATCTCGCGGGTGGCGCCGCCGAAGGCCAGCTCGCGCAGCCTGGAATGGCCGTAGCCGCCCATCACCAGCAGGTCGATGCCGTTGTCCGCCACCGCCGACAGCAGGATATCGCCGACCCGCATGTCGGGGGCGACGATGTGCTTCGGCGTGGCATTGACGCCATGGCGCGCCAGGTGGGTGCAGATGTCGGCGCCGGCGATGTGATCGCGATCCTCGGGGTTGACGGAAAACACCACCACCTCGTCGGCCTGCGCCAGCATCGGCAAGGCGTCGTGCGCCGCCCGGGTCGCTTCCCGGGTGCCGTTCCAGGCAACCATCGTCCGTTTGCCGATATTGGTCTGGTCGCCGGTATAGGGGACGACCAGGATCGGCCGGCCCGAGGCCATCACCAGATCCTCGGCCAGGCGGTCGTCGGCGCTGGGATTGTCGGGGTCGGCCTGGCTGACCACCACCAGATCACCGTAACGGGCGCACATGGCCATGGCATCGGCGGTATCGCCTTCCATCAGGCGGAACTCGCCGGCGATGGCTTCCTTGGACATGGTGGCGTCGAACTCCTTGCGCTTTTCTTCCGCCTCGGCCCGGATGTCCTGATAGCGCTGCTCGATGATCTCGCTCGGCACCTCGGCCTGCACGAACCCCGGCACCACCGGATAGTTGAGCACATAGACGCCGGTCAGATGCGCCTCGAACCGTCGCGTCAAGGCGATCGCCGCCGTCAGGCGCTGCCCGGCGTGCACGTCGTCCCCCTGGTGCACGATGATGTCTTTGAAGGCCATGGTCACACTCCCTCCTGTTCCGGGGCACATTCGCCCGCCGAGTTACCAGTTATTAGATATGGATTAATGCCGCCAGCGCCAGATTGCAACTTGACCGAAGTCATCCTAGTCGAGGTCTGCGACAAAGGAGCGCACGCGGCCGTGGGCGGCGCGCAAACCGGCCACCGCCGCCGCGCGGTCCCCGGGCGACGCCTCGGACAGCGCCTCCGCCGCCTCGGCCAGTTCGGCCAGTTGCCAGGCCCCGACGCCCTTGGCCACCCCCTTCAGGCCGTGCGCGGCCGCCGACCAGGGCGCGCCGCCGCCGGCCGCCATGGCGTCGATATAGCCTTCGGCGTTGGGCACGAACAGCTCCAGCAGTTCCCGCTCCAGATCGCGGTCGCCCGCCGTATAGGTGCCCAGTTGGGCCAGATCGATGGCCGGCCGGTCCGCCAAAAACGCCTTCCCTCTCGTTAGCGGACGGTGAAGACCTCGACCGCCGCAGCCATGCCCTTCATTCGGTGCGGGCCGCAAGATACCACGCGGCCCGGCCGCAGGGCGGCGATCTCCGCCGAACACAGAATGGCATGGCCGATATCGCGCGATTGCGCCTGCAGGCGGGCGGCCAGGTTGACCGCCGGCCCGATCACCGTGAAATCCAGCCGCGAGGGGGCGCCGATGTTGCCGTACATGACGTCGCCGATATGCAGGGCGAGGCCGAAATCCAGGTTTGGCTTGCCGTCGGCCTGGCGCTGGCGGTTGAGCCGTTCGGCGGCGCCGACCGCCTGATGGGCGGCGTCGAGGGCGGTGCCGGCGACCGTTTTCTCGTCGTCCGCGCCGATGCGGAAGATCGCCAGCATGGCATCGCCGACGAATTTCAACACCTGCCCGCCGGCCGCCTCCACCGGGCCGGCCATGCAGGCGAAGAAGTCATTCAACATCCCGATCAGGTCGTCGCGCGGCAAATGGTCCGACAGCCCCGTGAAACCGCGCAGATCACAGTACCAGATCACCGCCCGGATGGTTTCGCCGTCGCCGCGATGGATGGCGCCATCCAGGATGCGGGCGCCGGCGTCGTGGCCGACATAGGTATCGAGGAGATTGGTGGCGGTGGCGCGCAGGTTATGGATCTCGACAATGCGGGCGAACATGAACTGCAGGGCGAACATGCGGTCCAGGTCCTGGCGGCTGAAACCGCCCGGCGCGTCCGAGGTGACGGACAGGCCGTCGATGCGGCCGTCGGTGAAGATCACCGGCAGGGCGACGTAGTCGGTTGCCCCCTCGGCCTGCAACTGCCGCAACAGGGGCGCTTGCGGATCGGCCTCCCGTTCCAGGCGCACCCGCACCGTCTTGCCGTGCTCGAACACCGCCGGCAGGGGATTGTCGCGGT
The DNA here is from genome assembly GCA_030746635.1 of Alphaproteobacteria bacterium. GTDB lineage: Bacteria > Pseudomonadota > Alphaproteobacteria > JASLMH01. The sequence continues at coordinate 5,900 of JASLMH010000083.1, read as the reverse complement.
ATTCGGACTGGTCCTCGATGGAGATCGGCGCCCGTACCTTGTCGACGCCGTGGCCGCGTCGCCAGAAGAAGCCATAGCCGATGAATTCGGGGTGCAGGGTGCGCTGGATGTAGCTCAGGCGATACAGGGGGATGCCGCCGGCATGCAGTTGCTCGCCCGCCTGGCGCACCAGATCGGCGGTGTCGCCGATCCGAAAGGCCTCGGTGACGAACCATTTGGCGACCGGGTCGCCATAGTCGAAATCCGCGTAGTCGACGGGCTCCGCGATGCGCCGCCCCCTTGCCCGCTCAACCGCCCTGGACGGTTTCGCGGATCGCCTCGGCGATGCGCTCCTGGGACGGGATGGTGGCCCGCTCCAGGGCATCGTTGTAGGGCATCGGCACGTCCAGCCCGCCGACCCGGACGATCGGCGCGTCCAGGTGGTCGAAGGCCTTTTCCACCACCATCGCCGCCACCTCGGCGCCGAAGCCGCCGTTCTTCCAGGCCTCGTGGGCGATCACCAGGCGCGAGGTCTTGCGCACCGAATTCAGGATGGTTTCCTCGTCCAGCGGGCGCAGGGTGCGCGGGTCGACCACCTCGACGCTGATGCCCTCGCGTTCCAACTGCTGGGCCACGGACAGCACCCGCGGCACCATGGCCAGGGTGGCCACCACGGTGATGTCGGTGCCCTGACGCTTGATGTCGGCCTTGCCGATGGGGATGGCGTACTCGCCCTCGGGCACCGGCCCCTTGGCTTCCATGTACAGCATCTTGTGCTCCAGGAAGATCACCGGGTTGTCGTCGCGGATCGCCGCGCACAGCATGCCCTTGGCGTCGTACGGCGTGGATGGCGCCATCACCACCAGGCCGGGGACGTGGGTGAACCAGGCCTCCAGGCTTTGGCTGTGCTGCGCCGCCAGGCGGATGCCGCCGCCCTGGGGGCCGCGCACCACCAGCGGCACGGTCGGCCGGCCGCCCAGCATGTAGCGGAACTTGGCCGCCTGGTTGACCAGCATGTCCATGGTCAGGGCGACGAAATCGAAGATCTGGATTTCCACCACCGGCCGCATGCCGGCGATCGCCGCGCCGACGCCGGCGCCGGTGAAGCCGACCTCGGTGATCGGCGTGTCGCGCATTCGTTCGGCCCCGAAGCGTTCGTACAGGCCCTTGGTGACCGAGAAGATGCCGCCCGTTTCGCCGACGTCCTCGCCCATCACGAAGACCCGCTCGTCGCGCTCCAACTCGCCGGCGAGGGCCTCGTTCAGGGCCTGGATATAGTTCAGTTCGCGATCGCCGACGGCGCCCGGCTCGTCGTAATCGGCATGCGGGGCATAGACCGCGTCCAGCATGATGTCGACGGTCGGCTCGGCGCCCTCGTCGCCGAAGGCCACGGCCGCCTCCAGGTCCTCGACCACCTGTTCGCCGATTTCCTTCATGCGCTTCTTGCTGACGGTCTTTTCCGAGGTCAGGCGCTGCTCCAGCAGCTTGATGGGATCGCGGGCGATCCAACTGTCGTATTCCTCCTTCGGCCGGGGGTCGCGCAGGTTGCTGCGCATGGAATGCTGACCCCAGCGGTAGGTCATGCATTCAATCAGGCTGGGCCCCTGGCCGGCCCGGGCTCGCTCGACGGCCTCGCCGACCACGGCATAGATTTCGCCGGCATCGTTACCGTCGATGGTGATGCCGGGCATGCCGTAGCCGCCGGCCCGGTCGGATATGCGTTCGACCGAACAGGCATAGCGGTACGGCGTGGTCAGGGCGTACTGGTTGTTCTCGCAGATGAACAGGATCGGCAAATCCCAGATGTTGGCCAGGTTGGCGCATTCGTGGAAGGTGCCCTGGTTCGAGGCGCCGTCGCCGAAGAACGCCACCACCACCTGATCGCCGCCGCGTAGCTTCACCGCCAGGGCGGCGCCGGTCGCCAGCGGCATGGTGGCGCCGACGATACCGTTGGCGCCCATGATGTTCAGGCGCATGTCGGCGATATGCATGGAGCCGCCCAGGCCCCGGCAATAGCCGGTCTCGCGGCCCATCAGTTCGGCCATCATCAGGTTCTGATCGGCCCCCTTGGCGATGCAATGGCCGTGGCCGCGATGATTGGAGGCCATGTAATCGTCGTCGCGCAGATTGGCGCTGACCGCCGCCGCCACCGCCTCCTCGCCGATATAGCTGTGGGCGGTGCCCTTCACCGCCCCTTGTTCGAACAGCTCCACCGTGCGCTCCTCGAAGGCGCGGATGCGCCGCATGGTGGTGTAAATGGCCTCGGCCTTGTCGGCCGGAAGCTTGATGTTCGACGAGGTTACGGTCTGTTTTGCCGCCATGTCTCCAACGCCGCCCGCGCGGCCCTCCCTGAACGATTGGTTCGATCCCGGGAAAGCTTAGCAACCCAGGCCCGGCGCGCAAAGGCGGGTGGGGGTTCGGGTGCCGCACGAGGTCTCGCTGGCTACCGAGGGAATCGAGGGGAGCTAAGGGGAATGAAGAGAAATTAAGGGGACACCATGACTCGTCCTACGTCGGTGGTCTCGTGACAGGAAAAGAGCCGATGGTGTCCCCTTAATTTCTCTTCATTCCCCTCCCGGCGCCGCTTCAGCTCAAACGCCCGTCATCGACGGCGTGGCAGGCGACGTGGCTGTCGCCGGTCGCGTGGGCGGTGGGCATCTCGGCCCGGCAGCGGTCGTCGGCGTGGGGGCAGCGGGGGTGGAAGGGGCAGCCCGAGGGCGGGTTGATCGGGCTCGGCACCTCGCCGGCGACGGGGATGCGCTGGCGGCCGGTCATCTCCAGGTCGGGAATGGCGTCCAGCAGCATCCGGGTATAGGGGTGGCGGGGCTGGTTGAACAGGGTCTGGGTCGGGGCCCATTCGACCAACCGGCCGAGGTACATCACGCCGACGGTGGTGGAGACGTGGTAGACCACGGCCAGGTCGTGGCTGATGAACAGGTAGGTCAGGTGGTACTGCCGCTGCAGTTCCTTCATCAAATTCAGGATCTGCGCCTGTACCGAGACGTCCAGGGCCGAGGTCGGCTCGTCGCAGACCAGGAAATCGGGGGAACCGGCCAGGGCCCGGGCGATCGAGATGCGCTGGCGCTGGCCGCCGGAGAATTCGTGCGGATATTTCTCGCTGTCGGCCGGCGACAGCCCGACCTGGGTCAGCAGTTCGCCGACCCGGGCCTTGACCTCGCGGTTCGAGGGCAGCAGGCCGCGGGCCCGGATCGGCTCGGCGACGATATTGGCCACCCGCCAGCGCGGGTTCAGCGAGGCATAGGGATCCTGGAAGATCATCTGCATCCGGGACTGCACGTTTTGCCGAGCCTCGGCCGCCGTCTGGCCGGCGACGTCGATGCCGTCGAAGGTGATGCCGCCGGCAGTGGGCTGGTACAGGCCGACCACCAGGCGCGCCACCGTCGATTTGCCGCAACCCGACTCGCCGACCAGGCTGAAGGTTTCGCCGCGGCCGATGTCGAAGCTGACGCCGTCGACCGCCTTGACGATGGCCCGGGGCAGCCGCTCGATGACCCGGTTGAGGAACGGCGGCGAGACGTCGAAATAGCGTTTCAGGTCGTGCGCCCGCAGCAACAGATCGGCGCCGGCGGCCTCGGTTGGCACTTGCGCCGCCTCAGTCACCGGCCTGGCTCCTCGCCTCGGGGGCATCGAAGCGATGGCAGGCGACCTCGGTATTTTCGATCCACTGCAACTCCGGCCGCTCGGCCCGGCAGCGGCCGTCGGCCTCGGGGCAGCGCGGATTGAAGGGACAGCCCGGCGGGATTTCCTGCAGCCGCGGCATCGAGCCCTCGATCTGGGTCAGCTTGGCGACGGCGTGGCCGATATGGGGGATCGAGCCCATCAGCCCGTGGGTATAGGGGTGCTTGGCCCGCCTGACCACGTCCTGCACCGGCCCGACCTCGGCGATGCGGCCCGAATACATCACCGCCACCCGGTCGGCCGCCTCGGCGATCACCCCCATGTCGTGGGTGACCAGCATGACCGCCGTCTGGTGGTCCTTGCACAGGCGTTTCAGCAGGCTGATGATCTGGGCCTGGATCGAGACGTCCAGGGCCGTGGTCGGCTCGTCGGCGATAATCAGGCGCGGCTCGGCGCAGAGCGCCAGGGCGATCACCACCCGTTGCCGCATGCCGCCGGAAAACTGGTGCGGGTAGTGGTCGATGCGCTCTTCGGCGCCGGGGATGCCGACCTCCTGCAACAGCTCCAGGGCGCGGGCCCGGGCCTGGCGTTCGCTGAGCGGCAGATGGGTTTGGATGGTCTCGACCAACTGCCGGCTGACCGAATAGAGCGGGTTGAGGCTGGTCAGCGGGTCCTGGAAGATGGCGCCGATGCGCCGACCCCTTATCTTGCGCATCTCCTCGTAGGGCAGGTTGTCGATGCGCCCGCCCTCCAGGATGATCTGGCCGTCGGCGATACGGCCGGGCGGCTCCAGCAGGCCGATCACGGCGGCGCCGGTCAGCGACTTGCCGGCCCCGGATTCGCCGACCACGCCGAGGATCTCGCCGGGATCGATGTGCAGCGAGATGTCATCCACCGCCACCAGGATGCCTCGCCGGGTGGGAAATTCGATACGCAGATTCCGAATCTCGAGCAGCGGCTGATTGGCGGGGGCCGTGGTCATGCCGGCAGCTACCGCAATTTCGGGTTCAGGGCGTCGCGCAGCCAGTCACCCAGCAGGTTGACGGCCAACACCAGGGTCGCCAGGGCGATGCCGGGGAAGATCACGATCCACCATTCGCCGGAGAACAGGAAGTTCTGGCCGTTGTTGATCAGGGTGCCCAGCGAGGGCTCGGTCGGCGGCACGCCGACGCCGAGGAACGACAGGGTCGCCTCGCCCAGGATGGCGACGGCCAGCGAGATCGTGGCGATGACCAGCACCGGGCCCATGACGTTGGGCAGCACATGCCCGGCCATGATCCACAGTGGGCTGCGGCCGATCACCCGCGCCGCCTGGACGTATTCCTTGTTCTTCTCTACCAGGGTGGAGCCGCGCACGGTGCGGGCGAATTGCGGCCAGGCGGAAAACGCCAGGGCGAAGGTGATCACCACCAGGGCCAGGTCATCGTGCCGCTCGTTCGGCAGGATGCCGCGCACCACGCCATCGATCAGCAGCACGATCAGAATGGCCGGAAAACTGATCTGGACGTCGGCGATACGCATGATCACGGCATCCAGGGTGCCGCCGATATAGCCCGAGATCAGGCCCAGGGAGACACCCATCAGCATGGCGATGATCACCGCCGCGAAGCCCACACCCAGAGACAGGCGCAGGCCATAGATGATGGCGGAATAAAGGTCTCGGCCCTGGTCGTCGCTGCCCAGGAAGTAGGTCCAGGTGCCTTCCTCGATCCAGACCGGGGGTGAAAACGAATCCATCAGGTCCAACGCCGCCGGATCGTAAGGGTTCTGCGGCGTGATCAGGGGCGCGAAGACGGCGGCCAGGAACATCGCCGCGGTGACGGCGGCGGCAATCATCGTGATCTTCGAGCTCTTGAAGCTGAAATAGATATCGCTGTCGAGGCAACGGCGAACCAGATCCGTCACCCGGCCGACGGCGTCCAGTTCCGCGACACTCATCTCAATGTCCGCCGGCGCGCGCCGCGTCGATGCGCAGGCGCGGGTCGACCACGTAATACAGCAGATCGACAATCAGGTTGATCAGCACGAAGAAGAACGACACCAGGATCAGGTAGCAGGCCATCACCGGGATATCGACGAACTCGATGGCCTGCAGGAACAGCAACCCCATGCCCGGCCACTGGAACACAGTCTCGGTGATGATCGCGAAGGCGATGATCGATCCGACCTGCAGTCCGGTCACCGTGATGATCGGAACCAGCGTGTTTTTCAGGGCATGGCGGAAATGGACAACCCGATTGCGCAGGCCGCGCGCGCGCGCAAACTTGATGTAGTCAGAGCGC
>JASLMH010000082.1 GCA_030746635.1 Alphaproteobacteria bacterium | reverse complement strand
TCGAAATCGGGTATCCACCGTCTGATCACGGCGCTGGAGGAACGCGGTTTCATCCGTCGCCTGGCCCATCGCGCCCGCGCCCTGGAAGTCCTGAAGATGCCCGGTTCGGTGGTACCCGGCGGACGCAGGCTGGCGGCCAACATCATCCAGGGTGAGTTCGCCTCGGCCACCGGCCGGCAGGCCCCCGACACCAACGAGGTGGTCAGCATGCCGCTGTATGGCCGGATCGCCGCCGGCACCCCGATCGAGGCGCTGCGCGACCCCAACAGCTTCGTCGACGTGCCGATCGGCATGCTCGATCGCGGCGAGCATTTCGCCCTGGAAGTGGCCGGCGACTCGATGATCGACGCCGGCATCCTGGACGGCGATACGGTGGTCCTGCGCCGCAGCGAGACCGCCGACAACGGCACTATCGTGGTGGCCCTGATCGACGACGAGGAAGCGACCCTGAAGCGGCTGCGCCGCAAGGGCAATTCGGTGGCCCTGGAACCGGCCAACCAGAGCTACGAGACCCGCATCTTCCCGCCCGACCGGGTGAAGATCCAGGGCCAGCTGATCGGCCTGTTGCGCCGCTACTGATCCCGGCGGCGGCCGCCGCCGCCCTCGCTCATTTCCGCTTGTTGCTGCCCGGATGCCGGCTCCAGGGGCGGTCGCCGCGATCGTCGTTGGCGCCGACGGCCCGGATGCCGCCCTCGCGCCGCCAGACCGCCACCGCCCCGCGCCGCCAGAGATCGAAGCGGTCGATCACCAGGCTGGCCGAGGGACAGCCGCGCCGCACCGGCACCGCCGCCAGCAACACATCGCTGACCTGGCAATCATCCTGCAGGGCCCGCGGGTCGCGGGCATAGGCGATGGTGTCGCCGCCCTGACGCAGGACACAGCCGAGGCGGTCGCAGCGCATGGCCCCGGCGTCCCGGTCCGGCGCCGCCACGCCCCAGCGGCGCAGCCAGGTTTCGACGGTGATGCCCTGGCGCCGGCCGCCGCCGGCGATCACCACCCGGCCGTCCGGCAGCCGCGCCGCCATCGCCTTGCCCTTGCCGTCGATCAGGAAATCCGGCGGATCGGCGAAGCCGATCATGGCCAAGGCCAGCGCCACGGCCACCGCCCCGGCCAGCCGCCAGCGGCCCCGCCACAGGCACAGCCAAAGGCCGCCCAGCGAGATCGCCGCCAACAGGCCGACCCCGAAGGCCGGCAGCAGACTGACCGCGCCGGGCCAGGAGGCGACCTCGGCCGCCACCGCCAGGATCACGCCAACGCCCAGTTGCATCGGCAGCAGGGCCAATTGCTCCAGGCCCAGGGGCAATAACACGAACGCCAGCAAGGCACAGGGCATCACCCACAGGGCGGTGATCGGCACCGCGAACAGATTGGCGGCCAGGCCGTACATGGCGGCGCGGTTGAAATGGTACAGCGCGAACGGCGCCGTCGCCGCGCCGGCCACCAGGGTGGTCAGCAGCACCGCCGCCAGATAGAGCAACAACCGCCGGCCGGTGCCGCCATCGCCGCGCCAACCGAGCAAGCGGGGGCCAAGGCCCTCGTACACCGCCGTCAGGGCGACCACGGCGGCGAACGACATCTGGAAGCTGACGGACAGCAAGCTTTCCGGCGCCCATAGCAGCACCATGGTCGCCGCCCAGGCGACCAGCCGGAAGGACACCGCCTTGCGATCCAGCATCACCGCCAGCAGCACCAACGAGACCATCAGGAAGGCGCGCTGGGTCGGCACCGTCGCGCCGGTCAGCAACAGGTAGGCAAAGGCGCCCGCCAGGGCGATGGCGGCGGCCCATTTCTTGATCGGTGCCCGCAGGGCCAGCGGCTCCGCCAGGGCCAGGACCAGGCGCACGGCGAAGAACAGCCAACCGGCCATGAGGCCGATATGCAGGCCGGAGATCGCCAGCAGATGGGCCAATCCGGAATCCCGCATGGACCGCCAGGTGGCCTCGCTGATCGCCCCGCGCTCGCCGGTCATCAACGCCACCGCGACGGCGCCGGCCTCGCCGGGCAGCGCCGCCCGCAGGTGTTCGAACAGGGCCCGCCGCCAGGCGGCCAGCCGCACCGCCATGGTCGGCGGCGCACCGGCGCCGGCCACCGCCAGCACCTCCGGCCGGGACACCCCGTAGCCGACCGCGCCAAGGCCCTTGAACCAGGCGGCGCGGGCGAAATCATAGGCCCCGGGCGCGGCCGGCCCGGCCGGCGGCAGCAGCACCGCGCGCAGCCGAACACGGGCGCCGACCTCGAACTCCGGCGGCAATTGGCCGCGCAGGCTCAATCGGATCCGCCGGGGCGGCGGCCGTTGCCCCAGGCTGGGCATCCGCAAACCTTCCAGGGTGATGCGCACGCCATGTTGCCTGGTTTCCAGGACGGTGAGGTCGCCGGCCACCGACAACGGCCCGAGCTTGCCCTTGATCACCGGCCCGGCGACCCATTGGCTGCGCACCTGGGCGGCGCAAAAGCCCACCGCCAGCGTCAACAGCGCCAGGCAGACGATCGCCGCCGGCCGGCGGCGCAACAGCCAGCTCAGGCCCGACAGGATCGGAACGGCGCCGGCGCCGACCATCCAGGGCGGCTCGAACGACAGCGAGAAATAGAGGGCGATGCCGCCGCCGAGGCAGACCGGCAGCCACAACGGCCAGCGCTCCCGCTCGGCCAGAAAGGCCTTGGCGAGCCAGGCCAGCGCCGCCGCCGGCCAGCCCGGGAAGGTCCCCCGAGCCGCCCGGTGGGTCGTGGTTCGCGCCTGCCGTCTGCCGGCCATGGCCTCCACCGTCGGACTATCGCCACCCTTTGGGCGATGTGATACACAACGCCACCCAGCATCATAGAGCGCCAACCGGAAGCCGAAAACCATGAGCGTTATCACGCGGTTCGCCCCTTCGCCGACCGGCTTTCTCCATATCGGCGGTGCCCGGACAGCGTTGTTCAACTGGTTGTTCGCTCGCCACCATGGCGGCCAAATGCTGCTGCGGATCGAGGACACCGACCGGGCCCGATCGACCGCCGAGGCCATCGCGGCGATCCATGACGGCCTGCGCTGGCTGGGCCTGGAGGGGGACGGCGAGCCGATCTCGCAATTTGCCCGGGTCCGCCGGCACGCCGAAGTGGCCGAGGAATTGCTGGCCGCCGGCAAGGCCTACCGCTGCTACTGCACGCCCGATGAGCTGGCCGAGATGCGCCGGCTGGCCAAGGCCGAGGGCCGCTCGATGGGCTACGACGGCCGCTGGCGGGATCGCGATCCCGGCGAGGCGCCCGCCGGCGTGCCGCCGGTGATCCGCCTGCGGGCGCCGCGGGAGGGCGAGACCGTGGTCGAGGACCTGGTCCAGGGCACGGTCAGGGTCGGCAACGGCGAAATGGACGACATGGTGCTGCTCCGCGCCGACGGCACGCCGACCTACATGCTGGCGGTGGTGGTCGACGACCACGACATGGCGATCAGCCACGTCATTCGCGGCGACGATCACCTGACCAATGCCATCCGGCAGCGCCAGATCTACGATCTGATGGACTGGCCGGCGCCGGCCTTCGCCCATATTCCGCTGATCCATGGCGACGACGGCGCCAAGATGTCGAAACGCCATGGCGCCCTGGCGGTGCAGGCCTATCGCGACCTGGGCTATCTGCCCGAGGCCATGTGCAACTATTTGCTGCGGCTGGGCTGGAGCCACGGCGACGACGAGATCATCTCCACCGAACAGGCGATCGCCTGGTTCGAGCTGGACGCCGTGGGCAAGGCGGCGGCCCGCTTCGATCTGCCCCGGCTGGACAACCTGAACGGCCACTACCTGCGCGAATTGGACCCGCGACGCCTGAGCGACCTGCTGGCGCCGCATTTGGCCGGGCATTTGGGTCGCCAGCCGAACGAGGTCGAGCGGCAACGCCTGGCCCTGGCCCTGCCGGCGCTGCAGGAACGTTCGAAGACCCTGGTCGAGCTGGCCGAGCGGGCCGGCTTCCTGGCCGCCAGCCGGCCGCTGGCGATGGAGGAAAAGGCGGCGAAGCTGCTAAGCGGCGAGGCACCGGCCCTGCTGCGCCGGGCTCACCATGCCCTGTCCGGCATCGATCAATGGCGGCCGGATATCCTTGAAGCCACCGTGCGCGCCGTGGCCGAGGACGCCGGCGTCAAACTGGGCAAACTGGCGCAGCCCATGCGGGCGGCCTTGACCGGCCAGGGCGCCTCGCCCGGGATCTTCGACGTCCTGCATTACCTCGGCCGCGAGGAGAGCCTGGGGCGCATAGCGGATTGCCTTGACTAATCTCCTACAACGGTAATTTTTCTTAGATAGTTCCTATTTTGATCCCTGTGGCAAAATCCGCCCTTACGGCAGCTAGCCCGCCTCGGCTATAATGGCGGCAGCAACAGACCGGCCCGGATTTGCGATCGGCCGGGTCCCTGAATTCGCGACGAGAGAGGTCCCATGTCGGAAGAAACAGCAACGCTTGGCATGAATGGCGCCGACGATGGCGCGGAGATGCCCGTGCTCAGCGGCTCGCTCGGCCCGAAGGTCGTCGATATCCGCAAGTTATACGCCGAAACCGGCCATTTCACTTATGACCCCGGCTTTACCTCGACTGCGAGTTGCGAATCCAGGATCACCTATATCGACGGTGACGAGGGCATCCTGCTGCACCGCGGCTATGCCATCGACGAGTTGGCCGAAAACAGCGATTTCATGGAAGTCTGTTACCTGCTGCTGAACGGCGAGCTGCCGAACCGGGCGCAGAAGGACAAATTCGTCTGGGACATCACCCACCACACCATGGTGCATGAGCAGTTGGCGCAGTTCTATCGCGGCTTCCGCCGAGATGCCCATCCGATGGCGGTCATGGTTGGCGTCGTCGGCGCCCTGTCGGCGTTCTATCACGACAGCACGGACATCGACGATCCGTACCAACGCATGGTGGCCAGCTACCGGTTGATCGCCAAGATGCCGACCATAGCCGCCTGGGCCTACAAGTTCACCATCGGCCAGCCATTCATGTATCCGCGCAACGATCTATCCTATGCGGAAGACTTCCTGCACATGATGTTCGCGGTGCCGTGCGAGGAGTACAAGGTCCGCCCGGTGCTGTCGCAGGCGATGGACCGGATCCTGATCCTGCACGCCGATCACGAACAGAACGCTTCGACCTCGACGGTCCGCTCGGCCGGCTCGTCGGGCGCCAATCCCTTCGCCTGCATCGCCGCCGGCATCGCCAGCCTGTGGGGCCCGGCGCATGGCGGCGCCAACGAGGCGGTGTTGAACATGCTGGGCGAGATCGGCGACGTCGACAACATTCCCCGGACCCTGGAACGGGCCAAGGACCCGGACGACCCCTTCCGCCTGATGGGCTTTGGCCATCGCGTTTACAAGAATTACGACCCACGCGCCAAGGTGATGCAGGCGACCTGCCACGAGGTGCTGAACGAACTGGGCGTCAAGGACGAACCGCTGCTGCGTTTGGCCATGGAGCTGGAGGGCATCGCCCTGAACGACCCCTATTTCGTCGATCGCAAGCTGTACCCGAACGTCGATTTCTATTCCGGCATTACGCTACGGGCGATGGGCTTCCCGACATCGATGTTCACGGTGATCTTCGCCCTGGCGCGCACCGTCGGCTGGGTGGCGCAATGGAACGAGATGATCGAGGATCCCTCGCAGAAGATCTGCCGCCCGCGGCAGCTCTACACCGGGCTGGACGCACGCAAGTTCGTGCCCATGCACCAACGCGATTAGGGGTCGCGACAACCAACGACAAAGGGCCCGCGACGCGGGCCCTTTTTTTGCCGGTTGCCGGTGCGATCAGTCCCGTTCCACCAGCTCGATCTTGTAGCCGTCCGGGTCCTCGACGAAGGCGATCACCCGGCCGCCATGCTTCATCGGCCCGGCCGGCCGGGGCACGTTGACGCCGGCTTTCTCCATCGCCTCGCAGACCGCGTAGGCGTCCGACACGGCGATCGCCAGATGACCGAAGCCGTCGCCGAGTTCATACGGTTCCTGCTGGCCCCAATTGTGGGTCAGTTCGACGACGGTCTGGTCCTCCTCGTCGCCGTAGCCGACGAAGGCCAGGGTGAATTCGCCGCCGGGGAAATCGGTCTTGCGCAGCAGCTTCATGCCCAAGAGACGGGTGTAGAAATCCAACGATTTATCCAGGTCCTTGACCCGGAGCATGGTGTGCAGGAAGCGAAACTTGTCGCTGCCGGCGACGGTATCGGCTGACATCGGTACTACCCCTTCGTTGCGGCCGCGTGGCGATCGTCGAGCACTTTTAGCACGGCCTTGGCGGCCCGCAAACTGGGCGCTTCGCCGCCGGCGCCCAGCATTTCGGCGATCTCGGTCAAGGCGCCGATCTGCTCCCGGCGGCCGGCCTCGTCATCCAGCAAGCCCTGCAACGCCGCCGCGATCGGCTCGGGCCGGCAGTGCTCCTGCAGCAGTTCCGGCATCACCCGCCGTCCCGCCAGGATGTTGGGCAGGGCGACGTTGGGTACCTTGAGCAGGCGCCGTACCAGGGCGGCGGTCAGGGCATTGGCCCGATAGGCGACGACGGCCGGTACGCGGCGCAGGGCCAACTCCAGCGAAACCGTACCCGACGCCGCCACGGCCGCATTGGCGGCGGCGAAGGCATCGGCCCGTTCATCCAGGTCCTCCACCACCACGGCGGCGGGGTGCAGACCGCGCGCCGCCGCCGCGACCGTCGGCGCCACTTGCTCCACCGTCGGCATCACCACGCGCAATTCCGGTCGCCGTTGCCGCAACAGCGTCACGGCGGCGGTGAACACCGGCAACAGCCGCGAGGTTTCGCTTTGCCGGCTACCCGGCAGCAGGGCGACCACCGGGGCGTCCGTGGCAATGCCGTGCCGGTGGCGAAAGGCGGCACCGTCGCCCGGCGCCTCGGCCACGCCCTCGACCACCGGGTGACCGACGAATTCGCAGTCCAGTCCGTATTCGGCGAAGAACGCCGGTTCGAACGGCAGCAGCGCCAGCATATGATCGATCCGCTGGGCGATGTGGCGGGCCCGGCCGGGACGCCAGGCCCAAAGCTGTGGCGCGACATAGTGGATCAAGGGAACGCCGTCGCCCCGCAACCGCTTGGCCAGGCGAAAGGAAAAGCCCGGTGAATCTATGGTCACCACCGCGTCCGGCCGAACCCGGCGCACATGGGCCGCGGCCTCGCCCAGGCGCCGCAACAACAGCGGCAGCCGCGGCAGCACCTCGGCCAAGCCCATGACCGACAGATCGCCGATCGGAAACAGGCTGGCCAGACCGCGCGCCGCCATCATCCGGCCACCGATGCCGGAGAATTCCACCCCCTCCCCCCGGCAGTGCCTCAAGGCGTCCATCAGCCGGGCGCCCAGGACATCGCCCGAGGCCTCGCCGGCGACCAATACGAAATGCATGGTCCCGCCGGTCAGGCGCCGTCCGCCGGCGCCACGCCGAACACGAACAGGCCGGCCGCGTCAGCCGCGCGGGCCACTGCCTCGCGATCGGTGATCAGGGCGCCGCCGGCTTCCAAGGCGATACCCTTGAGGCCGGCGGCGGCGGCGCCCGCCACCGTCGGCGGGCCGATGGCCGGCAAATCGACCCGACGCTCCTGTCCGGGTTTCGGTAGCTTGACCAGCACCCCGGCGGCCTCGTCGCCGCGAAACTCGCGGCAGCGGCGCAGCATCTCGTCGGTACCCTCCGCCGCCTCGACTGCCAGGACATAGCCATCGCGCACCACCGCCGCCTGGCCGATGTCCAGCCGGCCCAGTTCCACCACCACCGCCATGCCGCGTTGGATATCCGCCATGTCCCGCTGGTCCGGCGAGCGGGCGCCCAAGGCCCCGGCCGGGGCCGCCAGGATTTCCAGCACGGCCTCGGCGGCGACGATCGAAAAGCCCTGTTTCTCCAGGTCCTCGACCACCACCTTCATCAAGGCATCGTCACCCTGCTGGGCGGCCTTGATGACCTTGGGCAGCAGCCTGACGCCGTGCCAATCGGGTTTGAGTGCCGAGAAATCCGGCCGGCCGACCGGGCCGATCAGCACCAGCTCGCTCGCCCCGGCCTGTTTCAGCAGTCGAATGGTTTGGCCGACGGCGGGAACGTCGACCCAGGCATGGTCGACGCCATCGGCGACGGTGGCGGGATCGGTTTCACCGTTGAAGGCGACGACGAAAAACTCCCGGCCGGCGTCGCGACAGGCATCCACCAAACGGCCGGGAAGTTCGCCCCGCCCTGCCAAAATGCCCAGTTTAGGCGGCACGGTCCAATTTCGGTTGACAGAGGGCGCGCGAGGAATCGGCGCGGATGAAGTCGACGATTTCCATCACCAGCGGCTGGTCCGCGAACATCTCGGCGACGTCCTGCAGCCGTTCCTGCATGGTGCCCTCCTGGGCGAACAGCAGACGATAAGCGTTGCGCAGGGTATGGATCTCCTCGCGGCCGAAGCCACGGCGTTTCAATCCGACGATGTTCAGGCCGCTCAAATGGGCGCGATTGCCCATCACCGAACCATAGGGAATGACGTCGTTCTCGACCCCGGACATGCCGCCGATCATCGCGTGCGGTCCGATCCGGACGAATTGATGCACCGCCGACATGCCGCCCAGAATGGCATGGTCATGGATTTCCACGTGACCACCCAGGGTGACGTTGTTGACCAGGATCACGTGATCGCCGATCCGGCAGTCATGGGCCACATGGGCGCCGACCATCAGCAGACAGTTGTTGCCCACCCGGGTGGTCAGGCCACCGCCGGCGGTACCGGGGTGCAGGGTCGCGTGTTCGCGGATCACGTTATTGGCGCCGATGATCAGTTCCGAGGGCTCGCCGGCATACTTGGTGTCCTGGGGCGGCGTGCCGACGGCGGCGAAGGGAAAGATCCGGTTGTTGGGCCCGATGTTGGTCCGCCCCGCCACCACCACGTGGCTGTCCAGGACGGTTCCCTCCTGCAAGGTCGCCTCGCCCGACACCGTGCAATAGGGTCCGATGCGTACGCCCTCGCCCAGGACGGCGCCGTCCTCGATGATCGCGGTTGGATGGATGTCCGCCATGTCTGCCTCTATTCCTCGACCACCATGGCGGCGAACCTAGCCTCGCTGCACAATTGATCGTCCACATAGGCCTCGCCATGGAACCGCCAGACGTTGCCGCGGTTCCGCTCCTTGACGATTTGAATCCGCATGACGTCGCCGGGCGTCACCGGCCGGCGGAAGCGGCAATCGTCGATCGACATGAAATAAACCAGCTTGCCCTCGGCCGAGGTGCCGAGGCTGTGCACCACCATCACCGCCGCCGTCTGCGCCATGGCTTCGACGATCATCACGCCGGGCATCACGGCGCGTTGCGGGAAGTGGCCCTGAAATTGCGGTTCGTTGATCGTAACGTTCTTGATGCCGACGGCGCTTTCATTGGCGACGATATCGACCACCCGGTCGATCAGCAGCATCGGGAAGCGATGCGGAATCATCTCCATGATGCGGCCGATGTCCGCCGCGCCCATCTCGGTCTCGGCCGTCGCCTCAGTCATTCCCCTCGGTCCTGCGCTGCGACAGGCGACTTAGGGTCGCCACCTGTCGGAAGAACTGCTTTATCGGCACGGCCGGGCTGCCACACACCGTCGCCCCCGGCGGCACGTCCGCCATGATACCGCTCTGGGCGGCGATCTGCGCGCCGTCGCCGACGTTGAGATGACCGGCCATGCCGACCTGACCGCCAATGGCGACGAAATCGCCGACCTTGGTGCTGCCCGATATCCCGGTCATCGCCGCCAACACACAGCCGCGACCCAATTCCACGTTGTGCCCGATTTGCACCAGATTATCAATCCAGCAACCGGCGCCGATCACGGTATCGCGCATGGAACCGCGATCGATCGTGGTATTGGCCCCAATATCGCAGTCATCGCCGATCAGCACCCGGCCGACCTGCGGCACCTTGACGTGGCCGCCGGGGTCGATGGCGAAACCGAAGCCGTCCTGGCCGATTCGCACGCCCGGATGCAGGGTCACCCGGTCACCGATCAGGCAGTGGCCCAGCGATACGTTGGCGTGAACGATGCCGTCCTCGCCCAAACGGACACCCTCGGCGATGGTGGCATTGGCGCCGATCCGGCAGCGATCGCCGATTTCGGCGCCGGCGGCGATCACCGCGCCGGCCTCGACCTGGCAATCAGCGCCCAGCGTCGCCTCGCCGTCGACGCAAGCCGCGGCGGAGATGCCCGGCAGCGGCCGGGGGCGCGGATAGAAAGCCTGGGCGATCAGGGCGAAACAACGATAGGGCTGCTCGCTCAACAGCAGGGCCATGTCCGCCGGGGCCCGGTCGGCGTGGTGTGGGGCGATCACGGCGGCCCCGGCCGCGCTGGCGGCGAAGGCGTCGATATAGGCCTTGTTGTCCAGGAAGCTCAATTCGGCGGCGGTGGCGGTTTCCAACGGCGCCACGTCCTCGATCTCCCGGTCGCCAGCAACGCCGTCGGCCAATTCGGCCCCGCCGCGCCCGGCCAACTCGGCTAGGGTGAATGGCCCCTGTCTGTGGAAAAACCGTGAATCGGCCATGCCCGTCGCGATCCCGCTATTCGGGTTTGGGTACCGCCACGCTGGGCAGGCGGCGGTTCAATTCGGCAACCACCCGATCCGTCACGTCGAGCGCCTTGGTGGCGAACAGAACCTGGGACTTGTCGACCACCAGATTGAAGCCCATCTCCTGCGTCAACTGCTTGACGATCGGTATCACGCCGCGCTGCACCTCGGCCATGGCCGTCTTGAAGGAGCGATCCAGCCGCCGCTTTCGGTCCTGGGCCCGGCGCTGGGCGGCAATGACCCTGCGTTCGAACTTCTGGCGTTTCTTCTCGAATGCCTCGGGCGACAATACCGTGCGCTGCCGCTTCAATTCAGCTTCTTCGGCGCGCAAGCGCTGTTCGTCGCGCGACGCCTCCTCGCGGTAGGCCGCCTGAAACTGTTCGACTTGCCGCCGGATATCCCGCGCCGCCACCGAACCGCGCAGGACGAATTCGTAGTCCAGCACCGCGATCACCGCCGCCGGCAGGTCGGCGGCTCGGGCATTGCCGACGCCAAGCAATGCCGCCACGGTCACCGCCGCGGCCCAGGCCGTCAAGCCGGCGCGACGGCGCGCCGCGCCCGTTGCCGCACCAAACCGCTGGAACCTCATATGCGCCGCCCTTCGTTGATGCTCAATGATAACGCATTTCCCGACCGATGTGGGCGCCGAGACCGCCGGCGGTCCTGCCGCCGCCCTAGAATCGGGTGCCGAAACTGAAGCGGAAGAACTCGTCCTGGTCGTAGTTCTCCTTGACCACGGGCTGGGCCATATCGACCCGGATCGGTCCGAACGGCGAGCGCCAGGACAAACCGACGCCCATGCTCATCCGCGAGGACTTGTCGTCCAACAGATCGGCCCCTCTGACGTCGGGATCGGTCAGCGTCCCAATGACGGTGAAAGCCCGGCCGACGATACCGAAGTCGTTGGGCAGGCCGATCGGAAAACGCATCTCGCCGGTGGCGGTGTAATAAACGTTGCCGCCGATTGAATCGTTGGTCGACCGGTCCCGCGGTCCAAGGCCGCCCGATTGGAAGCCACGAAACAGATCGCCGCCCAGGAAGAAGCGATTGGTCACCCGGATGTCCTGGTCGATGCCGGCAATATGCCCCCCGCGCATCGCCACGTTGCCGACCAGATCCCGCGTAAAGGGATGGTAGAAGGACCAGCCCGCCGTGGTCTGGAGGTAACGGATATCACCGCCCAGGCCGGCCAGCTCCTGGCCGCCGCTGATGATACCGCCTCTGTTCGGCAGGACGATGTCGTCGCGGGTGTCGTAGGTCAGGCTGTAGCCAACCGCCGAGGTGATGAAACTGCCTTCGTCGAGGAGGATGAAGGGTGAGGTATTGCTTTCGAGGTTCTCGATCTCGTCCTGGCGCAGTGAATAGCGCACGCCCTGCCGCAATTCGGGGGTGATGTTGAAGCGCGAACGCAGGGCCAAGCCCGTGGCCTTTTCGTCGAACGAACTGCGGTCCTGCTGATCTACTTTCCGGTTGAACAGATCGAACCCGGCGGCGACATCGCGGTCGAGGAAATAGGGTTCGGTGAAGGAGAGATCGATTTGCTGCCGCCGGGTCGAGAGGCCCAGGGATAGCTTCAAGTCCTGTCCCCGGCCCAACAGATTGCGCTCGCGGATCGAGACGTCGCCAATGACCGCCTCGGCCGTCGAAATGCCGATACCAAAGCTCAATTCGCCGGTCGACCGTTCCTGCACGTCGACATCGATGACCACCTTGTCCGGCGCGCTGCCGCGTTTCTGCGCGAATTCGACCTTGTCGAAGAACCCCAGGCGCCGGATCTGGCGCCGGGAGTGGCGCAGCCTGGCGGTATTGAAGGCATCGCCCTCGACCAAGCGGATTTCCCGCCGGACCACTTCATCCAGGGTTCGCACGTTGCCGGTGATGTTGATACGCTCGACGTAGACCCTTGGCCCCTCGTTGATTTCGAACACCAGATTGATCAGGCGTTCCTCGCGTTTGCGATCGACGCGCGGACGAATATCGACGAAGGCATAGCCCAGCCGGCCGACGGCGAAATTCAGTTTCTCGATCGACCTTTCAATTTCCTCGGCGTTGTAGGTTTCGCCCTCGACGGTGGTCAGAACGCCGCGCAGGCTCTCCGCGTCGAGATTGCGCAGTGAGGTCGTCAAGCCGATCTTGCCGAACTTGTAGAGTTCGCCTTCCTCGACCGTGAAGGTCATGAAGAAGTCGCGGCGATCCTGGGTCAGTTCGGCGACCGCCGACAGCACCCTGAAATCGGCATAGCCCCGTTCCAGATAGAACTTCCGCACCAATTCCCGGTCCAGGGTCACCCGGTCGGGATCATAGGAATCGGCACTGCTGAAGAACCGGTACCAGCGGGTTTCCTTGGTGGCGATGGCGCGGCGCAACTTGCCGTCGTCGAAGGCGCGGTTGCCGATGAAATCGATCCGCTGGATACCGGTGATCGGGCCCTCGTTGATCTCGAAGATCAGATCGACGCGGTTCTGTTCCAACTGCACGACCTTCGGGTCGACGATGGCCGCGAACCGGCCATTGCGGCGGTACACCTGCAACACGCGCTGCACATCCGCCTGCACCCGGCTGCGGGTGTAAACGACACGTGGACGCAGTTGCACTTCCTGCTCCAGGTCGCTGTCTGAAATTCGCCGGTTTCCTTCGAAGGCCAGGCGGTTGATGATCGGGTTTTCCACCACGTTGACGACCAGTACGTTGCCCTGTCGGCGAATGGAGACATCGGCGAACAGGCCGGTCGCGAACAGCGCCTTCAGGGATTGGTCGACCCGCGCCGGATCGAAGGCATCGCCCTCGGCAATGGTCATGTAGGAATGAACCGTCGACGCCTCGATACGTTGATTGCCCTGGACATCGATCCGCGCCACGACCAGTCCGGCACGGGCCTGGGTCAGGCGTACCTCCCGCGCCGCCGCGGGCGCGTCGGTTAGCGGCGGCAGCGCAACGGCGAGCGCTAGAAACGGACCGACGAACCAAAGACGCAAATGGATGGCCTCCCCGGGGCCCGCTCTATGAGAACAGGCCGGTAAAGAACTCAACGACGCGCAAGTTAACCAGATCGTTCCAGGTGGCAAAGACCGTAAGCGTCAGCACCAGCGCCAGACCGACGCGGAAGGCGTATTCCTGCATCCGTTCGGTCATCGGCCGCCCGCGCACCGCCTCGAAAGCGTAGAAAAGCAAGTGCCCGCCGTCGAGGATGGGGATCGGAAACAGATTGATCATGCCCAGGTTGAGCGACAGCAGCACCGACAGCATGATCAGCGATTCAATGCCGATCTGCGCCGCCTGCCCCGAGGCATGGGCGATTCGCAACGGCCCGCCCAAGTCCTCGGTACCGCGGCTGCCGGTGATCATCTGGCCGACATAGGCCAGGGTCTGCGCCAGCATGTCGTAGCTGGTGACCACCGACTCCCGTGTCGCCGTCATCAGATCGAGGCGAACCGGCGTCCTTGGCGCCCGCAGGATGCCGATCAGCCAGCGATCGGCGGTGGCGCCGTCCTTGCCGGCCCGCACGTCCCGGCGGGCGGCGACATGCAAGGTCAATTCCCGTCCGGCGCGCAGCACCTCGATCGGCATACGGCGGCCGCCGCTGGCCGCCACCAGATCCTGCAGGCGTTCGAAATTCGCGACGGGCTGGCCGTCGATCGCCAGGATTCGATCCCCGGGCAGGAAACCGGCGACCGCCGCCGGGCTATCCGGATAGACCTTGCCGACGATGGCGGGATTGGCCGGCAGCAGGCCGAGATCGCCGAACTTCCTAGCGATGCCCTGGATGTCTTCTCTTTCCACTTCCGCCGGCGTGGCCGAAATGTCCAATTCCCGGCCATCGCGGCGCACGCGGAACCGCAATTCGCGCCCGGGATTGAGGAACGCCGCCTGGTCCAGTTGTTCGAACCGGTGAATGCGGTCACCGTCGATTTCCAGGACCACGTCATCGACCTGAAAACCGGCGGTTTGGGCGGCCCCGGCCTCGATCACGCGGCCGACCACCGCCGGCGTGACCCGTTGCCCCAGGGTCATGTACAAGGCCGCCAGCACGACCACGGCGTACAGGAAGTTGGCCAGCGGCCCGGCCGACACCACGGCGGCGCGCTGGGCCAGGGTCTTGTGATGGAACGAGACCCGGCGATCCTCCTCGCTCAGGCTCGACAGCTTTTCGGCATCCGGCGCGCTGGCCGCGTCGACATCGCCAAAGAACTTCACGTAGCCGCCGAACGGGATCCAGGCGATTTTCCAGCGGGTACCGGCCTTGTCGGTCCAACCGCGGATTTCCGGGCCGAACCCGATGGAGAACACCTCGACCCGGACGCCGGCCCAGCGGGCAACCAGGTAGTGACCGAGTTCGTGCACGAACACCAGCACCGTCAACACGACGAGGAACGGCAGCACATAGCCGCCGATACCGGCGAGCGAATCCAGCAGCATGCTCATCCGCCGCGCACCACGCTGAACCGGCTGTCCGCCGCGCCCGGCAGCCCGGCGACCTCGCGGGCCACCCGCCGGGCCGCGTCGTCGGCCCGGTCGACGTCGGCCAGATCCGCCAGCGCTTCCGACGGCACCCGGGCGAGGGTTTCCTCGACCACCCGGGCGATCTCCAGGAAACCAAGGTGTTCGGAAAGAAAGCCCTCGACGGCGACTTCGTTGGCGGCATTGAGAATGGCCGGCGCGGTACCGCCGGCGGCCAACGCCTCGCGGGCCAGGCGCAACGACGGAAAGCGTTTGGGATCCGGCGCCTCGAAGGCCAGGGAGCCGATACGGGCCAGGTCGAGCCGTTCGGCCGGCGTCGGAATGCGGTGCGGCCAGCCCAGGGCGTAGGCGATCGGCGTGCGCATGTCGGGCGCGCCCAATTGCGC
This sequence comes from Alphaproteobacteria bacterium, assembly GCA_030746635.1. Classification (GTDB taxonomy): domain Bacteria; phylum Pseudomonadota; class Alphaproteobacteria; genus JASLMH01. The sequence goes on along the minus strand of JASLMH010000082.1, from coordinate 6,603 downwards.
CAGCACCGAACCGTCGACATAGGCGACCAAGCTGTGCACCACCGATTGCGGATGGATCAGGATCTCGATCCTGTCGGCGTCCACCGGGAACAGATGGTAGGCCTCGATCAGTTCCAGGCCCTTGTTCATCATGGTCGCCGAGTCGACCGAGATCTTGCTGCCCATGTCCCAGTTCGGATGGGCGATCGCCTGGGCCGGGGTGACCTGGGCCATGGCGGTGACGTCGAGATTGAGGAACGGCCCGCCGGAGGCGGTCAGGATGATGCGGTCGACCCCTTCCGGACGATCGAAATCGAAAACCTGGAAGATCGCGTTGTGTTCGGAATCCACCGGCAACAGGGTGGCGCCGCTGCGCCGGACTTCCTGCATCATCAGTTCGCCGGCACAGACCAGGCATTCCTTGTTGGCCAGGGCGACAATGGCGCCCCGGCGCACCGCCGCCATGGTGGCGCCCAGACCGGCGGCGCCGACGATGCCGGCCATCAGCCAATCGGCCGGACGCTCGGCCGCCTCGATGATGCCGTCGGGCCCGGCCGCGGCCTCGATGCCGCTGCCGGCCAGGGCGGCTTTCAACTCGCCATAGCGCTCGCCGTCGCCGATCACCGCCAGGCGGGCGGCGAATTTCCGGGCCTGCGCCGCCAACAAATCGACATTGCGGTGGGCCGTCAGCGCCTCCACCTGATAGCAATCGGGCTGCCGATCGATCAGATCCAGGGTATTGCAGCCGATCGAGCCGGTGGCGCCCAGGATGGTGACGCGGCGGAGGGCGTTGGGTGCCGGCGTCGGTTTCGCCGTGCTCACAGCCATGACATTGCCCCGCCGTCGTTGAGGATCATCAACAGGCCGACCGCCGGAACGGCGAACAGCACCGCGTCGAAGCGATCCATGACGCCGCCATGGCCGGGAATGAGATCGCCGCTGTCCTTGGCGCCGAAGCGGCGCTTGACGGCGGATTCGGCCAGATCGCCGATCTGCGAGATCACCGCCAGAGCGGCGCCGATCAGCATTGGCGGCACGATCGATCCGTCACCGACCCCGACCGCCACCGCCACGCCGACCAAGGCGGCGCTGACCATGCCGCCGATCAGGCCGGCCCAGGTCTTCTTGGGGCTGAACCTCGGCGCCAGTTTCGGCCCGCCGATGGCGCGCCCGGCGAAGTAGGCCCCGGTATCGCACATGAAAACGGTGGCAAGCAGCCACAGCACGACGATCAAACCGTTCTCGCCGGACCGCAGCCAAAGCAGGACGAGGCAGGGCAGTCCCAGCCATATCAGGCCCAGCAGCGCCCAGCCGGCGGAGCGGCCCTCCGCCCGCGCCAACGGCCACAGGGCCGCGGCGCCGATCAGGATCGCCACGAAACCCCAGGACGGGCCGAGGAAATGGCCGGCGGCGGCCATCGCCAGCAATGTCGCCATGCCGCCCAGGCCCAGAGGGCCGGCGCCGGTGCCACCGCTCAACCGATCCCACTCCATGACCATCAGCATGCCGGCCAGACCGACCAGGGCGGCGAAGGACAAGCCACCGGCATAGACCACCAGCAAACCGACCGGCAGCAGGATCAGCGCCGAGGTCAGCCGTAGGCCAAGTGAACTCGCCGGCGGATCAGCCGCTGGTCGCGCCATAGCGGCGGTCGCGACGATGGAATTCATCCACCACCTCTTCCAGGCTCTGCCTGTTGAAATCTGGCCAAAGTAGATCCGTGAACAGGAGCTCGGCGTAGGCCGCCTGCCACAGCAGGAAATTGCTAAGGCGCTTTTCGCCGCTGGTGCGAACGATCAAGTCCGGATCGGGGATGCCGTCGGTGTTCAAATGATGGGCAAACACGGCGTCGTCGATATCCTCGACCTTCAGGCGGCCGGTTCCGACCTGCTCGGCGATCCGGCGCACGGCCCCCAGGATTTCGTTGTGACTGCCGTAATTCACCGCGATGATCAGGGTCAGGCCGGTGTTGTGACGCGTCGTACGTTCGGCATCCTCGATCAGATCGACGATATCCTTGGCCAGTACGCTCCAGTTGCCGATGAAGCGGACGCGAACGCCGCTGCGATGCAATTCGCGCAACTCGCGCCGCAGGTACACGCGCAACAGGCCCATCAGGTCGTCGACCTCGGCCGGCGGCCGCTTCCAGTTCTCCGACGAGAAGGCATAAAGCGTCAGATAGGATATGCCCAGGTCCTGGCAGGCCTCGACCACGCCCCGCACGGCGTCGGCGCCGCGCTGATGGCCGGCCACCCGGGGCAGACCGCGGGCCTTCGCCCAACGGCCGTTGCCGTCCATGATGATGGCGATGTGCCGCGGCGGCGGTGGCGACGCGGTTTTCGGAGAAAGGTTGTTCACCATCTATACCTGCTTGATCTCCGCGTCCTTGGTCACCAGGGACTCGTCGATCTTGGCGACCATGTCGTCGGTCAACTGCTGGATTTCCTCGCCCCAGAGATGGTGGTCGTCCTGGCTCATTTCGCCGTCCTTTTCCATCTTCTTCAGCGTTTCCATGCCGTCGCGGCGGACGTGGCGCACCGCGATGCGCGCCTGTTCGGCGTATTTGTTGGCGATCTTGGCCAATTCCACCCGCCGTTCCTCGGTCAATTCGGGGATCGGCACCCGGACGAGCTGGCCGTCGACAGCCGGGTTCAGGCCGAGCCCGGAATCCCGGATCGCCTTCTCCACCGACGAGACCGCCGATTTGTCCCAGACCTGCACGGTCAACATGCGCGGCTCGGGAACGCTGATGGTGCCGACCTGGTTGATCGGCATCTGGGTGCCGTAGACATCGACGTTGAGCGGCTCCAGCAGGCTGGCCGAGGCGCGCCCGGTGCGCAGGCCCGCGAATTCCTGGCGCAACACCTCCAACGCACCATTCATACGCCGTTGCAGATCGTCAAGGTCGGGGTCCGCCAAGGTCAGTCTCCCTCGTCAATGATCGTGCATTTGCCGCGTCCACACAGGACTTCGGCGAATGAACCGTCATTATGTATTGAAAAGACAAGGATAGGGATCGAGTTTTCCCGCGCAAGCGAAATGGCCGAGGCATCCATCACCTTCAGATCGCGCGCCAGAACCTGGTGAAAGCTCAGCCGATCGTACCGTTCGGCGTCGGGATTGCGGACCGGATCGTCGCTGTAGACGCCATCGACCTGGGTCGCCTTCAACAGGCAGTCACAGCCCATCTCCGCCGCCCGCAGCGCCGCCGTGGTGTCGGTGGTGAAGAACGGGTTGCCGGTGCCGGCGGCGAAGATGACGACGCGGCTCTTCTCCATGTGCCGCACGGCACGCCGCCGGATGTAGGGTTCGCACACCGTGCTCATGGGTATCGCCGACAGCACCCGGGTCGGCAGGCCGGCATCCTCGAGCGCGCTTTGCATGGCCAAGGCGTTGATCACCGTCGCCAGCATGCCCATGTAGTCGGCGCTGGATCGGTCCATGCCGACCGTGGCGCCGGCCACGCCGCGGAAAATGTTACCGCCGCCGATGACCAGGCAGATCTCGGCACCGAGGTCGTGGACTTCCTTCACATCCTTGGCGATGCGGCGCACGGTGTCGTAGTCGATGCCGTATTCGCCGTCGCCCATCAATGCTTCGCCGGAGATTTTCAAGAGGGCCCGGCGGTAGATCAGGGCCGGACTCGAAGCGACGGCGCGTGAGTCGGGCGCATCGGCGGTTGTCACGTGCTCCCCTCCATCGTTGTCCGGCCGATACCAGGCCGGCCCCGGCAAACGGGTCGACCGACGGGGATCAGCATACAATACCGGGCGCGGCCCGGAAAACGCCCGCGACGGGACCGGTCGGCGGCCGGTCTAGCCGGACGCCTGGGCCGCCACCTCGGCCGCGAAGTCCGAGGCATCCTTCTCGATCCCCTCGCCCAGGGCAAAGCGCAGGAAACCGCTCACCGTCACCGGCGCGTCGAGATCCTTGGCGGCCTGTTGCAGCACCTTGGCGACCTGGGTCTCGCCGTCGATGACCCAGGTCTGTTCCAGCAGCACCACATCCTGATAGAACTTGCGCAAGCGGCCCTCGACCATCTTATCGATGATGTTCTCCGGCTTGCCCGATTCGCGGGCCTGTTCGGCCAGGATCGCCCGTTCCCGTTCGACCGCCGCCGGATCGAGATCGTCGGTGCTGACCGACTGCGGCGTCGCGGCGGCGACATGCATGGCGAACTGTTTGGCCAAGTTCGCCAATTTGCCGGCGTCGGCCGCCGACTGCAGCGCCACCAGGACGCCGATCCGGCCCAGGCCCGGCACCGTGGCGGAATGCACGTAACTGCCGATCACCCCTTGCTCGACGGACAGGACGGCGGCCCGCCGCAACGACATGTTCTCGCCGATGGTGGCGATCATGTGGGTCAGCTCGTCGCCGACGTTGCGCTCGCCGCCGGGATAGTCGACGGCCTTCAGCGCCTCGATATCAGCGTTGCCGGTGGCCAGCACCAAGCCGGCGATACCGCGGGCGAAATCCTGGAACTGCTCGTTGCGGGCGACGAAATCGGTTTCGCTGTTGACTTCGACCACGGCCCCGCTGGCGCCCTCGGCGACCACGGCGACCAGGCCCTCGGCGGCGACCCGGCCGGCCTTCTTGGCGGCCGCCGCCAGCCCCTTGGTGCGCAGCCAATCGACGGCCGCCTCCATGTCGGCCTCGGTCTCCTGCAAGGCCTTTTTGCAATCCATCATGCCGGCGCCGGTTTTGTCGCGCAGCTCTTTGACCAAAGCGGCGGAAATCTGCATTTTTTTTAATCTCCTAGTTTATAAATACAGTATAAGATACTGTAATTATTTAGTATTACGATTTAGCCTCGGTGTCCTCACTGGACCCTTCTGGGCTCTCCGGCGTGCCGTCGGACACGGCCTCCACCGGGGCTTCTTCAGTGGTCTCGGCGGCTGCCGCCGGGGCCTCGGGCGCCGTCTCGGCCGGGGTCTCGTCGGCGGCCGCCGCTGGAGCCTCCTCGACCGCCTCGGCCGGGGCCTCCTCGACCGGCTCGGCCGGGGCCTCGGGTGCCGCTTCAGCAGGCGTTTCCTCGGCAGCCGCGGGCGTTTCCTCGGTGACTTCAACGGCTGTCGCGTCGTCCGTGGCGGTCGCCGCCTCGGTCGCCGGGCCGGCCTCGGCCTGAGCTGCCTCGACGGCCGCGTCGGCTGCCGATAGGTCCTCCGCCGGCAGCTCTTCCGAGGCGCCCAGATCCTCGCCGTCGATCTGCCGCTCCTGTTGCAGGCCGGCGATCACCGACCGCGAAATCAAATCGAGATACAGCGCGATCGCCCGGCCGGCGTCGTCGTTGCCGGGAATGGGAAAATCAATCAGATCGGGATCGCAATTGGAATCGACCACCGCGATCACCGGAATGCCCAGTTTTCGCGCCTCGAGGATAGCGATCTCTTCCTTGTTGGTGTCGATCACGAACATCACGCTAGGCAAGCCGCCCATCTCCTTGATGCCGCCTAGGGCGCGCTCCAGCTTGTCGCGTTCGCGGGTCAGGCGCAGCAATTCCTTCTTGGTCAGGCCGGACTCTTCCTCGGACAACTGTTCTTCCAGATCGCGCAAACGGCGGATCGAATTGGAAATGGTCTTCCAATTCGTCAACATGCCGCCCAGCCAGCGGTGGTTGACGTAGTACTGGCCGCAAGCCTTGGCCGCGTCGGTCAAGGCCGCCGAAGCCTGGCGCTTGGTGCCGACGAACAGCACCCGGCCGCCGTTGGCCACTTCATCGCGCACCTTCAGCAGGGCGCGCTGCAACATCGGCACGGTTTCCCGCAGGTCCATGATGTGGATGTTGTTGCGGCTGCCATAGATGAAGGCGCCCATCTTGGGATTCCAGCGATGGGTCTGATGGCCGAAATGCACGCCGGCCTCGAGCAGCTGACGCATGGTGAAAGTCGGAATATCCGAAAGGGTCATGTCTTTCTCCGGTTGATCCTCCGCGGGCAGTCATCCGTTGCCGGACACCGGAGCGCCGGTGGGGGCTGTCTCTCCCGCCGACGCAAGCCCACGTGTGGTTTGCAGGTCGCGGGCGCTCAATAGACGGATTCCCCCGTCGTTGCAAGCGCCTCCGGACCGTTATGCGCTCAGGCGTCGTGCACGTCGACGACGCCCGGAATGGCCTTCAGCGCGCCGCGCACCTGGGGCGAAATGGCGAAACCGCCGGGCAGTGCCACCTCGACCTCGCGACCGCCGCCGTCCAGGGCCAGGTGCAGGGTCACCCGGCCCCGCCCCGACTGTTTGTCCTGCAGGATCTTGTGCAGCGAAGCCAGCGGATCCCGGTCCTTCAGGAACACCCGGATGCCGCCGCCGGCGGCCAGGCTGGCCTCCTCGACATCGACGATGTTCGAGGCGATCAGGCGGCTGCCCTCGCCGTCCGGCCGGGCATCGACGGTCATCACCACCGAACGGCCGGCCTCCAGTAGGTCGCGGCTAACCGATAGATCCTCGCCAAAAACCGCCACTTCGAAAATGCCGGTCGGATCGGAACAACGGACGAAAGCATAGGGGTTGCCCTTGGCGCTTTTCCGCTCGGTCTTGGTTTCGACGGTCGCGGCGATGCGGAATTGGCTACCGCCGGCAGCCGCCCGCTCGGCCAGCTCCGCATACGACACCATGCCCTCGCGCGCCAGCAGC
>JASLMH010000081.1 GCA_030746635.1 Alphaproteobacteria bacterium | reverse complement strand
TAGCTGAGTGGAGAGCCGTCGGTCCAGACGAAGGTACCCTCCGAGGCGATGTCGTTCAGACCGATCCAAAACGAGACGGACGGAATCAAGGTGCGAAGGTAGTTTGCTTCCGCGTCGCTCAGCACGGAGGTGATGTGGAAGCTGGTATCCATCGTCTGCGCCGCCGCTTCATGTGCCGACCATGTTCTGAGTGTCGTGTCCGAAAAATAACAGCTGCCACTGTTGACGACGCCGCCGTAGGTCCCGACGCAAGTGCCGGCGGGAATGGCGTTCGCGGTGGTCGAAATCGCGGCCGCCACGAGGAGTGCGCCTAGCCAACTGATAATGCCTGTGAATTTCATCGTTCCAACCCTTCCCCATGCAAAGGTAATCACGATCCACACCGGGTACGTTAACCACGATGCAAATACCGTGCCAACTTTCCAATGCCCTTGAAATTCAAAGGGTTACGTCTCGATGGCGTCGGTTACGGTTGGCAAAGTGGAAAATTTACCGACACCATGGGACGCCGAGAATTGAGGCCTGATGCGTCAACCGCGCCACGTCTTGGCGCCCGCCGCCAGCCACCGCTCGTGCCGGCACCGTTTCGGGTCTAACGCTCGAACAAGGCCAGGAATCGGCTCACGGCGATCAGGCCGCCGTCGACCGATACTTCGTCGGCGGCCAGGGCCAGGGCCGGGTTGCGCTTGCGGGTGACGATGCGTTTCCAGGTCCGTGTGGTGGTGCGGATGGTGATCTCGGGATCGGGGGTGGCGATCTCCCGCACCGCCAGAACGCCCCGGCGCAGATGGGCGGAGAACACCCGGTCGACGTCGGTGAATTCAAAGCGCACCAGTTGATCGCTATCCAGCGTTTCCTCGGCCCGCAGGCGCGTCGCCATGCCGGCCAGGAAGGCGCCGATGGGCAGATCGTCCAGCATGGCGTCGGGCAGTTCGCTGGGGTCGGGACGGCCGATTTGCAGATCGCCGCGCAGCTCCCGCGCTTGCGTCAGGTACCAGTGCCGGGCGTTGGGATTAGCGTTGTTTCCGGCCAGATCGGTAAAGGCCCGGGCCAGCAATTGCCGGGCCTCGTCGGAGTCGGGTTCGGTGCGCAGCCAATGGCGAGCCAGCTCGGCGGCCCATTGATGGTCGCCCGCCTGCTGGGCGGCCCGGGCTTGTTCGGGCAGTGGCCGCCCGGCGGCGAAGGCTTCGGCCAGTCGCCGCGATCGCACCGTCGCCGGCAGAGGATCCAGGTCCGCGCCATCGCCGTTGAACCAGCCGAGATAGCCGTTATGGATCGCCCGCACCGACCAGCGGGCGGTGCCGTAATGCTCGGCCAGCCAGGGATGGCCGGCCAGATGCGGCGGCAGCCGGACCGCCTCGACCAGTTCGTCGGGGGTCAGGCCGCGGTTGATGCCGCGTACGGTTTGATCGTGCAGATACTGGATGGCGTCGCGATAGGCCGTCAGCACCCCGGCCACCTTGTCCTCGCCAATCAAGGGCAGGGTGTGCGAGGGGATCAGGGCCTGCGGGCGCAGATCGCGCATGCGATCCAGGCTGTGGACCCACTGCATGACGTCGCGATGGGCGGTGCCGCGAATGGTGTAGAGGTTCGGGAAGGCCCGATAGATGTTGTCGGCCGGCAACAGCACCCGCCGCGCCGGCAGCCAGACGAAAAGCTGATCGTCGGTCTCGCCCGGCGCATGCACCAGTTCCAGGCGGATGCCGGCGATCTCAACCGCCATGCGCCCATCGAACACCACGGTCGGCCGCAGCAGGGCCAGATCCGGCGTCGCCACCTGCAAGTCCGGACCGATGCCGGCGTTCAAGACCTCTTCCGGCGGCAGCAACTGGCCGAACATGCGCATGCTGCGGGCATAGATGGTGTTGGCCAGGACGTTGACGATGCGGTCGATGTGGGCCGAGGTGGTGCGGTGGGCATAGACCGGCACCGGCCGACCCTCGGCGAAGACCTGGGCGCCGAAGATGTGATCGGCGTGGTTGTGGGTCAGGACGATGGCCCGCACCGGCTTCTGGGTGATCTTCCGGAAGGCGGCCAGGGCCTGTTGCGCCCGAGGGCGGCTTTCCAGGGTGTCGACGACGACCACGCCGTCCTGGCCCTCGATCATGATGGCGTTGGCCAAGCCGTAGCCGACCGCCACGTGGACGCCGGGGAGGGGTGTCAGCACCCGCCGTTCGAACATCTCGCCATGGGCCGCCAGGGCGGCGGCGCCCGGCTGTTCGGCGGTCGCCTCGGTCTCCGCCGGCTCGTCGCAAGCGGTCAGCAGGAGCAATGCGGCCAGCAGGCCGGTCAAAAGTCGGAACATGGTCGCGGTTCTAGCTGTCCAGGCGCTCGGACTCCAGCAGCACCTTGCACTGGTCGGAAGGGTGCTTCAGGTCTTCGAAGGCGGCCGGGAAGCGGTCGAAACCGACCACGTCGGTGACCATGGCCTGCAGCCCGATGCGTAACCGACCTATATCACGACATTCAAACCAGCTTGTTTGCCTAGGCGTTATTAGAGAATACTGCGACGCAATAACTCTGGCTCCATTTTGCAATTATTGCCCGAATTGCGTGGTGCGGCTCACCAAGGTCTAGCAGTTGCTCAGTGTTGTTGTCGATTTTTGCGAAGTCGGTCCAACGACTTCCGAGTTTCATTTCGGCAGCCTTGATAGTTGTTCCGGCTGACCAAAGGACCTCAATCGTGCTTATGCATTGATCTTCATAAGGAGTTGGTCGCAGGCCAATCACCGAAATTCCAGGATTCGATCTTGCGAGAGCACGACCTGCTGCTTCAATAGATACATCAAATCGCCTTGAAAGCTCGAAGATCGCTTTTGGGGTTGGTTTGTGTTGCGCCACGAACCCTGGCGGTATTAACAGCGCATTTGCGAACGTATCGCAGAAGATTTCCTCAGCGTCGCTGCGCCCCAATGTGTTCGCCGGGGACGGCAGCTAGTGATGGGTGCGGCCATGAGCCTCTAAAATGCCGAGGTCGTCCTCAATGGAATGACCGAAGGAAATGTGGCACATGTCATGGAGCAACGCGCCAAGCCTTGCGAGTACGGTGGCCTCCGCTACCTTGAAAGCATATTCGTCGGGATCCGCCTCCCACTGGCCGAACAAATCACTGGCGGGACTCGGGCCATGTCCGAGATTCTTACTTGGGCATAGCAGCAATTTGAAGCGCGTGAGTACAATTTGCTGTGGTTAACCAAGGGCCGTTGGCGGGAGCGGCGACATTAGCGACCTTAGATTCGGCGACCGCAAATAGGTTGGCAACATCACAGGCATGACCGGCGGCATCGCCTTAGACAAGCAACCGCTCGGGCTCCAACAGCACCTTGCATTGGCTGGAAGGGTGTTTCAGCGCCTCGAAGGCCGCGGCGAAGCCATCGAAGCCGACCACGTCGGTGATCATCGCCCCTGGCTCGATACGGCCCCCATCCAGCATCTCCAGGGTGAACCGGAAATCCTGCCGGTCGTACATGTAGACGTAGCGTACCGACAACTCCTTGGTGATCGCCTTCACCGGCAGGATGCCGTCGCGCTGCATGCAGACCCCGGCGACGACGATTCGCCCGTTGGTCGGGGCGTAGTCCATGGCCAGTTGCTGGCTGCCGGGCACGCCGACGCAGTCGAACACCAGGTCCGGCCGGCTGCCGGCGGCCTGTTTGAAGCGGCCGACCACGTCCTCTTGGCTGGCATCGATGACATCGGTGGCGCCCAGGGCGGCGGCCTTGTCCAGGCGCCCGGGCAGCAAATCGCTGACCGCCACCCGGCGGGCGCCGAAGAACCGGCACCACAGGGCGACGGCCAGGCCGATGGGGCCAGCGCCGACGACCAGGACCGCATCGCCCGGCCCTATCGCCGCCGCCTTGACCGCGTGCAGGCCCACCGCCAGCGGCTCGACCAGGGCACCGGTTTGGTAGTCCACCCCGTCCGGCAGCCGCAGGGCCTCGGCGGCGCCGACCCGGACATACTCGGCATAGGCGCCGTGCAGCCGGCCCAGACCGCCGAACACCACCTCGCGGCAGCGGTGGCCGCGCCCCGATAGGCATTCCAGGCAGCCGCCGCAGGCGATGTAGGGCAGGGCGCAAACGCGTTCGCCCGGGCGCCAGTCGCCCTTGGCCTCGGCGCCGACTTCCAGCACCTCGCCGCAGAATTCATGGCCCATGACGGCACCCTCGCCCAGGGGCGCCATGCCGCCCGAGCGGTCCGTCACCTCCGAGAGGTGCAAATCCGAGCCGCAGATGCCGCTGGCCTTGACCCGCACAATCAGATCCGTGGCTTGCGGTACCGGTGCCTCGATCTCCCGGATGGTCAAAGGCTGGCCGGCCGTCTCGAATACCGCTGCGCGCATGGTCGTTCCCCGTCATGTTGGCGTCGGCTCATTGTCGAAGGACGGGGAGGGGGGGGCAAGCCTGCTTGGTCTTTTGCCGTCGAGGTATTTATCCTGGGGGTATGAGCGAGATTCTGCAGCCCGCGAGCTTCCCCGACCGTTTCGACGACGTCGAGGCGCTGGAAGAATTCATGACCCGCCCCAGCCAGGCGCTGATCGACGACCTGGCGCGGCTGGACGGCGATCTGATGGTGCTGGGCGTCGGCGGCAAGATGGGCCCGACCCTGGCCCGGCTGGCCAAACGGGCCGCACCCAACAAACGAGTGATCGGCGTGGCCCGGTTCTCCGAAGCCGGCCTGCAAGACCGTCTGGACGGCCAGGACATCGAGACCATTGCCTGCGATCTGCTGGACCGCCAGGCCGTGGCCGAGCTGCCGGATGTGAAGAACATCGTCTTCATGGCCGGCCGTAAGTTCGGCTCCACCGGCGCGGAGGAACTGACCTGGGCGATGAACGTCCATGTCCCGGCAAACGTCGCCGACCGCTTCCAGGACTCGCGCATCGCAGCCTTTTCCACCGGCTGCGTCTACCCCTTCACGCCGATCGATTCGCAAGGCGCCACCGAGGCGACGCCGCCGGTGCCGCCGCCCGGCGAATACGCCAATTCCTGCCTGGGACGCGAACGCATATTCGGGTATTTCAGCGATGTACACGGCACGCCGGGCCGCATCATCCGGCTCAACTACGCCATCGACATGCGCTATGGCGTGCTGCACGACGTCGCCGCCAAGGTCTGGGCCGGCGAGCCGCTGGACCTGGACATGGGCCATGTCAACGTGATCTGGCAAGGCGACGCCAACGCCCAGGTGTTGCGGGCCCTGCATCATTGCACGGTGCCGCCGGCGCCCGTGAACATCTCGGGACCCGAGACCATCTCGATCCGCTGGCTGGCCCAGGCGTTCGGCAAACGCTTCGGCAAGGAACCGATACTGCGCGGCCAGGAGGCAACGTCGGCCTGGCTGTCCAATTGCGGCTTGGCGGCCAAGCTGTTCGGCTACCCCCTGGTGCCGCTGTCGGGGATGATCGACTGGACGGCGGACTGGATCGCCAACGACCGGGGGTCCTTGGGCAAGCCGACCCATTTCGAAGCCCGCGATGGCCAATACTGACGCCCTGGTCTGGCGGGCCTTGCACGACGCCGACGTGGACGGCGCCGTCGCCCTGGACGCCGAGGCCGGCTGGAACCAGATCGCCGCCGACTGGCGGCAGATGCTGGCCATGGGTGCCGGCACCGGCGTCGTCGCGCCCGACGGCCGGTTGGCCGCCACCTCGATGCTGTTGCCGATGGAGGGCCGGTTCGGCTGGATCGCCATGATCCTGGTGACCGGCGATTGGCAGCGCCGCGGCCTGGCCACCGAATTGATGCGCCGCTGCATCGCCGAGGCCCGCCAACGGGGCCTGATCGCCGGCCTGGACGCCACCGAGGCCGGCCGGTTGGTGTACCTGCCTTTGGGTTTCCGCGACATCTACTCGCTCAGCCGCTGGATGGCCGAGCGGCCGGAGGTGCCGGGAAGCGCGTTGGGGGTGCGGCCCGTCGCCATCGATGACCTCGGGCGCATCGGCCAATGGGAGGCGGAGATTTTTGGTGCCGACCGGACCGATTTCCTGCGGCATCTGTGGGACCGCTGCCCGGAGCGGGCCTTTCTGGCCGAGCGGGACGGCGCCATCACCGGCTTCGTCCTGGCCCGCGACGGCCGCCTGGCGACCCAGATCGGCCCGCTGTCGGCGGCGGACCGGGACAGCGCCGAATGCCTGTTGCGGGCCGCCCTGGGCTCGGCGCAGGGGCCGGTATTCCTCGATGCCGCCGACCGTCATGGCTGGATCGCCGAGATGCTGCGGCCGGCCGGGTTCGAACGGCAGCGCGGCTATATGCGGATGCTGCTGGACCGCGACGAACCGTTGGACGATCCCGAACGGGTCTACCTGATCGCCGGCCCGGAATTCGGTTGATACCTTGCCAAGCCACGGCCGATACGTAAGCTTCGATCGCTAGGGGGTAAGGCCATGAGCTGGTTGAGCCGCGCGCAACTGGAAATCTATCGCGACGCCGGGCATCTGATCGTCGACATCGACTGAGCGGGGAAGGGGAGAGATGGCCAATCTGCATCGCGAGGACCTGCCGGCCGAGGTGACGGCACTGTTGCGACGCGGCGTGGTGATCCCGGCCCATCCCCTGGCCCTGACCGAAGGGCGCGAGCTCGACCTCCGCCACCAGCGGGCCCTGACCCGTTATTACCTGGATGCCGGGGCCGGCGGCCTGGCCGTTGGCGTCCATTCGACCCAGTTCGAAATCCGTGACGTTGGCCTGTACGAGCCGGTGTTGCACCTGGCCGCCGAGACCGCCGCCGCCTGGACCGACCGGCCGCTGGCGCTGATCGCCGGCCTGGTCGGCCGGACCGAGCAGGCGTTGGCCGAAGCCGAAATCGCCCTCGGCCTGGGCTACCATGCCGGGTTGTTGAGCCTGGCCGCCTTCAAGGGTGCCGGCGACGATGAATTGATCGCGCATTGCCAGGCCGTCGCCCGGCGGATCCCGCTGGTCGGCTTCTACCTGCAGCCGGCGGTCGGCGGCATCCTGCTGTCGGCGGATTTCTGGCGCCGCTTCGCCGCCATCGACAACGTGCTGGCGATCAAGATCGCGCCGTTCAACCGCTACCGCACCCTGGACGTGGTGCGCGGCGTGGTCGCCGCCGGGGCCGAGGACCGGGTCGCCCTCTACTCCGGCAACGACGACCACATTCTGCTGGACCTGCTGACGCCATTCGCCGTGGTCCGCGACGGCGAAGAGGTGGTGGTGCGCATCCGGGGCGGCCTGCTGGGTCATTGGTGCGCCTGGGTGAAGCCGGCGGTGGAACTTCTCGAACGGGTGCACGAGGCGGTGGCGGCAGATACGGTGGACGCGGACCTGCTGAAACTGGATTCCCAGATCACCGACTGCAACGGCGCCCTGTTCGACGTGGCCAACGATTTCGCCGGCTGCATCCCGGGCTGTCATGAGGCCTTGCGCCGCCAGGGCTTGCTGCGGGGTACCTGGTGCCTCGATCCCGACGAGGTGCTAAGCCCCGGTCAGGCGGTCGAACTGGACCGGGTCAGCGCCGCCTATCCGCATCTGATCGACGACGATTTCGTCGCCGCCAATCTGGAGCGCTGGCTGGCCTGAGCGGCCTTGGCCCCGCAAGTGACGTTTCCAACAGGGAGTAACAGATGAGCGAACGGCGACTTGGCATCGTGATGAACGGGGTGACCGGCCGGATGGGCCAGAACCAGCACCTGATCCGTTCGATCCTGGCGATCATGGAGCAGGGCGGCGTCGCCCTGGCTGACGGTAGCCGGGTGATGCCGGACCCGATCCTGGTCGGACGCGACGAGGGCCGGGTCGGCGTCCTGGCCCGGGCCCATGGCCTGTCACGCTGGACCACCGACCTGGACGCAGCCCTACAGGGCCACGAGGACGAATTGTTCTTCGACGCCGCCACCACCCAGGCCCGGGCCGGGCTGCTGGGCAAGGCCATCGCCGCCGGCAAGCACGTCTATTGCGAGAAGCCCAGTGCCGACAGCCTGGCCGACGCCCTGGCAACCTACCGCCAGGCCAAGGCGGCCGGCATCAAGCACGGCGTGGTGCAGGACAAATTGTGGCTGCCGGGCATCCGCAAGCTGAAGTTCCTGATCGATGCCGGTTTCTTCGGCCGCATCCTGTCGGTGCGCGGGGAGTTCGGCTATTGGGTGTTCGAGGGCGATCTGCAGCCGGCCCAGCGGCCGTCCTGGAACTATCGCAAGGCCGACGGCGGCGGCATCATCCTGGATATGCTGTGCCACTGGCGCTATCTGCTGGACAACACCTTCGGCCCGGTGAAGGCGGTGAGCTGTCTGGGCGCCAGCCATATCCCGCGCCGCTGGGACGAGGCCGACCAGCCCTACGAGGCCGACGCCGACGATGCCGCCTACGCCACTTTCGAGCTCGAGGGCGGCACCATCGCCCACTTCAATTCGTCCTGGTGCGTGCGGGTTCGCCGCGACGATCTCTTGACCCTGCAGGTCGACGGCAGCCACGGCTCGGCCGTGGCCGGCCTGCGCCGCTGCTGGACCCAGGCCCGGGTCAACACCCCGAAGCCGGTCTGGAACCCCGACATTCCGCCCGCCGTCGATTTCTGGGACGGCTGGGACGAGGTGCCCGATACCTCCGACTACGACAGCGCCTTCAAGGCCCAGTGGGAGCTGTTCATCCGCCATCTGGCCGAGGACACACCGTTCCCCTGGGACCTGCGGGAAGGCGCCAAGGGCGTGCAACTGGCCGAGCTGGGCCTGCGCAGTTGGGCCGAACGGCGCTGGCTGGACGTCGATGACCTGGAGGCCTGAGGGAGCATGCCGAGTGTGAACCTGCCGGCCGCCGACGGCCGCCTCGAAGCCTTCGCCACGACGCCGCCGCGTGATTTCCCGGCCCGCGCCAACCGGCCGTTCAACCGCATCGCCTATGCCGCCGCCCACGTGGTCGCCGATCCGCTGGCCGAGGCCGACCCCTGGCTGGAGGCGGCGATCGACTGGCCGGCCACCATCGCCTATCGCCGGCACCTGTTCGACCTCGGCCTGGGCGTGGCCGAGGCCATGGACACCGCCCAGCGCGGCATGGGCCTGGACTGGCCGGCCAGCCAGGAGCTGATCCGCCGCAGCCTGGCAGCGGCGCGGGAGATCCCCGGCGCCCGCATCGCCTGCGGCGCCGGCACCGATCATCTGGAGCCGTCGCCCGCCACCACCCTGGACGACGTGATCGGCGCCTACGAGGAGCAGGTCGCCTTCGTCGAGGGGCAGGGCGGCCGGATCATCCTGATGGCCAGCCGGGCCCTGGCCGCCTGTGCCCAATCGCCGGACGATTATGCCAGGGTCTACGACCGCGTCCTCGGCCAGGTGCGCGAGCCGGTGCTGATCCATTGGCTGGGGGAGATGTTCGATCCCGCCCTGCGGGGCTATTGGGGTCACGATGACCATATGGCGGCGATGGATGTCTGCCTGGACGTCCTGGCCGCCAATGCTGGCAGGATCGACGGCATCAAGATCTCGCTGTTGGACAAGGACAAGGAAGTCGCCATGCGCCGGCGCCTGCCCGACGGCGTGCGCATGTATACCGGCGACGACTTCAACTACGCCGAACTGATTGCCGGCGACCGGGTCGGCTACAGCGATGCCCTGTTGGGCATCTTCGACGCCATTGCGCCCGCCGCCTCGGCCGCCCTGGACGCCTTCGCCGGCGGCGATGTGGATACCTTCCACGACATCCTGGCGCCGACGGTGCCGCTCTCCCGCCACATCTTCCGCGCCCCGACCCGGTTCTACAAGACCGGCGTGGTGTTCATGGCCTGGCTGAACGGCCACCAGGACCATTTCGTCATGGTCGGCGGCCAGCAGAGCGCCCGCTCGCTCCTCCACCTGGCCGAACTGTTCCGCCTGGCCGACGCCGCCGGCCTCCTCCGCGACCCCGACCTGGCCAGCGCCCGCATGCGCCAGGTCCTGGCCCAGCACGGGGTCGAGGGGTAGTCGAGTCGACTAGGAACCGTAGGTGTCGAGATCGTCGTAGGCGTCCGGGTCCTCGGGTTCGTAGAGGGCGCGGGTTTCCGGGTCCATGGCGTCGAGATGGGCTCGCGCCGCCTCCGGCGACATTGCCTCGACGCGGCCGTCCGGGTGCTGCACCACGACGCCGTGGCCCCTGAGCATCTCCAGCCGCCGCCGGCGCTCCTCGGGATCGGCGGCGCAGACCAGCATGCAACTGCCGCAGGTCAACTGCACGTCCTTGCGGGTGGCTTGGTAGAGCAGCGGCTGTTGCAGGGTGTGGCCGTCCAGCTTCGGCCGCTCGACCCAGGCCTTCAGGGCGTCGGGTACCACCGCCCGCAAATCCCCGTCGTGCTTGGGAATCGGGAAGCGGCCGGGTGACCAGGTCGACCAGCGGCCCGAGGGATGCAGCCCGGAATAGCCGGCGCAGACATAGCCGCAGCGGTCGTAGTTGCGCCGCTCGGCATAGGTGAAGGAAACGCCGCCCATGGTCACCGTGGTCTGTTGCTTCTTGGCGTTGTGTAGGAAGGCGGAGGGACAGGCGGCGACGCATTCCATATCGCCGCACTCATCGCAGTAATTGTCCTTCTCCAACAAAGGCTCGGTCGGTTCCAACTCGGCCGTGGTCACCGCCGTCGCCAGACTGACATTGGCGCCATGGTCCGGCGTCATCACGTTGCCCGACAGGCCGAACCAGCCGACGCCGCCGCGCACCGCCAGCAGCCGGTGCGAGATATCCGGATAGAGCTGCGAGGGCCGGTTGGCGTCGTCGTTGCGATAGACTTCGTTCGACAGGGTGCCGACCGAGGGATGGCCGAAATGGGCGATGTAGCCGGCCAGTTGCGCCGCCACGCCGGTGGCCAGGGTGTTGGTGCGGCTGTAGTCGACCTGATGGCCGTCGCGGTCGCGCTTGCTGAGGTAGTCGCGGATCTTGTCCTGATCGAACGGCAGGGCGAAGGTGATGGCCGCGCGGGCGCCCGGCAGGACGTATTGCAGGTCGGTGGACGGTGGCCCGCCGGCCAGGGTGTCGACGGTGGTAATGCCCACCCGGCAGGCGCCCAACTCGCTGGTCAGGTCGATGATCTTGGCGGTCAGTTCCGCGGTGGTCAGGGTGCGGGGCGGGCGGCGCCCGGATTTCTCGCTCATGGCGGTGAACTCGTCTGGTTAGGACCGAACGGCCGTTAGTGTAACACGGCCGGCCGGCCTGTCATGCCGCCGCCCCCTTGCGCATTTGCCGGTGACATAGGATCGTTCGGCCGGCGGCCAAGGCAAGGGAGCGTTCGCGGGGGCATGCGGACCTATCGGATCGATCGCAGTTACGAGTGGAACTACCGGCACGGACCGGCCTTTGCCGGGCCCTATCCCCGGCCGCCCAGGACCCCGGCGAAGGAGTTCCTGGGCCTGCCGGTCAACGCCCGCCTGGGCATCTCCGCCGGCCTGCTGCTGAACGCCAACTGGATCGACACCTACGCCCGCCTGGGCTTCGACATCCTGACCTACAAGACCGTGCGCAGCGCTTATCGGGCCTGCCACCCGATGCCCAACTGGCTCTACCTCCAGGACCGCGACGTCGACGGCCAGCGGGCGCACCGTAAACAGGATCGCGGCCCGCGAACCGGCAGCGCCGCCAATACCGTGTCCTTCGGCATGCCCTCGCAGCCGCCCGAGGTCTGGATGGCCGACGTCGGCCGGGCCCGCAAGGCCTTGCGCAAGAACCAGGTGCTGGTGGTCTCGGTGGTCGGCTCGCCCGGCGCCAAGGCCAAGGCTGGCGAGCTGGCCGAGGAGTTCGGCGCCCTGACCGCCATGGCCAAGGAGTCCGGCGCCCAGGTCGTCGAGGCCAATTTCTCCTGCCCCAACGTGGCCACGGCGGAAGGCGATATCTATCTGGACGCCGCCCTGTCGGGGCGCGTCGCCAAGGCCATGCGGGCCGCCGCCGGCACGACGCCGTTATTGTTGAAGGTCGGGCATCTGCATGAACAACGCCGGCTGAGCCGTTTCCTGCGGGCGGTGGCGCCCCATGTCGACGGCGTGGTGTTGGTCAACGGCATCACCCGCCGGGTGCTGGGGACGGGCAGGCGCCCGGGCTTCGATAAGGCCCGGCCGGTGGCCGGCATATTGGGCAAGGCGATCCACCACGAGGCGGTGGCCTGTGTCGAGCGGGCCGTGAACACGGTGCAACGGGACGGGCTGGATCTGCGGGTGATCGGCGTCGGCGGCGTCGGCTCGGCCGCGGAGGCAGGCCACTTCTTCGACGTCGGCGCCTACGCGGTGATGATGGGCTCGGCGCCGATGTGGGATCCGCTGCTCGCCCAGCGCCTGAAACGGGCGCACCCCGAATGGTAGGGCGATGACCGCACCCCGGATCCTGCAAGTCGGCTTCGGCAATTTCGGCCCCGCCCACCTGGCGGCCTGGCGCGCCTTGGGCCTGGCCGAGCAGCTCTGGGTGGTCGATCCCGACCCGGCGGCCTTGCGGCGCTGCCGGGAGTTGGGCCTGCCGGCCGAACGCCTGTCGGCGGACCTGGGCGATTTCCTGGCGGGGGCCGACGTCGTCGACGTGCTGGCGCCCACCGACCGCCATTTCGAGGTCTGCCGCCGGGTGCTGGCCGCGGGCAAGGATCTGTTCGTGGAAAAACCCATGACCGCCACCATCGAGGAGGCCGAGGGGCTGCAAGCGCTGTGCACCGACGGTCAGGTGGTGCAGGTCGGTTTCTACTTCCGCTCCCACCCCCTGGCTCGGCGGGCGCGGCAGGAGGTGACGGGCGGCGGCCTGGGCAAGATCCGCTACATCTCCGCCCGCTTCCACGGTTACAAGCGGGCGCGGGCGGATTCCGGCGTGGTCGGCAATGACGCGGTGCATTTCATCGACCAGGCGAATTGGATGCTGGGGACGTTGCCGGAAGCGGTGGACGCGGTGACCCGCGACCATTTCGGCCGGGGTTACGACGACCTGGCGCTGATCCGGCTGTTCTATCCCGGTGGCGCCCTGGCCCATATCGAGGTCGGCTGTATCCAGCCCGGCCGCTGGAACGACAACATCGTGCCCGGCGCCACCCAGACCAAGGAATTCGTCGTCGCCGGCGGCATCGGCGCGGCCGAGATCGACTACCAGAGCAACGAATTGCGCCTGCACCGGGTTCGCCATGACCTGATCGACGGCCTGTGGCGGCCTATAAACGACGGCGTGCAGCTGCCCCATGCCCCGGTGGTCGAGCCGACGGAAGTGGTGGCGGCCGAATTCCAGGCCTTCCTGGCGGCGGTCGAAATCCGTGGGCCGACCCAGGCAACCATCGAGGAATGCGGCGTCGGCATGGCGCGCATCCTGGCGGCGGTTCACCAATCGGCGGCCGAGGGACGGAGGATCGATCTGTGAAATTCGCCCTTTGCAACGAGGTGATCCACGAGATGCCGTTCGCGGCCCAATGCGACTTCGCCGCCGCCGTCGGCTATGACGGCCTGGAGTTGGCGCCCTTCACCCTGTCGGACCGGCCGCACGAACCGGGCGCCATCGATCGCGCCGCCGTGCGCGCCGCCGCCGCCGACGCCGGCATCGAAATCGTCAGCCTGCATTGGCTGCTGCTGGCACCCGAGCGCTTGTCGATCACCGATCCGGACGACGGGGTGCGCGCCCACACGGTCGAGGTGATGCGCCGGCTGATCGAATTGTGCGCCGAATTGGGCGGCGGCGTGCTGGTGCATGGCTCGCCCCTGCAGCGACGACTGCCGGAGGGGGACGAGGTGGCGGCCCGGCAACGCGCCATCGACTGCTTCGCCGCCATCGCCGGCGATGCCGAGGCGGCCGGTGTCACCTACTGCATCGAGGCCCTGGCGCCGACCGAGACCAACTTCATCAACGCCATCGCCGAGGCCGCCGCCATCGTCGACGGCATCAATTCGCCGGCCGTGCGCACCATGCTGGATTGCTGCGCCGCCAGCAGGGTCGAGGCCGAAGGCCTGGCCGCCCTGGTCGACCGCTGGCTGCCCAGCGGCCATATCGCCCATGTCCAGGTCAACGACGGCAACCGCCGGGGGCCGGGGCAGGGCGACGACCGGTTCACGCCGTTGTTGGCCGCTCTGATGCGTCACGAATACCAGGGCGCGGTGGCGGTGGAACCGTTCGACTATCATCCCGATGGCGCCGCCGCGGCGGCCCGCGCCATCGGCTATCTGCGTGGTATCGAGGAGGCATTGCGTAACTAATATGACTGACCCCATCCGCCTGTCCGTACGCGAAGTGCAATTGTTCGAGCGCGACGTCACCTTGCGCCTGCCGTTCCGCTTCGGCGTCGTCACCCTGACGGAATCGCCCCAGGCCTTCGCCCGGGTCCGGGTGCAATCGGCCGACGGCCGCGAGGGCTGGGGTATCTCGGCCGAGATGCTGGCGCCGAAATGGTTCGACAAGAACCTGGAGCTGAGCAACGAGGAAAATTTCCAACAGCTCCGCAACGCCCTGGCCGATGCCACGGCGCTGTATACGGGTGGCGGCGAGAGCACGCCATTCGGCTTCTATCGCGCCAACTACGACGAACAGATCCGCCGTTGCGGTGAACGGGGCGACGGCCCGCTGGTCGCCTGCTACGGCCCGGCGGTGCTGGATCGGGCGGTCCTGGACGCGGTCTGCCGCCTGCAAGACGTGTCGTTCTACCGGGCGGTGCGCACCAACCTGTGCGGCATCGACAGCGACGAGATGGAGATGGCGCCGTTCCTGGCCGCCCTGCGCCCGGCCGGGCGGATCCATGCCCGGCACACCGTCGGCATGGTCGATCCGATCCGGGCCAACCCGGAGCCGGTCGACGACGGCCTGCCGGAGACCCTGGCCGAGGTCATCGCCGCCTACGGCCACCGCTATTTCAAGATCAAGGTCGGCGGCGATCTGTCGGCGGACCTGGCCCGGCTGGTAGAAATCGCCGAGGTGCTGGACGAGATCCCCGACGATTACGTGATCAGCCTGGACGGCAACGAGCAGTATCAGGACGTCGCCGGCGTCGCCGCCCTGATGGACGGCATCGCGGCCGAACCGGTCCTGGCCCGCTTCGACCAATCGATCCTGTTCGTCGAACAGCCGATGACCCGGGCGGTGGCCTTGGACGTCGACGTCAGCGCCCTGAGCGAGCGCAAGCCGGTGATCGTGGATGAATCCGATGCCACCCTGGATACTTTCCCCAAGGCCCGGGCATTGGGCTATCGCGGCGTTTCCTCCAAGACCTGCAAGGGCCTCTATAAATCGATCATCAACGCCGCTCGCTGCGCCCATTGGGGGCAAGGCTATTTCATGTCGGCCGAGGATCTGACCACCCAGGCCGGCGTCTCGGTGCAGCAGGATCTGGCCCTGGTCAACCTGTTGGGTATTCGCCACGTCGAACGCAACGGCCATCATTACGTCAATGGGATGTCCGGCATACCGGAGGGCGAGCAGGCGGCGTTCCTGGCGGCCCATCCGGACATCTATCATTCGGCCGACGGCGTCGTCCGGCTGACCATCCGGGACGGCCAGATCGACCTGGGCAGTTTGGACCGGCCGGGCTTCGCCGTCGGCGCCGAGCCGGACTTCACCGCCATGCGGGAGATGCCCCATGGCTGAGATTGGGCGGATGTCGATCAACCAGGCGACCACCCGCGAGCAGCACAGCCTGGCCGAGGCGATCGCGGCCTATGCGGCGCACGGCGTCACCGGCATCTCGATCTGGCGCGACAAGCTGGCGGAATGCGGGCTGGACCGGGCGGTTTCGCTGATCGGGGAGCATGGCCTGCGGGTCTCGGGGCTGTGCCGGGCCGGCCAGTTCCCGGCCGCCGACGCCGCCGAACGCCAGGCCCGCATCGACGACAACCTATTGGCGGTCGAACAGGCGGTGGCCCTGGGCGCCGACTGCCTGGTCATCGTCGCCGGCGGCCTGCCCGAAGGCTCCCGCGATCTGCCGGGCGCCCGATCGATGATCCGCGATGCCCTGGGCGCCGTGCTGCCGCGGGCCCGGGCCGCCGGCGTGCCCCTGGCTATCGAACCCCTGCACCCGATGTACGCCGCCGACCGTTGCGCCATCAACACCCTCTCGCAGGCCCTCGACCTGTGCGACGAATTGGGCGAGGGGATCGGCGTCGCCGTCGATGCCTACCATGTCTGGTGGGACCCGGACCTGGCGACCCAGATCGCCCGCGCCCGTGGCCGCATCCTGGCCTTCCACGTCTGCGACTGGCTGGTGCCGACCACGGATCTGCTGCTGGACCGTGGCATGATGGGCGACGGCGTGATCGACCTGCCGGCCATGCGGGCCGCCGTCGAGGCGGCCGGATATGCGGGCCTGATCGAGGTCGAGATCTTCTCCGCCGCGAACTGGTGGCGGCGTCCCGGCGACGAGGTCATTCGCACCTGCCGGGAACGTTTCCAGCAGGCCGTCTAGATCGCGAGGATATCCTTGGGTCGCCCGGATCGGCGTCGGCCCGAATGCCCACGCCGCCAAACCGATCTGATGCCCAGGGCCGATCTGGTGTAGCCAAAAGAATGGAGCCAGCCATGAACATTCCGGAACCGACCCTGGAGTTCGCGTTTCAAGTGACGCTGGATGTGGCGGAAATCGTTCGGTTCGGCTCGGCCGGCCATCTCAATCGCGGCTTTGCCAACATTCTGGGCGGCACCATCGAAGGGCCGCGCCTTAGCGGACGGGCGCTGGCGAATACGGGCGGTGACTATCCCTATTTCCGCGACGACGACGTCATCGAATTCGAGGCCGCCTACCTTCTGGAAGCAGCCGATGGCACGCCGATCCTGATCAGGAACCGCGGCTACCGCCATGGCCCAAAATCGGTGTTGGAGGCATTTCGCGCCAAGCAGGAGGTCGACCCGTCGTCCTACTACATGCGGCTGTCGCCAACCTTCGAAGTGGCTGCCGGTCCGCATGATTGGTTGACTCGGCATGTCATCGTCGGCACCGGCCACCGGCATCAAAAGCGCACGGTTTTTCGCTACTATGTGGTGAATTAGACGGTCCAACCTACGGTATCCCGCTAGGAGTCGATGATGTCCGCCAACTCCGTTGCCGCCGCCATGCTGAGCGACGACGAACGCGCTTTCCTGGACGTGGTGCGCCGCTTCATGGCCGAACAGGTCGTCCCCCTGGTGCCGCGGATGGAAAAGGAGGGGCGGCCGCCGCCGGAATTGTTGCCGGCCATGGGCGAACTCGGGTTGCTCGGTACCTACCTGCCCGAGGCCTACGGCGGCGCCGGCGCCTCGCTGATGACCCGGGCCCTGGTGGCGGAGGAGACGGCGCGGGTCAACGCCGGCCTCGATGCCTCGATCTTCGTCAACATCAGCCTGGTGGCACGCCATCTCGCCAACCACGGCAGCGAGGAGCAGAAGCGGAAGTACCTGGTGCCGCTGATCAGGGGCGAGTGCTCCGCCTCGATCTGCCTGAGCGAGCCCCATGGCGGCTCCGACGCGCTGAGCCCGCGCACCGTCGGCCGCAGGGACGGCGCCGATTGGCTGGTCGACGGCTCCAAGACGTTCATCACCAATGCGCCCATCTCGGCGTTCTTCCTGGTCTTCGCGCGGACCAGCGGCGAGGACCGCCGCGCCGACGGCGGCACCTGCTTCATCGTCGACCGGGATATGGAGGGGCTGTCGGTGGGCGAGCCGTTCGACAAGATGAGCCTGAAGAGTTCACCGACCGCCGAAGTCTTCCTATCCGACGTCCGGGTGCCGGCGGCGCAGATCCTTGGCGAGGTCGACCGGGGCTTCCACTACATGCTGGAAGGGCTGGATCTGGAACGGGTGTTCGAGGGCGCCTCCACCGTCGGTATCGCCCAGGCCTGCCTCGACGTGGCCGCGCCCTATGCCCTGCAGCGCGAGGTCTTCGGCCGGCCGATCGCCCAGTACCAGATGATCCAGGACAAGATCGCGACCATGGCCATGGGCATCGAAACCGCCCGGCTGATGTTCTATCACCTGGTCCGCGCCCTCGAACGCGGCGAGACGGTGACCAGGGATGCCGCCATCCTCAAACTCTATGCTTCCCAGGTCGCCGTCGAGGCCTCGCGGGAGGCGGTGCAGATACTCGGCGGGTACGGCCTGATGGAGGAATACCAGGCGGCCCGCCTCTACCGGGACGCCAAGCACCATGAAATCGGCGCCGGCACCAGCGAGATCCAGAAAATCATCATCGCCCGCGAGACCCTGAAGCTGTACGGCGGCTGATACCGAATTACCGAAAGATCGACCGACAGACCTGCTTCGAGACGGGCGCTGCGCGCCCTCCTCAGCATGAGGAGCACCTCACCCTGAGGAGAGCCGCAGGCTCGTCTCGAAGGGTGAATGGGACAAGCCATGCCTTTTGCATCTTGGCTCAAGCATCGGCGCCGGCTGACGGCAGCACCGCCCAACTCCTTCTTGCGTTGCCTTGACCCCCCGGCGCCGCGCAGGATGTCCGCCAAACGATGTTCGGTGGAGATCGTCATGCGTGAACTGGTCGAGGAATTGCGGCGGCGGCAGGCCGACAGCCTGTTGTTGGGTGGCGAGCGGCGGGTCGAGCGGCAGCGCCAGTCCGGCAAGCTGACGGTGCGCGAACGGGTCGATCTGCTGGTCGAGCCCGGCAGCTTCGAGGAGATCGGCCAACTGGCCTCGCACGCCCATACCCCGGTGCCGAAGATCGCCGGCAAGCGGACGCCGGCCGACGGCGTGGTCACCGGCTTCGGCCGGGTCGACGGCCGCACCGTCGGCGTCGTCTCCGAGGATTTCACCGTGCTTGGCGGCTCCGTCGGCGGCAACAACCTGGTCAAGAAGCGCCGCATGGTCGAACTGGCCGGCCGCGACCAGGTGCCGCTGGTCTGGCTGTTCGACGGCGCCGGCGCGCGCACCGATGAATCGGTCGGCGAGGGTCTGGTGCCGATGCACCATTTCATGGAGATCGCCCGGCTTTCCGGCACCGTGCCGCAGGTCTGCGCGGTGATGGGCCCGGTGGCCGGCGATTCCGCCCTGATCGCGGCGATGATGGAATTCATCGTCATGGTGCGCGGCACCGCGATGCTGGCCGCCGGTGGCCCGCCGCTGGTGGAAAGCGCCACCGGCGAGGTCGTCGGCAAGGAGGAGCTCGGCGGCTCGGACCTGCATTGCCGCATCTCCGGCGTCGCCGACAACCAAGCCGCCGACGACGCCGAGGCGATCGACCAGATCAAGCGGTTCCTCTCGTATCTGCCGTCCAACGCCTATCAATATCCCCCCGCGGACGGCTGCGACGACGACCCGGGCCGAACCGAGGAGGGCCTGGCCGAGATCATTCCGCAGAACCGGCGGCGACCGTACGATATGTACCGGGTGATCGAGATGGTCGTCGACCGGGACAGTTTTTTCGAGATCAAGCCCGATTTCGCCAAAATGATGATCACCGGTTTCGCCCGCCTGAACGGTCAGGCCATCGGCGTCATCGCCAATCAGCCCAAGGTGATGTCCGGCTCCATCACCGCCGCCGCCGGCGGCAAGCATCGCCATTTCATGGACCTCTGCAATGCCTACCACCTGCCGATCGTGTTTCTGATGGACACGCCGGGGGTGATGACCGGGCCGAAGTCGGAACAGGAAGCGGCCTTGCGGGTCGGCATGACCATCGCGCATTCCTTCGCCTATGCCCGGGTGCCGCTGTTCACGGTGGTCGTCCACAAGGGGTTCGGCTACGGCGCCTGCGCCATGGGCGGCTACGGGGCCGGGCAATCCTCGGTGCTGGCCTGGCCGACGGCCGACTTCAACGCCATCCCGCTCGAAAGCGGCATCAAGGCGGCCTATCGCGCCGATCTCGAGGCGGCGGCGGACCCGGCCGCCCTGCAGGCGGAACTGGAAAGCCAGTTCACCGACCTGTGCGGCGCCTTCCCGGCCGCCGAGCAGGTCAAGATCGACGACATCATCGATCCCAGGGAAACCCGCCCGCGCCTGATCGCCGCCCTCGAGCGCGCCCTTGCGCGCCGCCGGATGCCGGCCGAACCGGTGCCCCGCTTCGGGGTGATGCCTTAGGTCGAATAGCGGAAGGATTGACCGATAGACCTGCTTCGAGACGGGCGCTGCGCGCCCTCCTCAGCATGAGGAGCACCTCACCCTGAGGAGAGCCGCAGGCTCGTCTCGAAGGGTGAACGGGACAGGCCATGCCCTTTGCATCTTGGCATGGGTTCGTAGCGTTTTCGGCGAACCTGCCGGCTTTGCGCTCCTTAGTTCCGGGTTACCACCAGGGAAGCGTTCTGGCCGCCGAAACCGAAGCCGTTGACCTGCATGGTGTTCAGCTCCCCCGGCGAGGGTTGCTGGATCACCACTTCGAAATCCGCCTCGGGCATCACATCGGTGGTACCGGCGGTCGGCACCAGGGCGCTTTCGTGCATGCTGTGCAGCGCCGCCAGCAGGCCCATCACCCCGGCGGCGCCGGCGGTGTGGCCGACGTGGCCCTTGATCGAGGCGACCTTCAAGGTCTTCTCGCGGCCGCCGAAAATCCGGTTGATGGCCTTGATCTCGGCGATGTCGCCCAGCGGCGTGCCGGTGCCGTGGGCGATCACGGCGTCCACGTCGTCGGGACCGCCGGGCAGGCCGGCATCCTCGATCGCCATTTCCATGGTGCGGGCTTCCCAACTGCCGTCGGGGTTCGAGGAGGAGGGGTGGTAGCCATCCGAGAGCGAGGCGTAGCCGCGCAGATAGCCGTGGATTTTCGCCCCGCGCGCCCGGGCCAGATCGGCCCGTTCCAGGATCACCATGCCGGCGCCCTCGCCGCCCATGACGCCGAAACGTTCGGTGTTGAAGGGCCGGCAGGCCTTGTAGGGATCGGACTGCGGGCTCATCATGCCGAGCAGGCCGCCGGCGATCTTGGTCAGGCGCGTGCGGCCGGACTCGCAGCCGCCGGTGATGGCGACATCGCAGTCGCCGCGCTCGATCAGCCGGGCCGCCGTGCCGATGGCGTCGATCGAGGAGGCGCAGGCGGTGGTGATGGTCAACAGCGGGCCGTGCAGTTTCCAGCGCAGGGCGATCTGACCGGCCGCCATGTTCGGCCAGGCCTTGATCTGCAGCTTGCGGTCGACGCCTGAAGGGCCTTCCCGGTCCAGGCCCTCCTGGGATTGGGTGATGGTTTCCGTGCCGCCGCACGAGGTGCCGACGACCACGGCGGTGCGTTCGGCGTCCAGTTCGTCGATGCCGCAGGCCTCGACCGCCTGCACGGCGGCGGCGATGGCGTACTGGGCGAAACGGTCGGTGCCGTCCACCACCCGTTCGTCCATCCAGTCCTCGGCCCGGAAGTTCTCGACCATGGACATCCAGACGTTTTCCAGGCTGGGTTCGTTGTTCCACGGCGTCGGGCCGACGACCACATGCGCGGCCGACAGATTCCGGCAGAATTCCGCGACATTATGGCCGAGCGAGGAAATCACGCCCAGGCCGGTGATGGCGATGTCTTGCATCGTTTCCTCCAGACTTTTTTCTTATCTTGGCGGTTCCCACGGCCCACCACAAGCTGGCCGGCCGGTTCGCCTTGTCGTGCTTAGCCAGAGGCGGCCTTCGAGGCGATACTTCCGCCGGCATCATCGCCGGAGCTCGAACGCCGCCAATGGAGGGCAAGCGTGGTCGATCTGTTGCAGGTTTCGCTGGTACCGCCGTTCCTGGTCGAACGACTGGAGCAGGAATTCACCCTGCACGACTTCATCGACCCGGCCGATCCGGACGGGCTGCTTGCCGACATCGGGCCGCGCATTCGCGGCATCCTGGCCAGCGGCATGAAGGGCCCGAACGCCGATCTGATCAACCGGCTGGAGAACCTGGAGATCATTGCCTCGTTCAGCGTCGGCTTTGATTCCACCGACGTCGTCGCGGCCCAGGCCCGTGGCGTGATCGTCACCCACACGCCCGACGTTCTGACCGGCGACGTCGCCGATCTCGCCATGACCTTCATCCTGATGGCGCCGCGACGGATCGGCGAGGCCGAACGCTATCTTCGCGCCGGTAGGTGGCGGCAGGGCCGCATGGACCTCGGCACCACCGTGCGCGGCAAGCGGCTCGGCATCCTCGGGCTTGGACGGATCGGCAGCGCCGTCGCCCGTCGGGCCGAAGTCTTCGGCCTCAATATCGCCTATCACGATATCAAGCCGATGGGCGATCTGACCTACCGGTCCTACCCGACCCTGCGCGACCTGGCCGACGCCAGCGACATCCTGCTGGTCTCTTGTGAAGGCGGCGAGGCCAACCGTGGGCTGGTCGACGCCACGGTGTTGGACGCGCTGGGGCCGGCCGGCTTCCTGATCAACGCGGCGCGGGGCGCGATCGTCGATCAAGCGGCCCTGGTCGCGGCCCTGCGGGATGGCCGCATCGCCGGCGCGGCGCTCGACGTCTTCGATGGCGAGCCCGAGGTGCCGGCCGAACTGATGGCGATGGAGAACGTGGTGCTGACGCCGCATATCGCCTCGTCCACCCACGAAACCCGCCGCGCCATGGCCGATCTTGTCTACGACAACCTGCGCGCCCATTTCGACGGCAAACCGGTGCTCACGCCCGTGCCACCGCAAGCATAAGGCCAGTCCGAATTGGTGACAGTTCACTGAACTTTTGTCGATGGGTGGTCCGGAATGGCTGCCCTGGGTCTTGGGTGTGTGAAAACACTCGGCGAGCCTCCTTCGAGGCCGCGGTTTGGTCTGCCGCGGCGTCTTGGCGGC
>JASLMH010000080.1 GCA_030746635.1 Alphaproteobacteria bacterium | reverse complement strand
CGCATCGCAAGGGCCGCGCGACGCCGTCCGAGGGGCCTGCAAAGCCGCCCTTCGGGTCGCCCCCTCGGGCTCGCCGGCGGCGTCGGCGGCGTTTGACGATGCCCCACATCGCCTGCACGCCCCCTCCTACCCGGCGGGCACGATGGGGCGATCAGACGTACCATCCTATTGCGATAGTGGGTACTAAGTCGGCCGCCGTCATCTTTGCCATGGTGGGTGTTTTAGCGGCTCAGGCAGGCGGCGGCGCAGGCGTCCAGGATGGCCTCGCGGTCGATGCCGTGGACCCGGTAGAGATCGTCGATATCACCGGATTCGCCGAAGTTCTCGACGCCCAGGCTGAACACCCGCCGCCGCGAGGCCGAGCCGAGCCAGGACAGGGCCGAGGGATGGCCGTCGATCACCGTCACCAGGGCGGCATCCCGGGCCAGTGGATCCAGCAGCCGGCCGATATGGCTGCGCGCCTCGTAGCGGCCCCGAGCCCGCTGCCGCCAGGCGTGGTTCCAATCGCGGTAGGCCAAATCGGGCGAGGTCACCACCAGCAGGCCGGCGCCGGGAATATCGGGCAGGATGTCCTGGTGGGCGGCGATCGCCTCGGGCACCACGGCGCCGCAACAGACGATGGCCAGATCGGCGCCGGTACGGGGCGGCACCAGCCAATAGGCGCCGGCCAGGATCTGCTCCCGCAGAGCATGGTTCATCGCCCGTTCCGGCTGGGCCACCGCCCGGGTGGTCAGGCGCAGGTAGACGGATCCGCCGTCCTCGGCCTGCATATGCTCGAAGCCCCAGCGCATGATCACCGCCAGTTCGTCGACGAAGGCCGGCTCGAAGCCGCTCATCTTGTCCTGGCCGATGCCGATCAAGGGCGTCACCAGGGACTGATGGGCGCCGCCCTCGGGCGCCAGGGTAATGCCGGAGGGGGTGCCGACCAGCATGAAGCGGGCGTCCTGGTAACAGGCGTAGTTCAGGGCATCCAGGCCACGGCTGATGAAAGGATCGTAGAGGGTGCCGATGGGCAACAGCCGCTGGCCGAACAGCGAGGCGGACAGGCCCAGGGCCGCCAGGGTCAGGAACAGGTTGTTCTCGGCGATGCCCAGCTCGATGTGCTGGCCGTCGGGGTGCATCGCCCAGCGCTGGGCCGAGACGACCTTCTCCTCGCGGAAGATGTCCTCCCGCGGGTGGCGGTCGAAAATGCCCCGGCGATTGACCCAGCCGCCCAGGTTGGTCGAGACGGTGACGTCCGGCGAGGCGGTGACGATGCGGCGGGCGAAATCGTCGTCCTGGCCGGCGATCTCGAACAGGATACGGCCGAAGGCCTCCTGGGTGGAGATCTCCCGACCACCGTCGGGCGGCGGCAGTTCGGCCGGCAGGGCGATGCGCGGTGCCTGGCGGCGGCGCGGTTCGCCGTCCGAGAACGGCACCTCGCCCAGGAACGCGCGCAATTCTTCCGGTTCGGCCGCCAGGCCGGCGAACGGTTCCCATTCCTGGCCATCCGCGATGCCCATGCGGGCCTGGAATTCGGCCATCTGTTCCGGGCTCATCAGGCCCGCGTGGTTGTCCTTGTGGCCGGCCAGGGGCAATTCCTTGCCCTTCACGGTGTAGGCGATGAAACAGGTCGGCTCGTCCCCCTCGACGCCGTCGAAGCAGTCCAGCACCGCCGCCATGTCGTGACCGGCCAGGTTGGTCATCAGATCGTGCAGGGCGGCATCGTCATAGTCCTCGATGATCGGCCGCAGGCCCGGCACGTCGCCCAGGTCACGGCGCAGATGCTCGCGCCAGCCCGGACCGCCCTTGTAGGTCAGGGCCGAGTACAGCGAATTGGGGCAATCGTCGATCCACTGCCGCAGGGCCTCGCCGTCGGTCTGCTCGAACACCGATTGCAGCATGTAGCCGTACTTCAGGGTGATCACCCGCCAGCCGGTGGTGCGGAAGATATCGTCGACCCGGGCGAACAGGCGGTCGGCGATCACCGAATCCAGGCTTTGCCGGTTGTAGTCGACCACCCACCAGGTATTGCGGATGTCGTGCTTCCAGCCTTCCAGCATGGCCTCGAAGATATTGCCCTCGTCCAGCTCGGCATCGCCCATCAGGGCGACCATGCGGCCCAGGGGCGGCTTCTCGCCCAGCCAGCCCTTCATGCTGACATAGTCCTGGACCAGCGAGGCGAAGGCGGTCATCGCCACGCCGAGGCCGACGGAACCGGTGGAGAAGTCGACCTCGTCGATGTCCTTGGTGCGCGAGGGATAGGACTGCGCCCCGCCCAGGGCGCGGAAATCGATCAGCTTGTCGCGGCTCTGCCGGCCCAGCAGGTACTGGATGGCGTGGAATACCGGGCTGGCATGGGGCTTCACGGCGACCCGGTCAGCCGGCCGCAGGACCTGGAAGTACAGGGCCGTCATCAGGGTCGCCAGGCTGGCCGAGGAGGCCTGGTGACCGCCCACCTTCAAACCGTCGCGATTGGGCCGCAGATGGTTGGCGTGGTGGATCATCCAGGTGGACAGCCATAACACCTTGCGTTCCAAGGCCCGCAACAGGTCCAGTTCACGGCCCCGGTTGGATTTTCCGCTGACGGCGTCCGGCCGTGCCGGCGTGGTCATCTCGCGCGTGCTCCCAAGGATGCGGTGCCCTGGAATATAGCAATACCGGCGCCATTTGCCATGCGGCGGGACGGCCCGCGCCGGAAACCAAGTCGCGAAATGGCTTGATCGATCAGCCCGTGGCCGTCGGTTCGGCCGGCTGGTAAAGCTGCGCGAAAACGTCGGCGGCCAGAATGCGCAGATCGCCGCCGTCGTTGATCCCAGGCAGGGACAGGCGGAAACGAACATGGCGGATGCCCGACGGCCCGGTGGTCAGGGCGTGGATCCGCGCCATTTCCATCTGGTTGTGGCCCAGTTGGCGCTGAAACAACCCGCCTTCGGCCAGGGCGGCCTGGGGATCGTGGCGTTGAAAAAACATCGTTGTCGAATTCCCATCCAAGCAATTACCGCCGACGCTGGACGATTCGACGCTATTAAATTGTCGTTAACAAAAGGTTAACGACGAATGGCAATGCAAACGCCTGTTCAGGGCCGCGCCGGCGCGGCAGGATAGGCCGATCACCTCGATTATCACGTTCACCCCGGGGGTAACAGGCGATGGAACTGACAGGCGGTTGTTTATGCGGCACCGTGCGCTACAGGATCAGCGGCGAACCGCTGGTGGTCACCCATTGCCATTGCGCGACCTGCCGGCGTGCCAGCGGCGCCCCGTTCATCACCTGGATCACCCTGGCCGCCGGCGACTTCGCCTATAGCCAGGGCGAGGCCGCCGGATACCGCTCCTCGGCCGAGGTCGAACGGCAGTTTTGTGCCACTTGCGGCACCTCGCTCGCCTATCTGGCGGTCAACCACCCGGAAGAAATCGACATCTCCGCCGGCAGCCTGGACGAGCCGGAGCGGGTGAGCCCGCAGGACCATATCTGGATCGGCTCGAAACTGCCCTGGATAAACATGGATGACGGCCTGCCCCGGCTCGAAGGATCACATTGGCAGCACGGTTACCCCGATAAGAAGAAATAACGAAGAGGAAAGGACCGCATGTACAACGACAACGTCGGCTATGTCGGCGCCGAGTTGGCCCTGAGCCATCCCAAGAAAACCGCCGTTATCGACGTCATCGACGGTCGGGTGCGCGAACGCGGCCATGGTGAATTGCAGGATCGCCTGGACCGGGTCGCGGCGATGCTGCGCGCCCTCGACCTTAAGGCGGGTGACCGTTTCGCGGTCTGCGTCGGCAACCGTATCGAATATGTCGAGATCGTCATCGGCGCCATGCGAATGGGCGCCGTGCCGGTGCCCATCAACACCAGGCTGGGCGCCGACACCATCCGCTTCATCCTCGAGGATGCCGCCGCAGTGGCGGCGCTGGTCGAACCGGCCGCCTGCCCGGCGGCCTTGGACGAGGTCGAGGCACTCGGCATCGCGCCACGCATTTGCGTCGCCGGCGAACGGGGCGGCTGGCTGGACTATGAGACTTTGCTGGCGGCGGCGGCGGCGTTCGACGGGCCCGCCGCCGGCGGCGAAGCGATCCTGATGCAGCCCTACACCTCGGGTTCGACCGGCCGGCCCAAGGGCGTGCCCCTGACCCACGCCGGACAGATCTGGAACCTGGAGGCCTGTGGTCGGCATTTCGATCGGCTGTTCGAGCCGGGCGCGCGAGCCCTGACGGCCAACCCGCTGTACCACAAGAACGCCTTCTCCGGCGTCGTCAAGCCGATGCTGCGGGTCGGCGGCTCCATGGTGGTGCTGAACCAGTTCGAGCCGCGCGCCTTCATCCAGGCCCTGGCGGACTTTCGCTGCAGCTACACCATATCCGTGCCGACGGTGTTCGCCCTGTTGCTGGAGCATCGCGAGCTGATTGCCTCCTCGGACCTCTCGGCCCTGCGGGCGCTGCTGGTCGGCTCGGCCCCCTGCCCGCCGCGCCTGTTGGAGGACGTGCAGGAAACCTTCGGCGTGCCGATCTTCCAGGGCTACGGCCTGACCGAGGCCGGGCCGATCGCCATGGGCGGCCGGATGTCCGGGCCGCAGCCGCCCCATGGCAGCGCCGGCACCCTGGTGGACGGCTGCGAAGCCAAAATGCTGGACGAGGACGGCCGCGAGGCCGACGATTTCGGCGAACTCTGGCTGCGCAGTCCCGGCGTCACGCCGGGCTACCACAATCTGGCCGAGGTCAACGCCGAGCGTTTGCGGGACGGCTGGCTGCGCACCGGCGATCTGTTCCATCGCGATGCCGTGGGGTTGTTCCATTTTCGCGGCCGCACCGACGATATGTTCCAGTGCGGGGCCGAGAACGTCTATCCCATCGAGGTGGAGAATTTGCTGTTGCGCCATGCCGACGTGGTCAACGTCTGCGTCGTGCCGATCCCGCACCCGACCAAGGGCGAGGTACCGGTGGCCATGGTGGTCACAACCGAGGGCGCTGCCACCGACGGCGAGGGGCTGAAGCAATTCTGCCTCGATCACGGCCCGGCCTTCTCGCACCCGCGCCGCATCGCCGTGGTCGACACCCTGCCCCTGACCGGCGTCGGCAAGATCGACCGCCGGGCCATCCAGCGGCAATTCGCCGAGGGATGAATTCGGTGGACAAGACCTCGGGGAACAACGGGGACATGATCGAATTCCCGCAGGGAATTGGGATCGTGTACCCGTTGTTCGGTGGCACGGACGCGGTACCGGCACGGCGGGTTGTCCGAGGTCAATCGGGCAGCGACGGAGGGCGCGCAACGGGGACACGATCTACGGGGACAAGGGGGACATGACCCATTTGCCGCAGGTAAATGGGATCGTGTACCCGTTGTTCTACGACACGGACGCGGTACCGGCACGGCGGGTTGTCAGAGACCAACCGGGCAGCGACGGAGGGCGCGCAACGGGTACACGATCCTTTGTTCCCGTGCCGGGAAAAAGGTCATGTCCCCGTGACGCGTCGCGGTCTCGGAGAACAACGGCGACGCTTCAGCCCGGCTTGCGGGCGATGAAGGCGTAGCCGTAGACCTCGAAGCGGCGGGCGTTTTCCTCGCCGCCGGCACCGCCGAAGGTATCGAAGGGCGGGCCGATGCGGACGTCGACGAAACCGCTATCCTCGATCATCTTGCGCCAGCCTGCACACGGCAGGCCACCGGCAATTCAAGCGGTCCACAGATCGATGTTCTGCACCGCCTCTTCCGGCACCGGCTGGCCGTTGGCGATGTCGGCGAACTGCAAGGTGCCGCCCGGGCGGAGGACCCGGTCGATCTCGGCGAACACCGCGCGCTTGTCGGCGCACAGGTTGATCACGCCGTTCGAGATCACCACGTCCGCCCAGCCGTCCTCGATCGGCATCCGCTCGACCAGGCCCTCGCGGAACTCGACGTGCCGCAGCCCCATGCGGTTGGCCGTGGCCCGGGACTTTGTCAGCATTTCCTCGGTCATGTCGATGCCGACGACGTGGCCGCCGGCACCCACCTGGGCGGCCGCCACGAAACAATCGAAGCCGCCGCCGGAACCGATATCGACCACCCGTTCACCCGCTTCGAGCGGACGCAGCGAGAAAGGATCGCCGACGCCGGCGAAGGACTCCACCGCTACGTCGGGCAACGCCCCGACCACGGCATCGTCATAGCCCAGGCGCCGGGCCAGCGGCCGACCGGTATGGAAATGGTAGCTCCCATGCGGTTCGACCGCGACCTCGCGATACTTCTGCTTCACTTCCTCACGAAGGGCGACGGCATCGACCATGGTGTCGGTGCTCATCCTGCTCTCCTCGTTCCCCATGAGGTCGCTGGCGAGGTGTCACGCCGCCGCCGGCCTCGGATCGGTGCATCATAGCAAATAACGGTCAACTCGGCTCCATCGCCGGATCCAACGGCTAGTCGCCCGCGCGCCGGGGCATCGTCGCCACCTGGGCCGGGTCACGGACGGCGCCGAAGGCGGCGCTGCGCACCACGGCCCCGTAGACCCGCAGGGCGACGCTGACCTGCCGGTCCCGGTCGGGTTGCCAGGCGTCGTCGGCCAGGGCATCCATGGCCTGGCGCCGGCTGTCCAACTCCTCCCGAGCAACATTCAAGTGCAGTCCGCGGCCGGGAATATCGATGGCAATCTCGTCGCCATCCTCGACCAGGCCGATTTCCCCGCCTTCGGCCGCCTCCGGCGAGATATGACCGATCGACAGGCCGGACGTGGCGCCGGAAAAACGGCCATCGGTGATCAAGGCGCAGCTCTTGCCCAGACCGACCGCCTTCAGCAGGCTGGTGACCCGCAGCATTTCCTGCATGCCGGGACCGCCTTTCGGGCCCTCGTAGCGGATCACCACGACGTCCCCCGGCGTGACCTGCCCGGCCAGAATGCCCTCGGCAGCCGCCCGTTCGCTTTCGAATACCTTGGCCCGGCCGGCGAAGGTCATCAGGCCTTCATCGACGCCCGCCGTCTTCACGATGCAGCCGTCCGCCGCCAGATTGCCGTACAGCACCGCCAGGCCGCCGTCCCGGCTGTAGGCATGTTCGATATCGCGAATGCAACCCTCGGCCCGGTCCAGGTCCAAACCGTCATAGTAGCTGTCCTGGGAAAAGGCGGTGATGGTTCGTATTCGGCCGGGGGCGGAGGCATAGAACCGTTGCGCGGCCTCGTCCGCGCCGCGTCGGATATCCCATTTTTCCAGGGTTTCGCCCAGGCTGAGGCCGAGGACGTTGCGCACCTCGGTGTGCAGTTGGCCGGTGCGCTCCAACTCGCCCAGGATCCCCAGCACCCCGCCGGCGCGATGCACGTCCTCCATGTGGTACTTCTGGATCGACGGCGACACCTTGCAGAGATGGGGCACTTCCCGCGACAAGCGGTCGATGTCGGCCATGGTGAAGGGAACCTCGGCCTCGTGCGCGGCGGCGAGGAGATGCAGCACCGTGTTGGTGGAACCGCCCATGGCGATGTCCATGCGCATGGCATTCTCGAAGGCTTCGAAGTTGGCGATATTGCGGGGCAGCGTGCTGTCGTCGTTGGCCTCGTAATATTGCCGGGTCAATTCGACGATGCGCTTGCCGGCGTCGATAAACAATTGCTCGCGGTTGGCGTGGGTGGCTACCAGACTGCCGTTCCCCGGCAAGGCCAGCCCCAATGCCTCGGCCAGGCAGTTCATCGAATTGGCGGTGAACATGCCGGCGCAGGAACCGCACGTGGGACAGGCTACCTCCAGCATTTTCTCGAGATCTTCCTCGGGGGTATTCGGATCGCCGGCGGCGATCATGGCGTCGACGCCATCGATGATCCTGACCTCGCCGTCCAGCTCGAGCTTGCCGGCCTCCATCGGTCCGCCGGACACGAAGATCGCCGGGATGTTCAGGCGCAAGGCCGCCATCAACATGCCGGGGGTGATCTTGTCGCAGTTGGAGATGCAGACCAGCGCATCGGCGCAATGGGCGTTGACCATGTATTCCACGGAATCCGAGATCAACTCCCGCGACGGCAGGCTGTAAAGCATGCCCTCGTGGCCCATGGCGATGCCGTCGTCGACGGCGATGGTATTGAATTCCTTCGCCACGGCACCGCCCTTGGCAATCTCAGCGGCGACCAGATCGCCAAGGTCCTTCAGATGCACGTGGCCGGGGACGAACTGCGTATAGGAGTTGGCGATGGCGATGATCGGCTTTTCCAGATCTTCCAGTTTCGTGCCGGTCGCCATCCAGAGCGCCCGGCCGGCGATGCTGTTGCTGCCCTTGGTGGTGCGGTGGGATCGATAGTCAGGCACGGATAATCCTCCGATATGGCGATGGTCGACCGGCACCTCGGGCGTTGCCCGAGCGTCCACCGGAAACGCTACCACAATAGGGGATAGGGCACGCCGCCGGCCGTGCCTGGCGGAATAGCCGGGGTCAGCCTTTCAACAGTCGGCGGACCTGGGCCGAGGCGCTGATCTTGCCGCGGCCGCGATAGGCTTCGTGGTTCTGCTCGATGTCGCCGAGCTTGTAGAGGTAGTTGACCATCAGCCCGGCCGACTGTTCGAGGCCGTTGGGCGAGGTATCGCCCAGCCAGTTGACCCGCTCCAGGCGGGCGCCGTTGGAAAGATGGAAATGCGCCACCGGGTCGAGGGCCCGCTGGCCGCGCCGGCCGTGTAGCAGGTAGCGCGCCGCCAAGGATGTCAGGACCGGTTGCAGGGCATCCTGGGCGCCCTGGTCCTGATACCAGTCGGCCCGCGCCAACAGGGCGCGCAGGGCGGCCGCGCCGCCGTCGATGCCGGCGGCCTCGACCAGGCGCCGTTCTTCCGTCTCGCCCCAGGGACGATCACCGTCCGCCTCCAGCAGGGTTTGCAGCCAACGGCGGAAGCCGGGCAGCGGCGACAGGGTGGCGAAGGTCTTCAGGTTGGGCAGTTCGCCGCGCAGTTCGTCGACCACCCGCTTGATCAGGAAATCGCCGAAGCTGATCCCGGCCAGGCCGGCCTGGGCGTTGGAAATGGAATAGAAGATGGCGCTGTCGGCGCGCCGCGGGTCGCCTTCGGGCGCGTGCTCATCCAGCAGCACCTGGACATTGTCGGCCATGCCGCTGACCAGGGCGACCTCGACGAAGATCAACGGCTCGTCCGGCATGCGCGGGTGGAAGAAGGCGAAACAGCGGCGATCGGAATCCAGCCGATTGCGCAGATCGTCCCACGAGCGGATTTCGTGCACCGCCTCGTAGGCCATCAGTTTTTCCAGCAACGCGGCCGACTCGTCCCAGGTGATGCGGCGCAGGTCCAGGAAGCCGATGTCGAACCACGAGCGCAGCAATTCCCGCAGATCGCCGTCCAGGGCGGCCAGCACCTGATCCTCGCGGGCCAGCGGCAACAGGTCCGCGCGAAGATCAACTAAAAACTTAACGCCTTGTGGTAAAGCATTGAATTGTGTCAATAAATTGAAACGGCGTGGCACCAGGGTGGCACGCAGATTGCGTTCGGCCCGGCGTTCCTCGTCGGCCGTCTTGGCGCCTTGCAAGGCGGTGATGGCGGTGTCGACCCTGGGCCGGTCGATGCCGTAGTCCTCGGCCAAGAGACGCAGGAAGCGCTGCCGCGCCTCTGCGCCCAGGCCGAGATACAGATGCCCCAATTCGGCCGCCCGGGCCCGCGAGGAAACCTCGCCGCCACGCTGGTCCAGGCAGGCCTCGATCCGTTCCTTCAGCTTCTCGACGCCGGAATCCGACAATTCGCCGGCCGCCGTCCGCTCCCCGGCCCCGCCGAACAGGGCCCGGCGCAACGGCGCCAAAGTGCGATCGAAAAAGCTCTCGCGATCCAGCATCAGCATCTCACGCAGGATGACATGGGGAGGGTTACCAAATTTTCAATTTGCCGGGAGGTCGCGTAGCACTTTCGGCAGGCATTCGGCAAGGTCCTCGGCGATCAGGCCGGGCCCGAAGGCCCGGGCGGCGGCGCCGTGCAGCCAACAGGCCGCCGCCGCCGCCTCGAAGGGCGGCATGCCCTGGGCCAGCAGGCCGAGGCAGAAGCCGGCGAGGACGTCGCCGGCCCCGGCGGTGGCCAGTTCCGGCGGCGCGTTGCGGTTGATGGCGGCGCGGCCGTCGGGGGCGGCGATCACCGTATCGGCTCCCTTCAACAGCACCACGGCACCGCAGGCCGCCGCCGCCCGGCGGGCCCGCTCCAACTTGCTGCCGCGATGGCGGAACAGGCGGGCGAACTCGCCCTCGTGGGGGGTCAGGATGCAGGGCGCGGCAATGGCCCGAAACAGCCCCTTGCGGGCATGCTGGAAGGCGGTCAGGGCGTCGGCGTCCAATACCACCGCCTTGCCCAGGGCCAGGGCGGCGCGGACGTTGTCGCGCAGGGTCCTGTCGACCCCCGCCCCCGGCCCCAGCAGCACGGCGTTTCGCCTGGGATCGCTCAGCAGGCGGCGGAATTCCTTAGTATCGCGCCAGCGTTCGATCATCACGGCGGTCAACTGGGCGGCGTTCTCGGCCAGCGCCGAAGGCGGCGAGGCCACGGTGACCAGGCCGGCGCCGACCCGCAGGGCCGCCCGCGCCGCCAGCCGGGCGGCGCCGCTCTTACCGCGCCGGCCGCTCAACACCACCGCATGACCGCGCTGGTATTTGTGGCCGTCCGGCGGCGGAACCGGCCAGGTGCCGCGCCACAATTCCGGTTCGTTGGCCCAGGTGCGCGGCCCGATGTCCACCAACACCGCCTCCGCGATGCCGATATCGACGATCCGCAGTTCGCCGCACAGACCACGGCCGGGATACAACAGATGCCCGGTCTTGGGCCGGAAGAAGCTGACCGTCAGGGCGGCCGGCGGGGCGTAGCCCAGCACGGCGCCGGTATCGCCGTGTACGCCGCTGGGGGTGTCGACGGCGATGATCGGCAGCCGCCTTTCCACCGCCGCGGCCAGGGTGTCCCTGACGACGCCATCGACGGGCCGGGCCAGGCCGGCGCCGAACACCGCGTCGACCACCAGTTCGGCGCCGTCCAGGGCCGCCGGCGTCAAGGGCAGCGGGCGAGGGCGCCATTTCCGCGCCATCGCCGCCGCGTCGCCGCGCAGCTTCCCGCGTTCGCCCAGCAGGGCCAGGCGCACCTTGGCCCCGGCCGCCTTCAGGTGCCGGGCCACGACGAAGCCATCGCCGCCGTTGTTGCCGGGACCGCACAGCACCGCCGTCGGGCGGGCGCCAAAACGGTCCAGGACCGCCGCCGCGACGCCGGCGCCGGCCCGCTCCATCAGCTCCAGGCCGGCGACGCCGGCCGCCATGGCGGCCCGGTCGGCCCGGTACATCTCGGCCACCGACAACAGCTCGGTCATGGCGCGATCCGGTTTCCTGGCGTCCGGCCGACCGCCGCCTAGAGGGCCGGCCGTTCGGTGATCGGCCGGGCGGTCTCGAACGCCTTGGCGGCCCGCAGCACCAAATCCTCGCGAAAACTGTCGGCGACGATCTGCAGGCCGACCGGCAGGCCGTCGGCGGTGAACCCGCAGGGGATCGAACAGGCCGGCTGCTGGCTCAGGTTGAAGGGAATGGAGAACGGCGTCCAATCGGTCCAATAGGTATCGTCCTCGGGCCAGCCCGGCGGCCGCAACAGGCCGACGTCGAAGGCCGGTACGGCCAGGGCCGGGGTCAGCAGCAGATCGAACTCCTGGAAGAACGCCCGCATGGTCATGCACAGCTTGGTGCGCCCGGCCAGGGCCCGCATATAGTCCATGGCCGACAATTCCTGGCCCTCGGCGACGATCTGCGCCAATTCCGGCTCCAACAGCGCCTTTTCCGCGTCGGACAGATCGGCGAAAGCGCCGGCGGCCCCGGCCCACCAATGGGTCCTGAAGACCGCCTTGGGGTTTTCGAAGCCGGGATCGCGCTGCTCCACATGGGCGCCCAGTTCCTCGAACGCGGTGACCGCCTGGGCGACGGCCCGGGCCACCCCGTCGTCGACCCGGGCGTAGCCCAGATCCGGGCTGAAGGCGACCTTCAGGCCCTTGATGCCGGCATCCAGGCCCTGAGTGTAGTCGATGCCCTGGTAGGGCAGCGCCGTCCAGTCCCGATGGTCGGGCTCGGCGATCACGTTCAGCATCAGGGCCGCGTCGGCGACCGAGCGGGTCATCGGTCCGATATGCGAGAGGGTGCGCATGGCGCTTTCGGGATAGACCGGCACCCGGCCGTAGTTCGGCTTCAGGCCGAACACCCCGGTGAAGCCCGAGGGGATGCGGATCGAGCCGCCGCCGTCGGAACCGATGGCCAGTGGCCCCATATCGGCCGCCAGGCCGGCGGAGGCGCCGCCCGAGGAGCCGCCGGGGGTCTTTTCCAGGTTCCAGGGATTGCGGGTAATGCCGGTCAGGGCGCAGTCGGTCAGACCCTTCCAGCCGACCTCGGGCGTCGTGGTCTTGCCGGTCAGCACCGCGCCGTGTTCCCGCAGCCGGGCCACGCAGGGGGCGTCCTCGTCCCACGGCCCGGCCGGGTCGACGGTGCGCGAGCCCTTCAAGGTGGGCCAGCCCTTGGTCAGCATCAGATCCTTGATCGAGGTCGGCACGCCGTCGAGCAGGCCCTTGGGCTCGCCCTTTTGCCAGCGCGCTTCCGAGGCCCGGGCCGAGGCCAGGGCGGCCTCGTCATCGATCACCAGGAAGGCGTTGATCTTGTCGTTGTGGGCGTGGATGCGGTCGAGCACCGCCTGGGTCACCTCGACCGGCGACAGCTCGCCCTGGCGGTAGCGCTCGATCATCTCCACCGCCGAAAGGCGGATCAACTCGTCAGCCATCGTTTCCTCCTTGCCGCGCCGACATTGGCGGGCGCCATGGCATTCTTCTCTTAAGGCAACGATAATACACTTTGCCGGCCGCACCTATCGGTCGGCCCTCGACGGAGAACAGTTGGTTATGAGCAAGAAGACAATCGGGTTGGTCATGGCCTTTGGGGGCATGGCGGCCAACAACTATGTCTACCTGCATGACCTGATCTATCGCCAGGCACCGGTGATCTGGCTTGGTGGAGCGGCGACGGTCATGGCCGTGGTGACCCTGGTGGTCGCCGGTGCCGGGGTCTGGATGATCTGGCGGGAAGCGAAGTAACGCCGATCGATCCCGCCTAATCGACCGGATGCCAGGCCCCGACCTGAGCGCGGATCTCGTCCATCCGGCGCAAGGGCAGTTTGCCGCGCAGACGGTCGAAGTGCCATTCCGCCAACACCGGCTTCTGCAACGCGCCCAACAGGGCCCAGAAATAGG
This sequence comes from Alphaproteobacteria bacterium, assembly GCA_030746635.1. GTDB lineage: Bacteria > Pseudomonadota > Alphaproteobacteria > JASLMH01. The sequence continues at coordinate 9,533 of JASLMH010000080.1, read as the reverse complement.
CCTTGTCGAAGTCCCGTTCCACGCCTTCGCCCAGCAGATACAGCCGCGCCAGCATCAACTGCGCATCGGGGTGGCCCTGCTGCGCCGCCCGGCCGAAGAACCCGGCCGCCACGGCGGCGTCGCGCCGCACGCCGTGGCCCTGGTAGTGCACGAAGCCTAAATTGTACTGCGCCTTGCTCACGCCGGCATCGGCCGCCGCCCGGAACAGGACGGCCGCGCGATCACGGTCCCGCCTCACCCCACTACCGAAATAGTAAAGGTAGGCGAGGTTGCGCATGGCCTTGACGTTGCCCAGATCGGCGGCGCGTTGCAGGTGGCGGGCGGCGGTGGCGCGATCGACGTCGACACCCCGGCCATGAACGTAAAGCTGGCCGAGATTGCGCAGCGCCTTGGCATTGTCCTGCCGGGCGGCCTTCGCATACCAGCGCGCCGCCTCGGCCGGATCGGCTTCGACCACCTTGCCTTCGTCGAAGAACACCCCGACCACCCGTTGCGCCTCGGCATGGCCCTGCATCGCCGCCTCGCGGAACCATTGGTAGGCCCTGGCGGCATCCGGCTCGGTGCCCTGGCCGCGATCGTAGAGCAAGGCCAGCCGGTATTGCGCTTCCGCCACGCCGCTTTCGGCGGCGGAACCATACAGGCGGAAGGCCTCGGCGTAGTCCTTGCCGGCATAAGCGCGTTGCGCCGCCAACAAATCGCCCTCGGCCGCGTACAAACGGGCCGGCGCCAACAGCATGGCCAGCATGCCGACAATGATCACGAAACGGCGCATTGCGCCCCCACGCCAAAGCATGCCGCAATGTACGTGCCGGCATTGGCGGCGGCAAGCGACGCCGGATTTTGGTGCACAACCGCAGCCAGCGGCTTGATTGCGCCGGGCTCGCCGGGTAACCATGGCCTTTGCCTGTTCCAGGATCGACGCCGTTGTGACCCGGATATTATTGCTAGCGATCTGCCTTATCGCCCTCGCCGCCGGCCAGACCGCCTGCGACCTGCGGCCGACCCTGCGTGACGACTATATGGGCCAGCGTTTTCTGGACCCTGAAAGGGCGACCAAACCGGCGCCACGAGACGAAAAGGGCGAGCCGAAGGCCGACCCGGCGGCCCGGACCTGGCCGGTCTGGCGGCCCTGGCGCTTCGATTGGACGTCCTGAACAATCCAGGTGGGAGTTGAACCGGATGACGGCACGAGAATTGCAAAACCTGATCGAGGTGTTCCGCAACTTCGAGCAGCGGGAGAACCCGACGGTCGAACAGATTCGTGGCGATCTGGCGCGCCTGGAGGCGGCCCTGCCGGTGCCGGATGACGCCGAGGTCGAGGTCATCGAGGCCGGCGGCGTGCCGGCCGAATGGGTGGCCGCGCCGGGCACCGATAGCGCCTCGGTGCTGTTGTATCTGCACGGTGGCGGCTACGCCTTCTGCGGCCCGGCGAGCCATCGCCTGTTGAGTTACAACCTGTCGGCGGCGGCCGACGTCCGCTGCCTGTTGCTCGACTATCGCCTGGCGCCGGAACATCCCTATCCGGCGGCGGTGGAGGACGCCGTCGTCGCCTATCGTTGGCTGCTGGCCCAGGGGGTGAACCCGAAGCACATCACCGTCGCCGGTGATTCGGCCGGCGGCGGCCTGACCGTGGCGCTGATGTTGCGATTGCGCGAACTGGGCATCGATTTGCCGGCGGCCGGCGCCTGCCTCTCGCCCTGGACCGATCTGGCCATTACCGGTAACAGCATCGAGACCCTGGCCGAGGTCGACCCGCTGGTCCGGCGCGATGGCCTGGAACGCTGCGTCGGTTGGTATCTGGGCGACGGCGATCCCACCGACCCGCTGGCCTCGCCGCTGTATGGCGAATTGGCCGGCCTGCCGCCGCTGCTGATCCAGGTCGGCTCCGACGAAGTGCTGCTGGACGACGCATTGCGTCTGGCCGAGCGGGCCCGGGCGGCCGGCGTGGCCGTGGACTACCGGTGCTGGGAAGAGATGTTCCACGTTTGGCACCTGTACGCGCCGATGCTGTCCGAAGGGCGCGAGGCGATCGCCGATGTCGGCAATTTCCTGAAACGGCACCTGCCCTAGGCCCGGGACGCCATGGAAATCGGCGTCGACATCGGCGGCACCTTCACGGACGTGGTCTGCCGGCCGCCCGAGGGGCCGCCGCATATTCTCAAACTGCCGACCACCCGGGACGATCCCGGCGTCGCGGTGCTGGAAGCGGTGCGGCAATTGCGGGCCGCCGGCGCCCTCGCCGATGGCGAGGTGGCGCGGTTCGTGCACGGCACCACGGCCGCCACCAACGCCGTGCTGGAACGCCGGGGCGCCACGCTGGGGCTGTTGACGACCCGGGGCTTTCGCGACGTGTTGGAAATCGGCCGGCAGTTCCGCCAGGCCCTCTACAGCGTCAAACTGACGCCGGAGACGCCGGTGTTCCTGGCGCCAAGGGCCTTCCGCCTGGAAGTGACCGAGCGGGTCGACGCCGAAGGCAGGGTGACCGAACCGCTGGACGAGGCGGAGGTCGTGGCGGCGGCTGACGAACTGGTCGAAATGGGGGCCGAGGCGATCGCCATCGTGTTCCTGTTCTCGTTCCTCAATCCGGACCATGAGCGGCGCGCGGCGGCGCTGATCCGCGATCGCCACCCCGGCCTGGCGATTTCCCTGTCGGCGGAGGTCGATCCCGCCTTTCGGGAGTACGAGCGGACCGCCGTCACCGCCTTCGATGCCTACATCAAGCCGGTGGTGGACGGCTACCTGGACCGCCTGGAGCAGGGCCTCCGGCAGGCGGGGGTGGCGGCGCCCTTGCAGATCATGCAATCGCGCGGCGGCCTGTCGGGCACCGGGGTGGCGCGGGAGCGCCCGGTGCGGATGTTCCTGTCCGGTCCGGCGGCCGGGGTCATGGGCGCCCGCGGCATCGGCGCCGAGATGGGCGAAGGCGACCTGATCAGCATCGATATGGGCGGCACCACCTGCGACATCGCCCTGGTCGAAGGCGGCGAGCCGACGGTTCGTCAGGAAGGCGCCATCGACGGCTTTCCGGTGCGGGTGTCCATGGTCGACGTCAATCCGATCGGCGCCGGCGGCGGCAGCATCGCCTGGATCGACGGCGCCGGCGGCCTGCGCATCGGCCCCCGCTCGGCCGGTTCCGAGCCCGGTCCGGCCTGCTACGGCCGGGGCGGCGCGGCGGCCACGGTGACCGATGCATCACTATTGCTGGGCTATCTCGACCCGGACAATTTCGCCGACGGCGCGGTGCCACTGCGGCCGGAACTGGCCCGCCAGGCGATCGCCGAGACGGTGGCCGAGCCGCTGGGCCTGCCGTTGGCCGAGGCGGCCCTGGGCATCCATCGGGTGGTCAACGCCCAGATGGCCGAGGGCATCCGCGCCGTCTCGGTCCGTCGCGGCCACGATCCCCGGCATTTCACCCTGATCGCCCTGGGCGGCGCCGGCCCGCTGCACGCCACCGCCCTGGCCGAGGAATTGGGCATCCGCCGGGCGCTGATTCCGCCGCATCCGGGCGTGCTGTCGGCCCAGGGCCTGTTGGACGCGCGCCTGGAACACGAGGTCACCGCCGCCTTCGGCCGGCCGCTGGCCGAGGTCACGGCGGCCGATCTGGCCGACGCCCTGGCGGTCATCGACGGCCAGGCCGCGGATCTGATGGCGCGGGAGGGCGCCGGGGCCGAGGCCTGCAGCCGGCACCATTTCGCCGATGTCTGCTTCGTCGGTCAATCGTACCACTTGAGCGTGCCGGTATCGCTGACGCTGGACGATCCGGTGGCGGCGCTGTACCAGGCCTTCCGGGAAACCCATGACCGGATCCACGGCCACAGCGCCGAAACCCCGGCCCAGGTCGTCAACCTGCGCACGGTGCACCGCCATGGCGGGGCGGCGGCCGGGCGGCCGTCGGTCGCCCCCCCGGCGACGGGCGGCGGCGGCACCGGCCGGCGCCAGGTGCGGCTGCCGGGCAGCGCCGAGGCGGTCGAGGTGCCGATCCTGCGGCGGTCGGAGCTGACCGCCGGGCAACGGATCGCCGGCCCGGCGATCATCGAACAGCCCGACACCACCACCCTGCTGGACAGCGGCTGGCGGGCCCGGGTCGGCGCCGGCCTGACCTTGATCCTGGAACCCGAGGCGGAGGCCTGAGCATGCCCGCCACCGCCCCGACCATCGATCCGGTCACCCTGGAGGTGCTGCGCAACAAGCTGGACGGCATCGCCAACGAAATGCAGTCGACCCTGCTGCGCAGTTCCTTCTCGCCGATCGTCAAGGAAGGCCTGGACGCCTCGGCCAGCCTGTTTTCCCCCGACGGCGAGACCCTGGCCCAGTCGATCTCGATCCCCATCCACCTGGCGACCCTGATCCCGGTGGTCCGGACCTTCCTGCGGGAGTTTCCCCTGAAAACCCTGGGGCAGGACGATCTGCTGGTGATGAACGATCCCTATCTGGGTGGCACCCACCTGCCGGACATCGCGGTGATGATGCCGATCTTTCACCGGGGCCGGCCGATCGCCCTCAGCGCCGCCATGACCCACCACCAGGACGTCGGCGGCATGACGCCGGGCTCGGTGCCGACCCATGCCACCGAGGTGTTCCAGGAAGGGGTGCGGATCCCGCCGCTGAAACTGCGCCAGGGCGGGGTGATGAACGACACCTTCATCGCCATGATGCGGCGGAATGTGCGCATGCCGGATGCCTTCATCGGCGATTTGAACGCCCAGATCGCGGCCTGCACCGTCGGCGCCCGCCGCCTGGTCGAGGTCGCCGAACGCCACGGCGCCGATACCCTGGCGACGGCCTTCACGGAACTGCTGGACCGCTCGGAGATGATGACCCGGCAGTCCCTGGCGGCGATACCGGACGGCAGCTACCGCTACACCGACTATCTGGACAATGACGGCATCGACCTGGACCGGCCAATCCGCATTTGCGCCACGGTGACGGTGGCCAATGGTGAGATGACCTGCGGCTTCGAGGGCACCTCGCCGCAGGTGCGCGGCCCCTTCAACTGCGTGCCCTCGGGCACGGCGGCGGCGGCCTTGTTCGCGGTGCGGGCGATCACCGATCCGGAGATCCCCACCAACGGCGGCTGCTTCCGCCCTGTGCACCTGGACCTGCCGGCCGACAGCCTGGTCAATCCCAGCGAACCGGCGCCGGTGAATTCGCGCACCGCCACCATCAAACGGATCACCGGCTGCATCCTGGGCGCCTTGAAGGACGTCTTGCCGGACCGCATCCCGGCGGATTCGGGTGGCGAATTGCTGACCCTGCAGTTCGGCGGCCGGCGCCGGGACGGCTCCACCTATGTGGTCGGCGACCTGATCGCCTCGGGCAGCGGCGCCTCGGACCTCGGCGACGGCGTCGACATGATCGAGACCGACGCCACCAATTGCATGAACCTGCCGGTGGAGGCGCTGGAACTGGAGGCGCCGATCAAGGTGCACCGCTTCGGCCTGCGGCCCGATTCCGGCGGCGCCGGCCGGCATCGCGGCGGCTTGGGCGGCCTGCGCGAGTTCGAGGTGATGGCCGGCGAAGTCACCGTGACCTATCGCGGCGAACGCCACGATCATCCCGCCGCCGGCGCCCGGGGCGGCGAGGCGGGCGCCGCCGCCGCCGCCGAGATCCAGCGCCGGGACGGCGCCATCGAGGCGATCCCCTCGAAACAGGTCGTAACCCTGATGCCCGGCGACCGCCTGATCGTCGAAACCGCCGGCGGCGGCGGCCACGGCCCGGCGGCGGAGCGCGATCCGGCGGCGGAGGCGGCCGATCTGCGAAACGGCAAGGTCAGCCCGGAAGCTGCGGCCCGCCAAAAGGTCGACGAATAGCAGGCGGACGCCGATCCGACCCGAATGGCCCTATCGCTGGCGTTCTTCCTCGGCCTGTTTGCCCAGTTCCGTGGGAACCTGATCGACCGCCGGCTGCTCCAGGCCCTCGACGATGCGGCGCAGGAATCCCGGCGCCAGGGCCGACAGCAGGTTGACGCTGACCTTCGGCTGGTCGATCGAACCCTCGACCGCGTAGGTGAAGGCGAACACCCCCTCGCCCCGCCGTCCGACCAGCAGGTTGCCCAGGATGGGGATGTTCCCGAGCACCGAATTCAACGTGTAGGACGGCACGATGGTGCCGCGAAAGCGCAGCGAGCGATCGGCCCGGCCATATTCGCCGTTGGTGATTAGGGCCAGAGCCGGCCCGGCCGCCCGGGCGTTCTTCAGCACCACCTTGTCGCGATGCATGGTGAAGGGCACGTTCAGCCGGGTGAAGGAGATGCCCTGGCCGCGCAACAGATCGCCGAAGCCGGTCAGCGACCCCAGGGTCAGAAGCCTGGCCAGCACCGGTGCCCCGACGACGCGGAAGTCATCGGCCCGGAGATGGCCGACGATGGCCTGCTCCCCCTTGCCGGCCTCGGGGATCCGCAGATTCAGGACCATGGTGCCGCCACGGGCATTGGCATAGATATCCAGGGCCCGGGCCATGGCGCCGGCATCGCCGGTCAGAATGCTCACCCGCCGCCCGCCCTTGGCCGGCGCGACGTGGTAGCGCACCGGCAGACCCTCGGCCACGCTGCCCTGCATGTCGGCCGCCGACCAGACGCCATGACGCCGGCGGCCGGCGCCGCGCAGACCGGCGATGGTGACTTCGTCGGTCAGCAACACCCGGTCGATGGCCAGGGTCAGGTCCAGGGCGGGCTCGTTCCGGTCGGGCTCCGCCGTCAGCCAGCGGGACAGGAACTGGCGCAAATCCAGGCTTTGCCCGGCCAGCGAGACCTGATAGCCGCCATCCGCCAGCGGCCGCAGGTCGGCGGCGAGGCGCGTGGCGCCGTGGTTGAATTCGTCCAGCCGCAGCGCCAACAGTCGCGGCGTCGCGTCCAGTTGCGCCGACCCCCGGGCCTGCAAATCGCCACCCGTGAACTGGAAGTGGTCGACCAGCGTCGCGCCGTCGGCGCCGGTATGAAAGGTCAGGCCGAGTTCGGCCGGCTGGAACGGCTGCTTGCGCCAGGGATAACCGGCCAGATCGAGTTGCGCCGAGGTCAGGTCGAGTTTGGCCGACCCCCGCCGGCTGCCATCGGCGTAGGCGTCCACCGACAAACCCACGGTGACAGCGCCAACCACCGGCACGGGCGCCGTCAGGCCCAGGGCCCGGCGCTGGTCGTCGTCGATGGTGCCATGCAGGACCAACTGGCCACGCGGCGCGGTGGCGGCGGTCTGGAAATTGCGCCGCCAATCCAGCCGCAACGGCACCTCGTTGATGGTCACCAGGCCTTGCAGGCGCAAGGCCGCCGGATCGACGTCCAAGGCGACGGCGCCGGCAGCGAGTCGGTACTGCCCCAGGATATCGGCGATCGCCAGGCCGGAGATGTTGGCGGCGGCGGAAAAACCGACTTCGGCGAAACCGAGATTCTCGTGCAGCGGGATGCGCAGACGTGCCCGCGTCGCCGAGTCGCCGGCCACCGCGGTCGGTCGCAAGCCCAATTCGGCGGCGAAGCCCAGGGGTTGGGCATCCAACAGGGCCAGGGCGTCGGGCAACCGCCCGCTGGCCACGAACTCGATATCCAGCACCGGCGGCGACAAGGAAAGATCGGGCACGTCCAAGCTACCCTCGCTGACCTCCAGGCCGCCGGCCAGCGCCCGATCGACCTGCAGGCTGAAGCGTCGGGCGTCGACGTGGCCGCTGCCGCTGGCTTGCTGTATTGGCGGCAGTTCGCCCAAATAGCTGGCGCCGACGCCCTCGAAGGTCCAATCCAGGCTGGCCAGATCCGCCCTGGCCGGCGCCCGGTCCAGGTCGCCCGGGCGCAGATCGACGGTGAACCGCCCTTCCCGCACGACGCCGCCGCGGATATTCCGCATCACCCAGCCGCGGGCCTTCACGCCCAGCTTCTCGGGCCAGTAGTCGCGCAGCCGAACGGTCGGCAGTTCGAGGAACCGGCCCTTGCCGCGCACCGCCAGATCCACCCCCCGCAGGTCGATCTCGCCGCTGGCCTCGGCACGCAAGCCCTCGCCAAGGTCCAGGGTCAGGCGTTCGAGCAGGACATGACGCAACGCCGCGACCGCGCGCCCCTTGGCGCTGACCGAGGCAACCGGCATGGGCTGGTCGTAGATTTCCGGCAGCTCGACCTCGCCGGCGCCGGTACTGATCTCGAAGGTCAGATCGCCGACCGTGCCGTCGGCGGTCAGGGTGAAATCCAGGTGGCCGTCCGCGACCAGTCGAATGCGGCGCAATTCCGCCAGCGCCGGCAGCGGCACCGCCTGGGCCAGGGCGGCGACATTGACCTCGGCGAAATTCACCGCGACCACCATGGGCGTCGCCTCGTCGCGATAGAACGCGCCGATGCCGAAGGCGGCCTCGGTGCCGCCGGTGCGCAACCGGGTGGCCAGGCGCAGGTTGACGCCGCCGGCCTCGCTCACCAGGTGCAGATCGGCCGCCGGTACCGTCAGGGCCAGGCCACTGGCCTCGTCCTGGAACGCCAGATCGGCGCCCAGGACGCTGAACTTGTCCAGATCGCCGAACGGCGAGCCGCCGTCCGCCTGGCGCAGCGCCGTCGACTCCGAGGGATCGAAACTGATGCCGCGTCCGCCGTTCTCGCCAGCGATCACGATCCGGCCGTCGGCGCGCCGCAGCAGGCGGAGGCGCGGCCCGATCAGTTCCAGGGCGGTGGCCCGCAAATGGCCGCGCAGCAGGGCCTTGCCGTCCAGCACCACCGCCATTTGCGGCACCGAGATCAGTTCGGCGCCGCCACGGTCGAGGAATTGCGCCCCCACCACCCGAATATCGAGCTTGCGCCGCCAGCCCTCCCAGGTCAGAACCGCATCCGCGAAGCGCACCCGGAAGCCCCAGCTCGGGTCTTCCAGCACTTCTTCCAGGTAGGGGGCCAGCGGCGCCACCGAGACCGGCCCCCGCGACAGTATGACCCCGGCGCCGACCAGCAGCACGATGATGCCGGTAAAGGCGGCGGCGGCAGCCTTGGCCACCAGGCGGATCAGGGTGCTATGCAATGCTCGACTACGCTGTTGGACTCGGTTGACCCGACGTTACCCCGCATCTTCCGCCCTGGCCACGGCCTGCGTGAGCCCGGGACGAACCACCTTCGCGCCCCGGCCGCCGGCCCAGGGGCCGCCCTTGAACCGGTCCGGGAATTGCGGGACATTGGCCGCTATCGACGCTGGCGCCGGGCCGGCGGCGAAGCAGTGACAGGTGGCGCGCATGACCGATTTTCGCACCCAGGCTGGGGTACCGCTGAAACCGCTCTATCGGCCCGAGGATCTGGACGGCTTCGACTACGACGCCAAACTGGCCGATCCGGGCGAATACCCCTTCACCCGCGGCCGCCGAATCGAGGTCGGGCGCAGTTCCTGGATCCATCGCGAACTGTCGGGCGAAGGCGATCCGAAACGCTCGAACGAGCAGTTCAAGTACCTTTTGGACAAGGGCCAGACCGGCCTGGACGCGATCGGCGACATGCCCACCAGCAGCCTCATCGAACCCGACCATCCGATGGCCGACCATGCTCTCGGCACCACCGGCACCTCGTTGTGCCGGCTGCTGGAGTTCGTCGA
>JASLMH010000007.1 GCA_030746635.1 Alphaproteobacteria bacterium | reverse complement strand
GGCGGACCACGCTCCTTGCCGAAGGAACCTGCAAAGCCGTCATACGTGCCATCCCATTGTGATAGTGGGTACTAGTCCCCTGCCGCCGGGTGGCGGTTCCGGCAAGCGCGAACCTACACCACCGCCACGGCCCCGCCAATCGGCCTATCGGCAAACGATACGCCATCGCCGGCGGCGGTCACGGCGTTCGGACAAACGCAGGGGAAAGGCGTGCGGCCGCCGGGCCGCCGCCCCCGGTGTCCTGGTTGCTGGCTCGCTTTATTCTGCGAGGATCAGGTCGACGGCCTTGACGCCGCGGCGATCCTGTTCGGTCTGAAACTCGACCTTTTGCCCCTCGTTCAAGGTCGAGGCGCCCGCACGCTCGACCGCCGTGATATGCACGAAAACGTCCTTGCCCCCATCGTCAGGAGCAATAAACCCATACCCTTTGGTTTGGTTGAACCATTTCACGGTTCCAGTAGCCATCAAGTCGTCCTTCCGATAACGGTCGTCTGTTCTTGAAGGGCCGTCCACAACGGCCCTCCTGGTCAAGAGCCACAGTGGACTGGGTGTTACCGGATCGGGGCCTCAGAGCGGCTGCGTCGGGAACGCCGAGTTCGTTATGTCGCTCGCGGCACTTATTTCGCGCAGTCTTGGCCCAGTTTTGCAAGCAAAACATCACTCGGCGCTCAACTAGCCTTTGCCTTCACCAGTCAAAACCCGGCGGCGATAATCGAACACCTGTTCCATACTGGTCAGGTTGTTGCCGTACTTGCTGTGATTGTCCGGGGTGAGGTTCATCAACTTGATGAATCGTCGAATGATCTCGCCATCGGCCAGATCGGCGTCGATGATATTCAGGCAGCCGGGGTCCTGTTCATAGCTGCGCACCGCCGCCAGGCCGCCGTACGAGGCCCAGCCCAGAATCATCCGGTTGGTGCCCTCGTGGGCCACCACCAGCATGTTGCGCCAGCCCGGCTCCCCCAGCAATCGGAGGAATTCGCCCCTCACCCGGTCGTAGAATTCCCGGTAGACGTCGCCGCCGGCGAAGCGGGCACCCGGCTCGGCCGCGCCCTCCATGCCATAGATGAACTGCGCCTCGTTCCATTCGCGCGATTTGCCACCCGTATTGCCCGATTTGATCTCGCGCAGGGCCGGGCGTTCCTCCAAATCCATCTGCCGCCCGTCCAATACCAGGCCGGCGGTCTGCAAGGTGCGCGGCAGGCCGCTGCAGATGGCCCGGTCGAACGGCACTTCGGCCAGCAGACGGCCCATGGTCGTCGCCTGTTCGCGCCCGTCCTCGGTCAGTTCGACGAATTTGGGGTGCACGACCTTGCCCTGTTGGTCGAAGTAGCGGACCTCGCCATGACGCATCAGGTAGACGCGGCGGCGGCCGGAGGTGCCGGGTAGTGCATCACTCATTTGTTTTTTCCATTGTTTCAAACATCCATTGCAGGCATCGCCGAGGCCGGCAGCACGGCACCCCGGTGGCCGATCACCGCCCCGGCCAGGCGATGCCCGGCGCGGGCCGCCGCCGTCGGATCGGCGCCCGACAGACGGCGGTGCAGATAGGCGGCATTGAAGGAATCCCCGGCGGCGGTGGTATCGACCGGGGTGATGCCGGGTTCCGCCGCCACCCGGGTTGTCTTGCCATCCTGCCATATCAGGCAGTCACCGGCGCCATCCTTGATGCAGATTTCCCCCACCTCCAGGCCGGCGATACGCCGGGCCGCCCGATCCGCCCCGATATCGCCATGCAACGCCCGTTCGTCGTCCAGGCTGGGCAGGGCGATGTCGGCCCGCCTCAGCAGCCGGTCCATGACCGCGCCTGCCGTCGCCGCATCGGCCCAGCCGCCCGGCCGGTAGTTGCTGTCGAAGGCGACCCGGGCGCCGGCCCCCCGGGCCGTATCCAGCCCGTCGATCAGGCGGTCCCGGCCGGCGTCATCGAGGATGGAGAGGCTGATGCCCGAGAGATAGATCAGATCGTAGCCCGGCAGCGCCTCGGCCAATCGTTGGCCGGCTTCGCCGCGCAGCATCTCGCGGGCGGCGGCGGCCGATCGCCAGTAGTGAAAGCTGCGTTCGCCCCGCTGGTCCGTGCGGATGGTGTGGAGGCCGGGCAGCCGGCCGGGCAGGCGCGCCACCAGATCGGTACCGATGCCTTCCCGCCGCCAAAACGCCAGCATTTCCGCCGAATAGGGGTCGTCGCCCAGGGCGGTCAGGTAGTCGACGGTGTGTTCGCCGCCGGCGCACAGCCGGGCCAGGTAGACCGCCGTGTTCAAGGTATCGCCGCCATAGGCCAGCGACATCGCGCCGTCGTCCCGCTGGCTCAATTCGATCATGCATTCGCCGATGGCGGCGATTTTGATCCCTGCCGACATGATGCGGCGAATATAGTGGAGTGGTATGAGGGCAAGCCATGACAAAGCGAAGTTGGAATTGAGGATCAATGAAATAATGACCCGGGCGCCGGTGATCCCGGTGCTGACCATGGCGCGGGCGGCCGACGCGGTGCCGTTGGCCCGGGCCCTGGTCAACGGCGGCCTGCCGGTGCTGGAAATCACCCTGCGTACCGAAGCGGCGCTGGCGGCGATCGCCGCCATATCGGCGGAGGTGCCCGACGCCCTGCCGGGGGTCGGTACGGTGACGGCGGCCGAGCAGTTCGGCCCGGCCCGGGCCGCCGGCGCCCGCTTCGCGGTCAGCCCCGGCTTCAGCGCCGAGTTGGCCGCCGCCGCGGGCGATCTGCCCTTCCTGCCCGGTATTGCCACGCCCACCGAGGCGATGGCGGCACGCGGGGCGGGGTTGCGGCATCTGAAATTCTTCCCGGCCGAGGCATCGGGGGGCCGGGCGGCCCTGAAGGCGTTGGCCGGGCCGTTCGGCGATCTGCTGTTCTGCCCCACCGGCGGCATCGACGCCGACAACGCCGCCGGCTATCTGGCGCTCGCCAATGTACTCTGCGTCGGCGGTTCCTGGGTGGCGCCGGCGGCGGCGGTGGCGGTGGGCGACTGGCCGCGCATCGAAGGGCTGGCGGCCGGCGCCGCGGCGCTGCGCCGGCCCTAACCTGACGCCGTCGGCTACGCGGTCGCCAAGCGTCCCGACCCGGGGAAGAAGTGCCGCCGGCTGGCGATCAGCGGGATCGCCGCCGCCGCCATCAGGGTGGCGTTGAGCAGGGCATAGGCCCAGGCGCCGGCCAACAGCACATGGCCGGTGTCGACCACGAACCACAGGCCGGTGCTGCAACACAGGGCCCACCAGGCCCAGCTTTCGCCCCTAGCGAAGGGCTGCCAGGCAACGAAAAACACCATTACGCCCCAGCCCATGGTGGCGGTGCCGACTAGGCCGAACATCAGGCGGTGATAGCTGACCGCCTCGGCGGGCAGTGCGGCGCCACCGAACAACGCGGCCCAGGTCGGTCCGTTCAGCGGCTCGAACACGGCCGCCATGGGGAACAGCACCGCGAGCAGGCCAAGGACGATCATACCGTCGCCCAAGACCATCAACCAGCGGCTCCATAGTTTCAGCATTTTCAGGGTCTCCTTTTGCCGTCATCTGATGCTTGACCATGCGGCTCCCGGTGACCCCTCGCAATTACCTCCGGGGTAATGGTTGCACGGCGATCGGCTTGCTAGACTTGCCGCGAACCATGGTGGAGGGCGCGATGGCACAGGCGATGGACAGCCCACCGATCGGACCGCTGCTGCGGCATTGGCGCGGTCTGCGGCGGTTCAGTCAGCTCGAACTGGGCCTGCAGGCGGACGTTTCGGCCCGGCATATCAGTTTCATCGAGACCGGCCGGGCCCGGCCCAGCCGCGAGATGGTGCTGCAACTGGCCAGGATACTCGACGTGCCCCTGCGCGAGCAGAACACGCTGCTGACCGCCGCCGGCTTTGCTCCCCGCTATCGCGAGACCGGTCTTGACGATCCCGAACTGGCGCTGGTCCGCCAGGCCCTGGAGCATATCCTGACCGGCTATGAGCCCCATGGCGCCCTGGTCGCCGACCGGATGTGGAATTTGTTGCTGGCCAATCGCTCGGTCCGCTTGCTGATGGCGCATTTCCTGCCCGAGCAAGCGGCCGGCGGCGATGGTCCGCTCAATCTGATCCGTCTGGTGCTGGAGCCGGACGGGCTGCGCCCCCACATCGTCAACTGGCGGGAAATGGCGGGGCATTTCGTGCAACGGCTGCATCAGGAATCCCTGGCCCAGGGCGGCGTCGGCCCGCTGGCGGAACTGCTGGACGAGGTTTTATCGATACCGGGCGTACCGGCGAACTGGTCGCGGCCGGATCCGGATCGCTACCCGGCGCCGATGCTGCAGCTGCACCTGGCCAAGGACGGGCTGGAATTGAAGCTGTTCTCCACCGTCACCACCTTCGGCACGGCCCAGGACGTCAGTCTACAGGAGCTCCGCATCGAAAGTTTCCATCCGGCCGACGAGGCCAGCAATGTCCTGCTGCACCAATTGGTCGCCCACGCCTGATTTGAGGCCTTCGCATTGATCCGGGTTTGCTGTTCCTATTCCTCTCGCCAATTGGCACAATGGGCAAAACAAAAACGCCTACGGGGAGGCAGGGATGCGCACGATACTGGTTCCGTTCTGCGACGATGATCGGGCCGAGGCGGCATTGGGCACCGCGTTGCGGGTGGCCGCGCGCCATGGCAGCCACGTCGAAGGCCTGCATGCCTGGCGCACGCCGCAGATCATCGCCGGCGAAGGAGTGGTCTTTCCCTCCGAATCACTGGCCCGGCTGACCGACGAGGCGAAACAGTTCGCCGCTTCCGCCCACGAACGTTTCGACCGGATCATCAAGGCCGCCGGCGTGCCCTATCGCGACATCGGCACCGCCTCGACCGAGGTGACCTGCAGTTGGCGGGAAGGCGAGGGGGTGGAAAGCGAGATCGTCGGTGACTATGGCCGATTGTTCGACCTGATCGTCGTCGGCCGCAGCGAGACCGGCACCTCGGTGGATTGGAAGGCGACGCTGGAGGCGGCCCTGTTCGAAAGCGGGCGGCTGGTCCTGCTGGCCAGCAACCAGGTGCCGGAACGGTTCGGCGGCCATATCGTCATCGCCTGGAACGGCGCCACCGAAACGGCCAGCACCATCGCGCTCAGCATGCCGTTCCTGAGCGCGGCCGAGAAGGTCACCCTGTTGACGGTCGAGGGCGGCACCGTACCCGGTCCGTCGGCCGACGAAGTGGCCCGGCATCTCGGCCGCAACGGCATCGAGGCGACGACCATGACGGCGGCGCCCGGCCGGCGCAGCATCGGCGAGGCCATGGTGGCGGAAGCCGCCGCGGCCGGCGGCGATCTGCTGATCAAGGGGGCCTTCACCAACAGCCGGCTGCGGCAGATGATCTTCGGCGGGGCGACCCGGGATATCGTCAACGCCTCGGAGTTGCCGGTCCTGATGGCCCGCTGAAGGGCGGCGACATCGGCGACGGCTCATGGCGAAACAGAGCGACTATCCGGAGTTCGCCGATCCGATGGCGCGGCCGCGCTACACCGGCCTGGCCAGTTTCATGCGCGCGCCCTATCGCGAAAGCTTCGAGGACGTGGATATCGGCCTGATCGGCGTGCCGTTCGACGGCGGCGTGACCAATCGGCCCGGTGCCCGCCATGGCCCGCGCGAGATCCGCAATCAATCCTCGCTGTTGCGCAGGATCAACCAGGCGACCCGGGTAGCGCCGTACAAGCTGTGCCGGGTTGCCGATCTGGGCGATGCCTGGGTCGAGAAGCCGTTCGAGTTGGAAGGCGCCCTGGCGGAGATCGCCGCCTTCTTCCGGGCCGTTCATGCCGCCGGGGTGGCGCCCCTCTCGGCCGGCGGCGACCATTCGGTAACCCTGCCGATCCTGCGCGGCATCGCCCATGACCAACCGCTGGGGCTGGTGCATTTCGATGCCCATTGCGATACCGGCGATGACTACCTGGGCTCCAAATTCCATCACGGCGCGCCGTTCCGCCGGGCCGTCGAGGAGGGGCTGCTGGAGCCCGAACGCTGCATCCAGATCGGCATCCGCGGGTCGCTGAATGATCTGGACGTCTGGTCGTTCAGCCATGACCAGGGCATGCGGGTGGTCTATATCGAGGAGTTCCACGAGATCGGCGTCGCCGGCGTGATCGACGAAGCTCGCCGCGTGATCGGCGACGGCCCCGCCTATGTCAGTTTCGACGTCGACGGCCTCGATCCGGTCTATGCCCCCGGCACCGGCACGCCGGAGGTCGGCGGCTTCTCGACCCTGGAGGCGCAATTGATGCTGCGCGGCCTGCGCGGCCTGAACCTGGTCGGCGGCGACGTGGTCGAAGTCTCGCCGCCCTTCGATCCCACCGGCAACACGGCGCTGGTCGGCGCCACCATGATGTTCGAAATCCTCTGCCTGCTGGCCGAGGCGGTCGCCGCGCGCTGACCCGCCAGGACCCGGTCAGCCGCTCAGCAGCTCGCCGACCACCGCCATCGGGATCGGCGCGGGGTCCAACAGGCACCGCGAGACCGTGTCTTCCCAACCACCGTCCACCGCCTCATAGGGATCGCGTGCGGCGAGGCGGTGATCGAGCACCAGCCGGGCCCACAAAAGCCGTCGGGCATCGCCGCGTTCGGCGTGGATGCGGGCGCCCTCCCAGGCCATCAAGGCGGCGGAGGCGGCGTGATACAGGTTCGAGGTGGCCTGCCGGGCCGAGGCCTCGTCCTGCTGCCGGCTGGCGATGTGCAGGGCGAACTCGCCGGCCCGGTCGATGTGCCGGCGCAATTGGTCGATGAAGGCCGCGGGCGCGCCGTCGGCCTCGTCCAGCCGGGCCTGCAGGGCGGCGGCGAAGGGCTCGTGGCAGCCGTGGCGGGCCACCGCGCGGCCCAGGGCGTCCAGGGCGACGATGTTGCCCGCGCCCTCCCAGACCGAGCCGCAATGGGCATCGCGGACCAGCCGGGGGTTGATCCATTCCTCGATGTAGCCGCAGCCCGAGCGCATATCGAGGGAGTCGCCGGCCACCGCCCGGCCGTCGCGGGTGGCGCGGAACTTCAACACCGGCGTGGCCAGGCGCAGGATCGCCGCCGCTTCCTGGCTGGGCGGCGCCTCGGCGGTGCCTTCGGCCCGGTCCAGGGCCTCGGCGGTGAAGCAGACGAAGGACAGGGCCTGTTCGGTGGGCAACAGGATCTTCAGCATCTGCCGGCGGGCCAAGGGCTTTTCCATCAGCGCCACGCCGAAGGCCTGGCGGCCGGCCAGCACCGCCATGGCGTCGTGCGCCGCCCGCCGCATCAGCGCCGTCGACTTGACGCCGTTCGACAGCCGCGACCAGTTGACCATCTCGGCCATCTGCTTGAAGCCGCGATCCAGTTCGCCGACCTGGTAGGCGACGGCGTCCTCCATCACCACCTCGGCGCTGGCCATCGATCGGGTGCCGAGTTTTTCCTTCAGGCGGACGAAGCGGTAGCTGTTCGGGCTGCCGTCGTCGAGGTGCCGGGGCATCAGGAACAGGCCCAGGCCGCGGGTGCCCATCCCGGCGCCCTCGGGCCGGGCGAGCAGCATCACCACCTCGGCATCGGCGTTGGAGCAGAACCACTTCTCGCCGCTGATCCGCCAGTGGCTGCCGTCCCAGCGCGCCGTCGAGATCAGGCTGCCGACGTCCGAGCCGCCCTCCTTCTCGGTGATGTACTGGCCGCTCTGCCAAAGTTGGTCGACATCGGTGGTGGTCATCCGCTCGAGGAATTTGTCCTGCAAGGCCTGATCGCCGTACAGGCGCAGGACATGGGCGCCCGAGTCGGTGACGTTGATCGGGCAGCCGAGGCCGAATTCCGCCTGATTGAACAGATAGGTGAAGGCATGCTTGGCCACCGCCGGATAGGTCTGGGGCCAGTTCAGGATGCCCTTGCGGTGGCTCATGGCGTGGATGCCGAAGGTGCCGAAGGCGGCCGCTTCCAACTGCCGGTAGGAGGGGTGGTATTCGATCCACTGCTCATCGCGGCCGTAACGGTCGCGCTGGTGCAGGATCGGCGTGTGGTGGTTCGCCAGGCGCGCCGCCTGGTCCAGCTCGTTGGCCACCATCCCGCCGAGCCGGTGCAGATGCGGCTGCAGGTGTTCGAACAAATCCGGCGCCAGGTACAGGCGCAGGAGGTCCTGCAGGCTCTGGTCGGTGGCGTAGAAGTTCCAGCCGGCCGTATCGGGCGCGATGGCGGAGGCAGCGGCGGCGGTAAGGTCGGGGGCATTCATGGGTAGGGACTCCATTCGTAGGCAGGCACAACCGATCGTGCGGCAGCCGGACGTGTGGCTCAAACGAAATCCTTTTCGTCTATGATTGAGCGAAGCGCAACCAAGGGCGCGCCCGGAATGGCGCCTGGACCGAATCGATGGCCCGATCGGCGAATGATGCATTGCAGTTCCTGGCGGAGGACGAGGTGCCCCGGCGGCCCGGCGAGGTGGTGTTCCGCGAGGGGCTGACGCGCAATCTGGTGGGCTTCATCATCTACGGCGGCTTGACGGTGCTGTTCTGGCTGGCCGCCACGGTGCTGCCGATGGGCCGTTGGGGATATGGGGAACTGGTCTATTTCGCCTATCCGGCGGGGGTCTTCGGGTTGCTGGTCAGCGCCCTGTCCTGGCGCTCGGTGCGCGGCACCCTGGCCGACAGCAACTGGCTGCTGCGAATGGCGCCGGAGGGCCTGTATCTGCGCTATCGCAGCTATCTGAACCGGGATTTCCCCGGCCAGCCGGTGGCGGTGTTCCTGCCCAAGCGCGAGATCAAATGGCTGCGGCAAATGCGCGAGGTCGGCCGCCGCATCGGCGAGTCCGGCGAGGAGACCTGGACGGTGCGCCTCGACCGCCTGGAGATCAAGCTGCGCCAAGAGGATCTGTCGGCGCTGAACGAGCAGCTGAAGGCAGAGCGCCAGCGTTACGCCGCCGGCCGTTTCATCGGCAAGGGCAAGTCGAACCACTACCCGGTGCGGGCGCTGCCGGAGGGCATCATCCAAATCGAATGGAAAGGCATGCAAAGCGCCACCAAGCCGAAAATCGGCCGGGCGCTGGAGCTTCTCGGCCGGGCCTATCCGACCGAGGCGGCCGGCCAACGGGAACAGCCGCCGATCAAGGACCTGGATCGGGAGGCCCAGGAGGCCGAGGTATTGGCCCTGACCGAGGCCGGCGAAACCATCCAGGCGGTGAAACTGGCCCGCCAGCTGTACGGCTTTTCCCTGACCGAAGCCAAGGCGTTCGTCGACGGCCTGTCGAAGTAGCGGCGGCGGACCTGCGAGCGGTCGTCCGGCGGCCAGATCGGCATTGGCCGGCGCCACCTTTCATGACATCATTCGGCACGATAATGATAAGGGCCGCCCGGCGGCAGGCGCCGCGGGCGGCCGAATTGTTATGCCGAGCCGACCAAACGGGAGGAGATACCAAGATGTCGAATGATTTCGCCAATCCGGAAACCGTCGTCCTGCACGGGGGCGCCTATCGCAGCGATCCGGCGACCACCGCGGTGGCGGTGCCGATCTATCAGACCACGTCCTATCAGTTCAACGACACCGACCACGCGGCCAACCTGTTCGCCCTGGCCGAACTCGGCAACATCTATACCCGGATCATGAATCCGACCAACGACGTGTTCGAGCAGCGGGTGGCGGCGCTGGAAGGCGGCGTGGCGGCCCTGGCGCTCAGTTCCGGCCAGGCGGCCTCCACCTTCGCCTTGCAGAACCTGGCCCAGTCGGGCGACAACATCATCTCGTCGACCGACCTGTACGGCGGCACCTGGAACCTGTTCGCCAATACCTTGGGCATGCTCGGCATCGAGACCCGCTTCGTCGATCCCGAGGATCCGGAGAATTTCCGCGAGGCGATCGACGATAGGACCCGGGCGATTTATGCCGAGACCCTGCCGAACCCGAAGCTGAACGTCTTCCCGATCAAGGAGGTCTCGGACATCGGCCGGGAATACGGCGTGCCGTTGATCATGGACAACACCGCCTGTCCGATCCTGTGCAAGCCGATCGAGCACGGCGCCGCCGTGGTGCTGCATTCGACCACCAAGTATATCGGCGGCCACGGCACCTCGATCGGTGGCGTTCTCGTCGATGGCGGCAACTTCGATTGGACCGCGATCCCGGAGCGGCAGCCGCTGATGAACGAACCCGATCCCAGCTATCACGGCGCGGTTTGGGGCACCCTGATACCGGAGGCGCTGGGCGCGCCGATCGCCTATGCGATCCGCGCCCGGGTGGTGCTGTTGCGTGATCTGGGTTCGTGCATGAGCCCGTTCAACGCCTTCATGTTCATCCAGGGCCTGGAAACCCTGCCGCTGCGCATGCGGCAGCATTGCAGCAACGCCCAGGCGGTGGCGGAGTTCCTGCAAGGTCATCCGGCGGTCGAAAACGTGATCTATGCCGGCTTCACCGAAGGCGAATACAAGCGCCGGGCCGATGCCTATCTGACGGGCGGCTACGGCGCCTTGATCGGCATCGAAATCAAGGGCGGCATGGCGGCCGGCAAGAAGTTCATCGAATCCCTGAAGATGCTGTATCACGTCGCCAACATCGGCGATGCCCGCAGCCTGGCGATTCATCCGGCCTCGACCACCCATTCGCAATTGACCGGTAACGAGCTGGCGGCCACGGGCGTGACCGAAAGCTACATCAGGCTGTCGATCGGCATCGAGCATCCGGACGATATCATTGCCGATATCTCCCAGGCGCTGGATCAGGCCGGCGGCTGATCCCGCCCTCGTCCTTCGCGGCTCGGGACGCCGGCGGTCGCCGGCGTCCCCTTCGTGGCTGATCCCGCCGGCTTTCCAACCGCGATCCTGACGGCGATGGCGGCACCGGACACCTCTGCCGGTGGCCTGCTGCGGGTGCATGCCTTGATGGTGCTGTCCTGGGGCCTGGTGGCGACCTCGTTCCCGGTCGGCGCGGCGATCGCCCATGGCCTCGATCCCAAGCTGCTGACCCTGTTGCGTTTCATCCTGGCCTCGGCGCTGTTCGCGCCATATGTCGTCCTACGCCATGGCCTGACCTGGCCCGGCTGGCCGGCAATGCTGCGCTACGCCACCATCGGCGCCTGCATTGCGACTTTCTTTTGGTGCATGTTCGAGGCTCTGCTGCTGACCTCGGCCCTGAACACCGGCACCCTGTTCACCCTGGTGCCGGGGATCTCGGCGATCTATGCCGCCGTGCTGGTGCGCGAACGGCTGGGCGGCCATCGCCTGGTCGCCCTGGCCTGCGGCCTGATCGGCGCCTTGTGGGTGATCTTTCGCGGCGATCCAGCACGGCTGCTGGCGCTCGACCTCAATCTCGGCGACCTGATTTTCTTCGGCGGTTGCCTGGCCATGGGCTTCTACATGCCGCTGGTTCGGCGCTTCCATCGCGGCGAACCGACGGCGGTGATGACGCTGTGGGTGCTGATCAGCGCCGCCGGCTGGCTGCTGCTGTTCAACAACACGGCGCTGTGGCGGATCCCCTGGTGGCACAGCGAGGGCAAGGTCTTCGCCGGCATCGCCTATCTGGCGGTGTTCACCACCATCGCCACCTTCTTCCTGCAGCAATACGCCACGCCGCGCATTGGACCGACCCGGGTGACCTCCTACAGCTACCTGATTCCGGCCTTCGTGGTGGGGATCGAATGGCTGGCCGGCCAGGGCCTGCCGCCGCCGATGACCCTGCCGGGCATCGCCGTCATCCTGATCGCCATCGTCGTCCTGCAGCGCGGCGCCGGGGCCGACCCAACCCTTGGCTGAAACCAAGTTGCAACAACCACGACTCGCTCCGTTCATCCTTCGAGACGAGCCTGCGGCTCTCCTCAGGATGAGAAAAAATGTGTAATGTCAATGAGTTAACCTTATGCTGAGGAGGGCGCGTAGCGCCCGTCTCGAAGCATGTCTTTAGGTCGATCTTGATATTAGTTGTCGCTGAATTCGGGTTTGCGCTTGTTGACGAAGGCGTCGAAGCCTTCGCGGGCGTCGGCGGTGCGGCCCAGGGCGGCGATGCAGCGGGTCTCCCGCTCCATCTGCGACTCCAAAGTGTCGTTGGGCGACATCAGCAGCAGCTTCTTGACCATGCCGTGGGCCTCGGTGGCGCCGCGGGCCAGCCGGCCGGCCAGGTCCGCCACCCTCTCCGTCAGCTCCGCCGCCGGCACCACCTGGTTGACCAGACCCCATTCCAGCGCCTCGGCCGGGCTCAAGACCCGGTTGGTCAGGAACAACTCCATGGTCCGGCGGCTGCCGATGATGCGGGGCAGGAAATAGGTCGAGCTGCCGTCCGGCGACAGGCCGATCCGGGTATAGGCCGAGGTGAAGGAGGCGGTATCGGCCGCGATCGCCAAATCGGCGGCGGACATCACGCTGAGGCCGCCGCCGGCCGCGACGCCGTTGACGGCGGCGATCACCGGCGCCCGCATCCAGGCCAGGCGCGACAGCCCCATGTGCAGGTAGGTGGTCATCTCTTTCAACAGCGCCGGCACCCGATCGCCGCTCTCGGCGAAGCGCTGCACGTCGCCGCCGGCGCAGAAGGCCTGATCGCCGGCGCCGGTCAGCACCATCGCCCGGACCTGGCGATCCTCGCCCAGCCGGATGCTCAGATCGCAGAACTCCTTCGCCATATCCAGGTTCATGGCATTGAAGAATTCCGGCCGGTTCAGGGTCACCCAGGCGACCTGGTCCCGGATCTCCAGATCAAGGTTGTCGTAACTCACGATACGCCTCCGCGCCCGGCTAACCGCGCAGGCCGCGGACGAAGTCGGCCACCGCCTGGCCGATCTCGTCGGGGCTGTCTTCCTGGACGAAGTGGTAGCCCTTGACGGTAACCTCGGTCTGATTGCGCCAGGTCCGACAGAACTCCCGCTGCGGGCCGACCAGGATCGAACCCGGGTCGGCGTTGACGAACAGCTTCGGGGTATCGCTCGCGGCCAGCCAGTCGCCATAGTCCTTGACGATGCGGACCACCGAGGCCGGCTCGCCGTCGATCGGGATCTGCCGCGGCCAGGTCAGGGTCGGCCGCCGATCCTCGCCCGCCTCGAGGTACGGTTTGCGGTAGACGGCCATCTCCTCGTCGCCGAGGTCGCGGATGACGGCGTTGGGCAGCACCCCTTCGACGAACAGGTTCTTCTCCAGCACCATGCCCTCGCCGGCCTCGGAGCGGAAGCCCTGGAAGATCCGCCGGGCGTTGTCGGGAAAGTTGTCCCAGGTCAGCGGCGCCACCACCGCCTCCATGTAGGCGACGCCCTGGACGCGCGAAGGGTTCTGATGTGACCAGTCGAAGCCCAGGGCCGAACCCCAGTCGTGCACCACGAAGACGACGTTGTCGCGCACGCCGATCTGCTCCCACAGGGCGAACAGGTATTCGCGCTGTTCCTCGTAGGCGTAGCGGCCGGGGCCGGAATCGTCCAATTTGTCGGAGGCGCCCATGCCGATCAGGTCGCAGGCGATCAGCCGGCCCAGGCCATCGCAATGGGGCATGATGTTGCGCCACAGATACGACGAGGTCGGGTTGCCGTGCTGGAAGACGATCGGGTCGCCTTCGCCCTCGTCGACATAGGCCATGCGCTTGCCGTTGACCTCGGCGAATTTTCTCTCGTAACGGGGATCGGCGGAAATCATCGGAAACTCCCTCTGTTGCCCGACACTTCAGCTGCCGGTGAATTCCGGTTTGCGCTTGTTGACGAAGGCATCGAAGCCCTCCCGCGCGTCGGCGGTGCGGCCCAGGGCGGCGATGCCGCGGGTTTCCCGCTCCATCTGCGATTCCAGGGTGTCGTTGGGCGACATCAGCAACAGCTTCTTGACCATGCCATGGGCCTCGGTGGCGCCCTTGGCCAGCTTGCCGGCCAGCGCCTCGACCGTTTCGGTCAGCTCGGCCGCCGGCACCACCTGGTTGACCAGTCCCCAATCCAGCGCCTCGGCCGGGCTCAGCACCCGATTGGTCAGGTACAATTCGGCGGTTCGCCGGGTGCCGATGATCCGGGGCAGGAAATAGGTCGAGCTGCCGTCCGGCGACAGGCCGATCTGGGTATAGGCGGAGGTGAAGCGTGCCGTATCGGCGGCCACCGCCAGATCGGTGGCGGCCACGAAGCTGAGGCCGGCGCCGGCGGCGACGCCGTTGACGGCGGCGATCACCGGCGCCCGCATCCAGGCCAGGCGCGAGATCGCCATGTGCAGGTAGGTGGTCATCTCCTTCAACAGGGCCGAGACCTCGTCGGCATTGTCGGCGAAGCCCTGGACGTCGCCGCCGGCGCAGAAGGCCTGGTCGCCGGCGCCCGTCAGCACCACCGCCCTGACCTCCCTATCCTCGCCCAGGCGAATGCTCAGATCGCACAATTCCTTGGCCATTTGCGCGTTCAGGGCGTTGAAGGACTTCGGCCGGTTCAGGGTGACCCAGGCCACCTGGTCGCGGATATCCAGATCGATCGTCTCGTAGCTCACATTACATCTCCGTCCTGTTGTCTGGTTTTGCCGGCGATGCCGTCCGCCAGTTCGGGCGCGGCGGCGCGGCAGGCGCGCAGGATGCGGTCGGCCTGGTCCTGATCGCCGCTGGCTCTGGCCAAAGTCATAGCACCGACACAGAGCGCCAGGAAAGCCATTGCTCGATCGTCGGCCTGCTCCGGTCCGGCCCCGGGGATGGCGATGCCCTCGGCGATGGCGGCCACCAAAGACCGCGTTTCAGAGCTGAAATCGTCCCGCAACTCGTCGTCGCCGCGGCCGATTTCCGCCGCCAGGGCGGGCAGGGGGCAGCCGTCGGCGCGGGCCTCGAGGTGCTCCGGCGTCAGGTACCGGCCGGCCAGCCAGCGCAGCAGTTGCCGACCCCGCAGGCCCTCCAGGCCACGCAGCCAGCGGCGGCGGGTTTGCGCCATGGCTGCCCGGAAGGCCGTGCGGGTCAAGGCCTCTTTGTTGGGGAAATGGCCGTAGAAGCCGCCGTGGGTCAGGCCGGCGGCGGCCATTACTTCGGCCACGGCGGTTGGCGCCATGCCGTCCCGGCGCATCAACCGGGCGGCGGCATCGACGATGCGCCGGCGGCTTTGCCGCTTTTGTTCCCGTCGTCCGTTGGCGGTGTTCATATGACGATCATCATATTCAATCTATTCAGATGTCAATTATCATATGAAAACCTTGATTGGGTCAAGGCCGCGGCGGTTTTCCTCGGCATCCGCTGCCGCTATGATGCGCCGCCAGGGAGGAAACCGCATATGTCATTGTTCGAGGCACCGCCGGTCGAACCGGGACCGGAGGAGAATATTCCCGCCGCCATCGCCCGGCACGCCGCCGTCCAACCGGACGGCCTGGCATTGATTTGCGGCGAGGAGCGGCTGACCTGGGCCGTCTTCAACGCCCGGGTCAACCGGGTCGCCAACGGCCTGCTGGCGGCGGGTCTGAAGAAGGGCGACAACGTCGCCGCCCTGGCCCGAAATTCCTCGGCCTACATGACCATCTTTTTCGGCACCCTGCGGGCCGGCGGCTGCATCGTGCCGCTGTCGACCATGGCCGCGCCCGAGGCATTGCAGCGGATGATCGTCGATTCCGCCTCCCGCCTGCTGTTCCTCTCGGACGAGATGCGGCCCCTGGTGGCGGGGTTCGAAAGTGGGCTGAGCGGCCTGTTGCCGGGCGGGCGCATCGCCATCGACTTCGCCGCCGAGGGCTGGCGCGATTTCAGCGAATGGCGCGATGGCATGGCGGCGGACGACCCGGGCGTGGCCATCGCCCACGACGATCCTTTCAACATCATCTATTCCTCGGGCACCACCGGGGTGCCGAAGGGCATCCTGATCAGCCACGGCGTGCGCATGCACATCGGCGCGGCGGTCGGCGCCATGGGCTACGACCAGCCAACGGTGACCATCCTCTCGACGCCCTTGTATTCCAACACCACCATCGTGCCGCTGCTGGCGGCCATGGCCTTCGGCGGCACCACGGTGCTGATGCGGAAGTTCGACATCGATGGCTATCTCGGTCTGGTCGAGGCCGAGCGCTGCACCCACACCATGCTGGTGCCGGTGCAGTACCACCGGATCATGCAGCATCCCGGTTTCGACCGCTACGATCTGTCCTCGATGCAGGTCAAGCTGTCGACCAGCGCACCGCTGCGGGCCGGCCTGAAGCGCGACATCCTGGACCGCTTTCCCGGCCTGATGATCGAGTTCTACGGCCTGACCGAGGGCGGCGGCGGCGCGATGCTGAACTGCAGCGAGTTTCCGGACAAGCTGGATTCGGTCGGCCAGCCGGGCCTGGGCACCGAATTGAAGATCGTCGACCCCGACGGCAACGAATTGCCCCAGGGCGAGATCGGCGAGATCGTCGCCCGTTCGCCCAGCATGATGCGGGGCTATTTCGGCCGCGACGACCTGACCGAGGCGATGTTGTGGCGGGACGGCGAGGGCAAGGTCTATTTCCGCTCCGGCGATGCCGGGCGGTTGGACGAGGACGGCTTCCTGTTCCTCTCCGATCGTCTCAAGGACATGATCATCTCCGGCGGTTTCAACATCTACGCCACCGACTTGGAACTGGTGCTGACGGAACACCCAGGCGTCGACGACGTGGCGGTGATCGGCGTGCCCAGCGAGGAATGGGGCGAAACGCCCCTGGCCCTGGTGGTGCGCGGGCCCGGCGCCAAGGACCGGGAGGCGGAGATCCTGGCCTGGGCCAACGAACGACTGGGCAAGACCCAGCGCCTCTCGGCCGTGGAGTTCCGCGAGCATCTGCCGCGCTCGTCCATCGGCAAGGTGCTGAAACGGGAATTGCGCCAAGACTATCTGCAGTCTCACGAAGACGCCGTTGCCTGAACAACAGCCCATGCCGGATCGGGGATATTTGGCTGTCGACGGCCCGGTGGCGATCGCCCATCGCGGCAGTTCCGGCGACCACCCGGAAAACACCATGATCGCCTTCGCCGACGCCGTCGCCCAGGGCTACCGCTATGTCGAGACCGACGTGCACGCCACCCGCGACGGCGTGCTGGTGGCCTTTCACGACCACCGTCTGGACCGGGTCACCGATCGCGCCGGGGCGATCGCCGAATTGGACTGGGGCGAGGTGCGCCAGGCACGGGTGCACGGCCGCGAGCCGATCCCGCGGTTCGAGGAGGTGGCGGAGGCCTGGCCCGATCTGCGCCTCAACATCGACCCCAAGGCCGACGGCGCGGTAGCGCCCCTGATCGCCGCCCTGGGCCGGCCCGGCGTGCTGGATCGGGTCTGCGTCGGCAGTTTCGCCAGCCGCCGGCTGCGCGAACTGCGCCGGGCCCTGGGGCCGGATTTGTGCACCTCGATGGCGCCGGGCGAGGTGGCGCGGTTGCGCCTGGCCAGCCTGGGCTGGCCGGCCAGGTCTTTCGCCGCCGATTGCGTGCAGGTGCCGCCGCGCAAATACGGCCTGCCGGTGATCGACGGCCGCTTCGTTCAAGCGGCGCACCGGCGCGGCCTGAAGGTGCACGTCTGGACCGTTAACGAGCGGGCGGCGATGGAGTGGCTGTTGGATCTCGGCGTCGATGGCATCATGACGGATCGCACGGCGCTGCTAAAATCGGTGTTCGAGGCGCGCGGCCTGTGGCCGGCCGAACAGCAGGGAGAGGCAACATGACGATTTCCGAAGACCAGGCGATGGACCTCCTGCGCCGCTTCGGCAAGGCCTTCAACCGGGCCGACGTAGACGGCATCCTGGCCTGCGTCACCGACGATTTCGTCTGGGTTCAGGCCGAGGGACCCGACGCCCCCGACGGTCGCGTCCGGCGCGGGCGCGATGAGGTGCGCGATGCCCTGGCCGAGCGCGACGCCACCTATCGCGACGTCCGCTTCTCCGAGACCGCGGTACACTTCGCCGGCGACCGGGTGATCGGCACCTTCCGTGCCACCGGCAGCCACGCCGCCGACGGCGCCCCTTACGATGTGCGCGGCGTCGACATCTACAGCTTCCGCGACGGCCGCATCGCCAGCAAGGACAGTTATTGGAAGCGGATCATTTAGCGCGTTTTTATTGAAAGCTGGACCGGCCCGCTTCCCCGCCCGGCCACAACCGGTGGGCGGCGGCGTTGCCGCCGGTATGTTGGCAAATTAGACTACCTGGTATCGGGGGGAGGTTCAGGTAGCGGCGGTGCAACGCTGATTTGCAACGATCAATGCCGAGAGCGGTAGTGCCAGGTGTCTTGTCGGTTCGACGAACAGGATATTTTGGCCACCTGGCGCGGCATTGCCACGACCACGACTGCTACCTGGAAAATATGGATGGCAACGGGCGACGCGTATCGACGACGCGTCACCGCGGGGCGTTGGTCCGGGAGAAGCAGATGACGGTCATGCATGGGCTGTTGCAGGAGCCACCGCGCCAGGATGCGGCATTTCTCGAAAGTCGATTGCAACGCTGGTCACCGGAATTGCAGTGGCGCGCCATCGTGCCTTCGGCGATTCTGGGATTGGGGCCAAAGGAATTCAGACCCGCATTCCTCGCCTATAGCTTGTCCTGCCTGTTTCTGCTCGTCACCCTGGCTGTTCTGATCGCCGGCTTCGCGGGGAACTGGGGTGGAGTCGACGACGGCTCGCTGCGGAACCTGGCGTCACATCTTCTGGATATCTCCTCGCCCCTGATCACCCCGTCTTTCTCATGGTACCTGGCGACGAGTCTGCCGGCCGTGCTGGTCGTCCTTTCGGTCGCGCCGTCGTTGTTCTTCATACTGGGGCAAGTCTTGCTGGGGCGGATCGCCTTGTTGGCTTTCATGATGATCGCGTTCATCGCCGGGGCATTGATTTTTGGCCCCAAGTCCGGATTGCAGTTCAGCGGCGCCATCATTCTCGTCGCACTTCCCTTCGTCATCGCAACGCGTGAAGAACGCGCGCTTCGCTTGGGTGGATTTGCCGCGGTAAGCGCGGCCCTGATCCTGATCTGGTCGGTATTTTGGAGTGGCAGTATCCCATACGAAGATATCAGCCTGCTTTCGCAAGGGCTGGGGTTCGGCAATTTCCTGATCTGCATTGCCGTCGGGCTGTTCGTGGCCTTGATGCATGACGTCGCGGAAAAGCTGCGGCTCGATGTCCTTGTCGAGCAGGAAAAAACCGACAGATTGCTGCTCAACGTGTTGCCGGAATCGATCGTCCCGTTTCTGCGGGAGAGCGCCGAACCGATCTCGGAAGGCTACGGCGAAGTCAGCGTCATGTTTCTTGATATCGTGGGCTTCACGACCTTCGCGGACCGGCGGCGACCGGAGAAAGTGGTCAGCGTTCTCAATGCGGTTTTCAGCCGGTTTGACGATCTGTGCGTGGCCCGCGGCATCGAAAAGATAAAAACCATCGGCGACGGCTATATGGCGGCCGCCGGTCTGCCGGAGCGATCGGCAACTCATGCGTACGATATGGCGAGGCTGGCGCTTGACATCATGGCGGAACTGGCTGCCTACAATCGCGAAAAACATGACAGCATCCGCATCCGCGTCGGCCTGCATGCCGGGCCGGTTGTTGCCGGAGTGATCGGCAAGACACGGCTAACCTATGATCTCTGGGGCGACACGGTTAACGTCGCCAGCCGCATGGAATCCGCGAGCTTGCCCGGGCGCATCTGTGTCTCCGATCGAATGCGCGACCTGATCGCGGCCCGGTTTCAGCTCGAGTGGCATGACACGGTTCACTTGAAGGGCAAGGGCAAGGCGGATGCCTGGTTCCTGAACGGTGAGAAGTCCGCCACCGAGCACGCATCTTGATCGGGCCCGGGTCCCTTGCGCCCGGCCGAAGAACGGCACGCAGCCATATTCTAATATTAATTAGAAAAATGTTGACTGCTTTCGGCAGGCATGATCCCCTGGCGGCGGCAAGACGGATACGGCCGCTGCCCCGACCGGGGCTTGGGGCCGTACGGGTACGGGTCCGAGGGGACCGGCGGCGATATCCGGGAGGTCGCGCGAGATGATGCTGCACCCAGAGATCGAGTCCCTGGACCGTGATGCCATCAAGGCCCTGCAGACGCGCAAGCTGACCGACCTCGGCGACAGGCTGGCCGCCTCGCCCGAATGGTGCGAACACTTCGCCGCCGTCGGGATGCAGCCCGGCGACCTGGCCGCCGCCGACGGTTTGGCCAACGCCCCGACCCTGGAAAAATCCGACCTGCGCCCGCGTTATCCCTTCCCCATGCTGACGGTCGAGACATCCCGGGTGGCCCGTTTCTTCGCCACCTCGGGCACCACCGGCCTGCCGGTGCTGTTCGGGTTCACGCACCGGGACCTGCGCCAGCTCCTGGCCGTCCAGGTGGCGCGGGCACTCTACTGCCTGGGCGTCCGCCCGGGGGAGCGGGCCTACCAGGGCTATGGCTACGGTCTGTGGATCGGCGGCCCGGGCCATGATCTGGGTCTGGAGGAGCTGGGGGCGACCTGCTTCCCGGTCGGTCCGGGTCGGGCCGAACTGGTGGTGCAATGGATGCGCGACCAGGCCTGGGAGGTGGCGGTCGCCTCGCCGCTGTTCCTGGCCCACCTGGTCGGCGTGGCGCGGGACCACGGCATCGATCCGAAAACGGATTGGCGGTTGCGCCATGCCGTCTGTGGCGGCCAGTCGATCTCGCGGGCCTTCCGCGAACAGCTCGAGGCCGAAATGCCCGCCGGCTTTCGGGCCCACAACTCCTACGGCACCACCGAGTCCGGCGGGCCGAACCTCGGCATTTCGTGCCCGCATGCCCACGACCGGGACGAGATGCATCTCATCAACGAGGATACGGTGATCACCGAAATCCTCGATCCCGATACCCTGAAACCCGTCGGGCCCGGCGAGGTCGGCGAGGTCGTGGTGACCACCCTGGACAAGGAAGCCTCGCCGGTGGTGCGCTGGCGGACCCGCGATCTGGTGCGTATGGGCGACAAGCCCTATGACTGCGAATGCGGCCGCCGCGGCCTGCCGACCATCGGCCGGATCATCGGCCGGTCGGACGACATGCTGAAGGTGCGGGGCGTCCTGGTCTTCCCATCGCAGGTCGAGGACGTCATCGCCGGCACGCCCGGCACGGTCAAGGAAGCCTGGCAGATCTACGTCGACACCACCGACGGCCCGCCCCGGACCATGACCGTCGCCATCGAATGCGAAACCGGTTTCCAAGGCGGTCCCTCGGACCTGGCCGATACGGTGGCGCGCAGCCTCTCAAGCCGCCTCGGCCTCAAGGTTCCAGTCGAATGTCATCCCCAAGGCAGCCTGCCGCGCTACGAGGCGAAGGCGCAGCGGGTCCTGGTCAAGGAGCAGCCATGAAATACGCCACGGACTACGGCTATCAAATCAAGCCGGTCTACGGGCCGGACGATGTCGAGGGTTTGGAATACCAGCGCGATCTCGGCGATCCCGGCAGCTTTCCCTACACCCGGGGCTACCACGAGAACGGCTACCGCAGCCGCATGTGGACCCGCCGGATGACCGTCGGCCTGGGCTCCTCCCGCGATGCCAACAAGGTCCTGAAGAAGTACCGCGAGATGGGCCAGCGCGGCGGCATGTGCGTCATCCACGACCGGGTCTCGTGCTCTTGCATCGATGCCGACCACCCGCTGGCGCGGCGCGAGAACGGCGTCCTCGGCTGGCCCGGCAGCTCGTTCCTCGAGTTCGAGGAACTGATGGAGGACATTCCCCTGACCGGCCAGTCGATCACCCTGCTCGGTTGTTGTTCCCCGTCGACCCTGCGCCTGGCCTACGTGGTGGCGCTGGCCGAAAAGCGCGGCATCGATCCGCGCGAGGTCCATGGCAGCGTCATGGAATCGCCGTTCGGCAACGTCTTCGGTCAGACCGACGTGCAACCCTTCGATCTCAACATGAAGCTGTTCCTGGACGCCACCGAATACGTGGTGCGCGAGAAGATCCGCATGCGGGCCGGCCTGGTCGGGCAACATTTCCAGGAGTCGGGCGGCAACAACGCCCAGCTTCTGGCCGTCGAGCTGTCCATGCTCAAGGAGATCTGCGGCCGCCTGGTCAACGAACGCGGCCTCGACTTCGACGAGGCGATGCGGGTGCCCTACCAGTTGATCGACATCGGCTCCCGGTTCTTCGAGGAAGTCGCCAAGGTGCGGGCCCTGCGCCGCATGTGGGCGAAGATGGCCAAGGAGCATTTCGGCGCGAAAGACGAGAAATCCTGCCAGTTGCTGATCGCCGTCCACACCTCGGGACGGACCATGACCTACCAGCAGCCCCTGAATAACGTCGCCCGCTGCGCCATTCAGACCCTGGCCGGCGCCATGGTCGGCTGCACCGCCCTGGACAACGCCACCCTGGACAACGCCTATGCCGAGCCCTCGGCCCTGGCGGCGCGGATGTCGCTCAATACCCAGCACATCGTGGCCGAGGAGACCGGAGTGGCCGAAGTGGTCGATCCCCTGGCCGGGTCCTATTTCGTCGAAAGCCTGACCAACGAGGTCGAGGCGGCGGCCTACCGCGTGCTCGACGAGATCGACGAGCTTGGCGGCCTGGTCGCGGCCATCGAGCAGGGCCGCATCCAGGCCATGCTGCACGAGGAGGCCAACGTCAAGTTCCGCGAAACGAACAATGGGGAACAGCTCATCGTCGGGGTCAACCACCTGGCCATCCCCGAGGAGGAGGACAGCTTCGAAATTCCCGTGCAGGAGCTCGAGGCCAGCGATTCCGAGGCCATCGCCCAGCGCATGGCCGCCTGGAAGAAGACCCGGAACAGGGACTCCCTCGAGGCCGCCATCGGGCGGCTCCACGCCGATGCCGGCAAGGGTGATGGGTTCAACCTGATGCCGGCCATCATCGAGGCGGTCAAGGTCTATGGCACCGCCGGCGAGATCATGGGGGTGATCCGCCTGGCCCGGGGTCTCGGCTACGACCCGTTCGAGTTGATCCAATGTCCGTTCGAGCTGAACTGATGGCCTATTCGCTTGCGGGCGGGAGTTCGGCGCCATGACCGAGGGCAGGGGCATCAAGATCATCGTTTCGATGATCGGCCTCGACAGCCACACCACCGGCGCCCAGGTGGTCGCCACCCTGTTGCGCGACGCCGGTTTCGAGGTGGTCTATCTCGGCGTCAATCAAACCCCGGAGATGATCGTCAAGGCCGCCATCGACGAGGACGTGGATGTGATTGGCATCAGCTCCCATGCCTCGAACTTCGCCCTGATCGAGGACCTCATGGACCTGGTCGTCGAGCACGACCTGACGGACGTCCCGGTGGTCTGCGGCGGCAACATCCCGCCGAACCAGATCGAGAAGCTGACGGCCAAGGGCGTCGCCAAGGTCTTTCCGCCGGGCAGTTCGGGGCAGGCCATCGTCGATTACCTGGCCGCCAGCGGCCGGGCCGGAAAATGACATCGACGGGCCGCTGACGCGGTTGGCCGGACTGCCCAATGACCGCCGAACTGACGCACCTTTTTTCGCCGCTGACCATTCGGGGTCATCGCTTCAAGAACCGGATCTTCTCCACCGGCCACATGACGGTGATGCTGGAGGATGGTTTTCCCAGCGAAGGGATGGTCGCCTATCACGCGGCCAGGGCGGCGGGCGGTGCCGGCCTGATCATTGTCGAGGCGGCCCGCGCCCACCCCTCGGGTAGCAGCAGCCGGCCCGCCATTCTGGCCTATGACGATGCCTGCATCCCCGGCTACCGCCGTATCGCCGAGGCCTGCCACGCCCATGGCTGCAAGGTCTTTGGCCAACTTGCCCATCCGGGTCGGGAAATGAGCGAGGCCGCCGACGGCACCTTCGCGGTCGCCCATGCCCCCTCGGCCCGGCCGAATGAACGCTTTCACGTCATGCCGCGCGAAATGCCCATCGCCATGATTGGGGAGATCGTTGAAGGCTTTGGTGAAGCGGCCGCTCGGATGCGCCGCGCCGGCCTGGATGGTGTCGAGGTCATCGCCTCGCACGGCTATCTGCTGGCGCAGTTCCTCAATCCACGGGTCAATCAGCGCGCCGATGCCTATGGCGGCACGGGGCGCCAACGGTTCGTTCGCGAAGTTCTGGCCGCCGTCCGAGAGGGCGCCGGCGAGGACATGGTGCTGGGCCTGCGCCTGTCGGGCGATGAAATGGAACATGACGGTTTGCAGCCGGACGAGGTGCGCGAGATCGCCGTCGGCCTGGCCGAGGACGGGCTGCTCGACTACCTCAACGTGACCGCCGGTTCCTCCGCCGGACTGGCCGGTTCCGTCCATATCGTGCCGCCGATGGCCGTTGAACACGCCTATGTCGCGCCGTTCGCCGCCGCCATCAAGGCGCGGGTCGCCGTGCCGGTGTTCGTCGCCGGCCGCATCAACCAGCCGCAGATCGCCGAACAGGTCCTGGCCGGCGGCCAGGCGGACATGTGCGGCATGACCCGGGCGATGATTTCCGACCCGTTGATGGCGCAAAAGGCCCGGGCCGGCCGCTTCGACGATATCCGCGCCTGTATCGCCTGCAACCAGGCCTGCATCGGGCACATGCTGCGAGGCTTTCCCATATCCTGCATCCAGCATCCCGAGACCGGCCGCGAACTGGAGTTCGGCGCCCGAATACCGGCGGCGCGGCCACGCCGGGTCGTCATCGCCGGCGGCGGACCCGGCGGCATGAAGGCCGCCGCCGTCGCCGCCGAACGTGGCCACCAGGTCACGTTATACGAGGCCTCGACCCAACTGGGCGGTCAGGCCAATTTGGCCCAATTGTTGCCGGGTCGGGCCGAATTCGGCGGCCTTGTCACCAACCTGCGGCGGGAGATCGAACTGGCGGGGGTCGAGGTCGTCACCGCCACCCGCGTCGACCGCCAATTGGTCGAACAGGTCCAGCCCGACGCGGTGGTCATCGCGACCGGTGCCGGGCCTTACACACCACCCCTGGAAAGTTCGGACGAGGCCCATGTGGTGACTGCCTGGCAGGTTTTGCTGGGCGAAGCCAATGTGGGTAGCGATGTGGTGGTCGCCGATTGGCGCGGCGACTGGATCGGCCTTGGGCTGGCCGAGAAGCTCGTCCGCGACGGCTGCCGGGTGCGCCTGGCCGTCAACGCCATCACCGCCGGCCAGATGATCCCGCAATATGTCCGCGATAGATGGCTGGGCGACCTGCACCGGCTGGGGGTCGAGGTCATTCCCTACGCGCGGCTGTACGGCGCCGATGGCGATACGGTCTATCTGCAACACACCACCAGCGGCGAGCCGATCCTGTGCGAAGGCGTCGATACCTTGGTCACGGCCCAAGGTCATCAGTCCGATACCGGTCTGGAGACGGACCTCGCCGGCTGGGGCGGCGAGGTACACATCGTCGGCGACTGCCTGGCGCCGCGCACGGCGGAGGAAGCGGTGCTGGAAGGCCTGCGGGCCGGCGCCGCGATCTGAGACCACGCCGTCGGGTGCGATCCCGACGGTTCAAGGATAAAGGATCGCCCCGAAGATCAGCAGGTTGCCGACGATTCCGACCACGAAAGCCACGGTCCGCACGATGGGTATGCCGGCAAGCGCGCAACCCGCATGAACGACCCGTGCCCAAAAGAACAGTTGGGCGCCCAGAACCGTCATTGTCGTCGATACGCCGATGGCATGCGCCACCAGGACCAGGGCGGCGAAGGGCGCCAGGTTCTCGACGAGGTTGAGGTGCGCCCGTTGCGCTCTTTTGCCGAAGTCCGGCAGATCGTCGGTGATGCCGCTCGGATAGCCCGCGGCCTTGACCGGACCGCGCGTCTTGATGACCGTGAGCGAGTATGGAATCCAAAGCAGGATACAGATGAAGGATATGTAGGCGAGAAGCCGAAGCTCCATTGTCAATTCAATACCCATAGCCAATTCCCCTGTTCTGACGACCCGGCTGCTTGCCGGAATCAGTGGAAATCATCTCACTCCCGGCCAGCGGCGGCAAACCAACCTTTGAACCAGGCAGGTCGCGACGTGGCAAGACCGCTGCCGGCCGGCCGCTGCTATACTTCCCCGGTCAAGCTTCATTTCACCCTGGGAGTATGTTCGCCATGAAAGCCCGCTTCGGCATAGGTGAGGTTCCCCGCAGCATCGTGTCGGCCATCGAACACGCCAAACTGGCCGAGGCGGTCGGTTTCGACTGGTTCGGCGTGGCCGACTCGCAATCGTTGTTTCGCGAGCTGTTCGTCACCCTCGGCGTGGTCGGCCAGGCGACCGAACGGGTGATGATCGGCCCATCGGTGACCAACCCGCTGACCCGCCACCCGGCCGTGGTCGCCAGCGCCGTCGCCAGCCTGCAGGAAATCTCCGGCGGCCGCGCCATGCTCGGGATCGGCACCGGCGACAGCGCCGTCTATAACCTGAACGAACGGCCGACCGGCCTGGCCGGTCTGCGCGAATACGCCGTGGCCCTGCGGGCCTTGCTGCGCGGCGAGCCGGCGCAATACGCCGGCCGCGACATCCACACCAAATGGGTCGCGGAACAGGCCGACAATCCGGCGCCGATCTATATTTCGGCGGAAGGGCCGAAAACCCTGGAACTGGCCGGCGAAGTCGCCGATGGCGTGATCTGCGGCCTAGGCCTGTCGCCGGAGGTCGTCGAACTGACCCTGAAGCACATCGCCATCGGTGCCGAGCGGGCGGGCAAAACCCTCGACGATATCGATGTCTGGACGCTGACCCGGGTCAACGTCGGATCGGACCGCACGGCATTGATCGATGAAATTCGCATGGAACTGGCATCGACCGCCCACCACGCCTTCCGGTTCACCCAGAAAGGCAAGCTGGTGCCGCCGGAATTCGCCGAGGCCATTCGCCGCGTCCAGTCGGGCTATCGCCCGGCCCACCACGAGGACCTGGGCGAATCGCCGAACGCCGGCCTGATGGACGACCCAGACCTCCTCGCCTATATGGTCGACCGTTTCGCCGTGATCGGCACGGCGGACGACTGCGTCGCCCGCATCCAGGCGATCCGCGCCGCCGGCATCCACCAGTTCCTCTTCACCGGCTTCGTCGACGAACGCGCCGCCCTGATCGAGACGTTGGGCAAGTCGGTCTTCCCGCGATGCCGGAACTAGACCGAAATCCGGAAAGATCGACCTATCGGCATGCTTCGAGACGGGCGCTGCACGCCCTCCTCAGCATGAGCTAAGGTGTTGAAATTGTTAGCCTCTTCCTCACCCTGAGGAGCGCCGCAGGCGCGTCTCGAAGGGTGAATGGATTGCACTTTCGTATTGGTCCGCCGCTTCAATCCGACGGCCAGTTGGCCTGCCGCTTTTCCACGAAGGCCCGGCCGCCTTCCTTGCGGTCCTCTGAGTTCATCACCCGGGTCTGTACCCAATCGGTAAGCTGATCGACCGCCGTGTAGTCCAGGTTGCCGGCCCGCACCATCAGCTCCTTCATGCCCTGCACCGCCACCGGGCTCAACTCGCACAGCCGGTTGGCGGCTTTCTCCGCTTCCGCCATCAGTTGGTCGTCGGGGACGATCTTGTTGAGGATGCCGACTTCGTAGGCGCGTTGCGCATCGACCCGCTCGGCCATCAGCAGCAGTTCCGAGGCGATGGCCCAGGGCATCAGCTTGGGGAACCAGGCCGCCGGGATGGTGGCGATGCCCCATTGCGGCTCGGGCAGCCAGAAGGAGGTGTCGGCGGTGGCGATGCGGATGTCCGTATCCAGGGCGATCCACATGCCGTAGCCGACCACGTGGCTGTGCAGGGCGGCAACGATCGGTTTGTGCACGCCGCGGCTGCGGGTGATGTCCGGGAAATCGCCGGTGTAGCGGTAGCGGGCCTTCGGTGCGCCGCCCGAGAGGTCGGCGCCGGCGCTGAAGCAGCGGCCGTTGCCGGACAGGATGGCGACCCGCAGGCTGGGATCATCACGGAAGTCGACCCAGACACGACCGAGTTCCTGGTGCATCTTGGCGTTCATGGCGTTCAGCTTGTCGGGCCGATTGAGCGTGACATACGCGATGGCGTCCCGCTTCTCGTACTCCACCGTGGTCAATTTCATCGCCAATCTCCTTGCGGCATGAATTCATGAAGATGATTGCCAAGGCCGGCCCATCGCGTGGGATTGCGGATCCCGCTCGAACGCCGCCTCCGGTCGGATTCCGTCCGGATCCTGGCACGTGGCCGGCGTTGCCGGTCATGAACGGCTGTTTGGAAAACCCCGAGGCGAGCCCCGGCCGGCGCCGCGTCCCGATCCAGTCGGCCTTGGAACCGTCGCCAACCTACGCCAATTCGGCCTAGTCTCGCGGCCCGGACGGCGGCTTCGGCTTGTCCGCCTCGGCGGTCTGCGCAGCCTCTGTCTGGATATCCCGGGGGGCGGTGGGGTCGCGCTCGGCCAGGATCTTGGCCACCGCATCGATCTTGGCAAGGAACGCCGCGGTACCGTTAATCGGGCGAGAGCAGGCCGACGCCTGCGCGTGGATGCCGAGGATCGCCGCAATCGTCGCGAAGGCTAAAATTCTTTTCAAAATGCATCTCCTATCATTGGCTCGAGTCTAAACCGCTCCGCATGGCATCTGCAACATTGATGCGCGGCCCGGACCGGTCGGCCACCTTGCTTGACTCGGATGCGCCATTCAAATAAAAACAAACAGTTGTTTGGTATTGCCACATGGAGCGGCCGATGGCACGGACGGCAAAGGCGGAGAGCACGGCGAACGGTGGCGGTGCGGCGCCCGGCAATGGCCGACGGCCGCGCCAGGACAACCGCCGCCGGCAATTGCTCGATGCCGCCGCCCGGCTGTTCGCTGACCAGGGCTACCGGGCGACGACCATTCGCGATATCGCCGGCGCCATCGGCATGCTGCCGGGCTCGGTCTACTACCATTTCCCTTCCAAACACGACCTCCTCGCGACGGTCTACGAGGAAGGCGTGCGCCGGATCGGCACCAACGTCGATGCCGCCGTGGCCGAATTGTCCGAGCCCTGGGCCCGGCTGGAGGCGGCCTGCATGGCGCATCTGGGAACCCTGCTCGATCGCAGCGATTACGCCCAGGTGCTGATCCGGGTGATCCCGACCGATGCCGGCGAGGCGGCCGACCGGCTGGTCGTGCTGCGCGACCTGCATGAGGCCCGCTTCGCCGCCCTGATCGAC
Organism: Alphaproteobacteria bacterium; assembly: GCA_030746635.1. Classification (GTDB taxonomy): domain Bacteria; phylum Pseudomonadota; class Alphaproteobacteria; genus JASLMH01. Next base: position 24,544 of record JASLMH010000007.1, on the reverse strand, counting down.
GATTTGCCGCTGCCGGCGGCGGCCGACCGGCGCCGCTTGCGGCTGATGCTGATCGGTGCCCTGAACTGGGCCCAGGTCTGGTACCGGCCGGGCGGCGACGATCCGGCCAGCGTCGCCCGCGACTTCGTGCGCTATCTGCGCCAGGCGCCGGCGACCTGGGATAGGCAAGAAACGACGGAGGAAACAAAATGAGCCAACCGCCGAAGATCCTGGTGACCAAGATCGGCTTCGACGGCCACGACCGGGGCAGCCGCATCGTCGCCGCCTATCTGCGCGATGCCGGCATGGAGGTGGTCTATACCGGTCCCTGGCAGTCGATCGACGACGTCGTCACCCTGGCCACCCAGGAGGACGTCGACGTGATCGGCGTCAGTTCGCTCGCCACCGACCATCTGTTGCTGCCGAAGCTGATGGATGCCCTCCGCGCCGCCGATCTGGGACATATCAAAGTGGTGGTCGGCGGCATCGTGCCGGACGCCGATGCCGAGTCGCTGGCGTCCGCCGGCGTCGCCCGGGTCTTCCACCCCGGCAGTACCCGCGAGGACATCGTCGGGGACGTCGGCGATCTGGCCCGGGAAGCGCGCGCGGGCAACGCCGTGGCCTAGAGCCAGGGCGGTGAAAAAAGGAAACACCTGGAGGAACCGACAATGAGCGAGCGTCCGGTGCAATTGCCGTTACCGAACTTCGATGCCGCGCGGGCCGAATGGCGCCAGGCCTACGACGACCAGATCGGCCAGGACCGGGAGGTGCGCAACCGCTCCGGCGTCGAGATCAAGCCGCTCTATACCGCCGCCGACTGGAACGACGGCCGCTACATGGAGGAACTGGGTTTCCCGGGCCAGGTGCCGATGACCCGGGGCATCTATCCGACCATGCATCGCGGCCGCACCTGGAGCCAGCGGCAACTGATCGGTTTCGGCACGCCGGACGACTACAACCAACGCTTCCGCAAGATCCTGGACGCCGGCGCCAACGCCAGCAACCTGGCACCGTGCAATTCCTTCTTCCGCGGTTTCGACTGCGACGAAGTCGACCCGGCCCTGCTGGGTACCTGCGGCACCGTGGTCAACACCGTCGCCGATATGGAGGCCTGCTATCAGGGCGTCGACATCGGCGCCATCTCGATGGGCATGAACGACCCCGAGCCGTTCACCCTGACGGCGATGCTGCTGGCCATGGCCAAGCGCCAGGGCGTGCCCTGGTCGCGGATAACCGGCACTTCGAACCAGTCCGACTACCTCTCCCACTTCATCGCCAACCACATGTTTCTGCGGCTGTCGCTGCCGGGCGCGCGGCGCCTGCTGCTGGACCATATCGAATTCTGCCGCGGCGAAGTGCCGGGCTGGAACCCGGTGTCGGTGATCGGCCAGCACATGCAGCAGGGCGGCGCCAACCCGGCCGAGGCCATGGGCCTCACCCTGTCGACGGCGATCCAGTACGCCGCCGATTGCGTCGAACGCGGCATGGACCCGAACCGTTTCCTGCCGCGCTTCACCTTCTTCTTCGACATCTCGATCAGTTTCTTCGAGGAGCTGGCCAAGTTCCGGGCCGGCCGGCGGATCTGGCAGCGCATCGTCCGCGAACGCTTCGGCGCCACCGAACCCAAGGCCTGGCGCTTCAAGTTCCACGCCCAGACCTCCGGCGTCGATCTGACCCAACAGCAGCCCCTGAACAACGTCGCCCGCGCCACCGTGCAGGCTATGGCCGGCATCTTCGGCGGCCTGCAGTCGTTGCACACGGATTCCTATGACGAGGCGCTGAACGCGCCGACCGAGGCGGCGGCCAGGGTCGCCGTGGCGACCCAGAACATCCTCTGCGAGGAGGCGCATCTGACCGACGTCATCGATCCCCTGGGCGGCTCGTTCTACGTCGAGAGCCTGACCGACGAGATGGAGGCCAGGATCGAGGAGGTGATCGCCAGGATCGACGCCGCCGGCGGCATGTACCTGGCGGCCGAAGCCGGCCTGCCGCAGACCATCATGGGTCAATCGGCCATCGCCCATCAGGACCGCATCGAAAACGGCGAGGAGACCGTGGTCGGCGTCAACAAATACTGCCTGGAGGGGGCGGCCGAGCCGGTCACCGCCGAACGGCCGCAAGCGGAGGCGATGGCCGCCTACATCGCCGATTTCCAACGCTTCAAGGACGACCGCGATGGCGCGGCCGTCGACCGGGCCCTGGACGATCTGGCCCGGGCCGCGGCGGCGGCGCCGGGCACGGCCGGGCGGAACACCTTCGCCAAGGCGGTGGCGGCGGCCGAGGCCGGTGTCACCCACGGCGAGATCTGCGCCTGCCTGCGCCGCGAACTGGGCGTCGGCCAGCCGCTGGTGGTGGCGTGAAGCCGGCCGACTGGTAATACCGAAAACCAAGGGGACAAGGGACAATGACCGATAATCCGATGAGCGATGGGCCGATCGGGGATGCGCCCGTGCAACTGCCGTTGCCGGGTTTCGACGCGGCGCGGGCGGAATGGCGCCAAGCCTATGCCGAGCAGATCGGCGAGGAGGGGACGGTCCGCAACCGCTCCGGCATCGAGGTCAAGCCGCTATACACGGCCGAGGATTGGGACGGCAGCGGCTACATGGACGACCTGGGCTTCCCCGGCCAGTTGCCGATGACCCGGGGCATCTACCCGACCATGCATCGCGGCCGGACCTGGAGCCAGCGGCAACTGATCGGCCACGGCCTGCCCGAGGACTACAACCTGCGCTTCCGCACCATCCTCGAGGCCGGCGGCAACGCCGGCAGCCTGATCCCCTGCAACTCGGTCTATCGCGGCTTCGATTGCGACGAGGTCGATCCGGTGCTGTTGGGCACCTGCGGCGCCGTGGTCAACAGCGTCGACGACATGGACATCTGCTATCGCGACGTCGATATCGGCTCGATCTCCACCGCCCTGAACGACCCGCTGCCGTTCACCCTGCTGGCCCTGCTGCTGGCGGTGGCGAAAAGGCGGGGCGTGCCCTGGACCAAGATCACCGGCACCTCGAACCAGTCCGACTATCTCTCCCACTTCATCGCGAATCACATGTTCTACCGTCTCTCCCTGCCGGGCTCGCGGCGGGTGCTGCTGGACCACATCGATTTCTGCCAGCGCCAGGTGCCGGGCTGGAACCCGGTATCGGTGGTCGGCCAGCACATGCAGCAGGGCGGCGCCACCCCGGCCGAGGCCATGGGCCTGACCCTGTCGACGGCGATCCAGTACGCCAACGACTGCCTCGAACGGGGCATGCAGCCGGATCAGTTCCTGCCGCGCTTTACCTTCTTCTTCGACATCTCGATGTCGTTCTTCGAGGAGATCGCCAAGTTCCGGGCCGGCCGGCGCATCTGGCAGCGGCTGGTGCGCGAACGCTTCGGCGCCTCCGACCCCAAGGCCTGGCGTTTCAAGTTCCATGCCCAGACCTCGGGCGTCGATCTGACCCGGCAGCAGCCGATGAACAACGTCGCCCGGGTCACCGCCCAGGCCATGGCCGGGATCATGGGCGGCCTGCAGTCCCTGCACACGGACTCCTACGACGAATTGTCCAGCGTGCCGACCGAGGAGGCGGCGCGGGTGGCGATCTCGACCCAGAACATCCTCTGCGAGGAGGCGCACCTGACCGACGTCATCGACCCGCTGGGCGGTTCGTTCTACGTCGAACGCCTGACCGACGAGATGGAAGCCAGGATCGAGGCGGTGATCGCCCGGATCGACGATGCCGGCGGCATGTACCGGGCGGCCGAGGCCGGCATCCCGCAGATCATGATGGGCGAATCCGCCCTGGCCTTCCAGGAACGGGTGGAAAGCGGCGCGCAGACGGTGATCGGCGTCAACAAATACGAGGTCGACGAGGTCTCGGACGCGGCGACGCCGCTGACCCGGACCGACGACGCGGTCATGGGGGGCCACGTCGCCCGCTTCGAAAAATTCAAGCGGGACCGCGGCCAGCAAGCTGTCGACCGCGCCCTGGACGATCTGGCCCGGGCGGCCAACGCCGCGCCGGGAACGCCGGAGGCGAACGTCTTCGGCCTGTCGGTGGCGGCGGCCGAGGCCGGCGTGACCCATGGCGAGATTTGTGCTTGTTTGCGCCGCGAACTGGGAAACGGTGAACCATTGGTGTTGGCATGAGTGTTGAAGCGTCCCCGGCCGCGCGGCCGCCCCTGCTGGAGCGGCTGCTGGAAGGCCAGACCGTGGCCCTGGCCAAGGCCATTACCGCGGTGGAGAACGACACCGAACTGGCACCCGAACTGCTGCAGGGCATCCAGCCGCGTCTGGGCCGGGCCCTGGTGGTCGGCTTCACCGGTCCGCCGGGAGCCGGCAAGTCGACCTTGGTCAATTCCCTGATCGCCGAGTTGCGGGCGCGCGAGCGCGGCGTCGGGGTGGTCGCCGTCGATCCCTCCAGTCCGCTGACCGGCGGTGCCATCCTGGGCGACCGCATCCGCATGACCCAGCACACCCGCGACCCGGAAGTGTTCGTCCGCTCGCTGGCCTCGCGCGGCCACCTGGGCGGGCTGTCGCCGACGGCGGCCCGGGTGATCGACGTGATGGACGCCGCCGGCAAGGACATCGTGGTGGTGGAGACCGTCGGTGCCGGCCAGTCGGAGGTCGAGATCGCCGAGATCGCCGATGTCCGCATCGTCATCTGCGCTCCCGGGCTGGGCGACGACGTGCAGGCGATCAAGGCCGGCATCCTGGAGATCGCCGATATCCTGGTGGTCAACAAGGCCGATCTGCCGATGGCCGACCGCACCGTCTCGCAGCTCAAGAACATGCTGGCCCTGCGGGCGGAAAACGCCCCCGACGTGCCGGTGCTGGCGACCACGGCGACCAAGGACGAGGGCATCACCGAACTGGTCGACGCCATCGAGGAACGGGGCCATGTGGCCAGCGACGAGGAGCGGGCCGCCCGGGCTCTGAAGCGGGTGCAGCGGCTCCTGGCCGAGGCCACCGGGCAGCGGCTGCGCCGGCTGATCCGCGGCGTCGACGACGGCACCATCGACGATCTCTGCCGCTCCATCCAGCGGGGCGAATTGTCCATCGACGCCGCCGCCGGCCGCCTGCTGGGCAAGCTGGATCTGGGAGAGTAGGGACCATGCTGCGTTTGCGACAGATCTGCCTGGTGGCCGGCGAACTGGCGCCGGCGGTCGACGAACTGGCGGCCGTGCTGGGCCTGGAGACCTGTTTCCACGACCCCGCCGTCGCCAAGTACGGCCTGGAAAACGCCCTGCTGCCGGTCGGCGGCAATTTCCTGGAAGTGGTGGCGCCGGTGCAGGAGGGCACGGCGGCCGGCCGCTACCTCGACCGGCGGGGCGGCGACGGCGGCTATATCGTCATCCTGCAATGCGATGACATCGAGGACCGGCGGGCCCGCATGGCCGAACTGGGCGTGCGCGTCGCCAACGCCCTGGACTACGGTGATTTCGTCGGCATGCAGCTCCACCCCCGTGACACCGGCGGCTCGATGCTGGAGACCGATTGGAACGACGGCAGCCAGGCCGCCGACGGCCCCTGGCATCCGGCCGGCAGCGACTGGCAGGCGGCGGTGCGGACCGAGTGGACGACGGCGATGACGGCGGCCGAATTGCAAAGCGACGACCCCGCCGCCCTGGCCGCCCGCTGGGCCGAGATCCTCGATCGCCCGGTCGGCACCGGCGCCGACGGCAACCCCGAGATCCAACTGGACAACGCCGTGCTGCGCTTCGCCGCCGCCGCCGACGGGCGCGGCGAGGGCCTGGGCGGCGTCGATCTCCAAGCCGCCGATGCCGCCGCCATCCTGGCCGAAGCGACGGCCCGCGGCCTGCCGGTGGCCGGCGACACCGTCACCCTGTGCGGCACCCGCTTTCGGCTGACCTGAGAGCAAGAAGCAGCTTATCCCATGCGTCCTTCGAGACGCGCCTACGGCGCTCCTTAGGACGAGGAAAACTGTGTATTTTCAACTAATTAACCTCATGCTGAGGAGGGCGCGAAGCGCCCGTCTCGAAGTATATCTATCGGCAATTCGCTCCGCGACTCAAAGCGTGATCTCGTCCAGTGCCACCCCATCGTGGCGGTGGCCGGCGCGCAGGTAGCGGGTGCCGGCGACCTCGTGGCTCTGGATGCCCTGGGCGTAGCCGTTGCGGCCTTCGGCGGAGAGCTGGCGGCTGGTGGCCGGCGGCGCGGTGCCGTCGCCCGCCGCCATGGCCTCCAGCAAGACCCGGCCGTCCATGGCCGGGCCGTCGGCGAGGCCCAGGGCGTGCAGGATGGTCGGCATCACGTCGACGATGCCGGCCGGGCCGTCTATGCGCCGTGCCTTGCCGAACCGGCTGCCGGACAGCGCCAGGGTGGCGCTGATCTCGTAGGGCGAGAGGCCGCCGTGCAGGCCGCAGCCCTCCGGGATATCGGGGTTGTCGTGCAGGCAGCGGCCGGGCAGTTCGCGCTGGCCGGCGGCCTCGTCCCGGGCCAGCACCATGACCAGGTCGCCGGCCCGGGGATGGTCCAGATGGGCCGCCGCCAGGGGCAGGGTGCCGGCGGGCAGGGCTTCGCCATCCATTTGCCGGGCGAACAGCGGGCCGCACCAGGGCTGGTCCTGCAGCCAGCCGGCGATCGCCGCCTGGGCCGCGCCGTCGCGCAGGTACAGGCTGGGGGCGGTGCCGGGGATCAGCCGACCGTCGCCGCCTTCGCCCAGATCGAATCCGGCCGCCACCAGCCGGCCGGCCAGGTCCAGCGGCGCCCCGTGGGTGGCGACGTGGCCGTGGTCGGACATGGCGATGATCTGCAGGCTGTCCTGGCGGCCGGTATCGCGGCGCCAATCCAGGATCCGGCCGAAGGCGGCGTCGGCGTGGCCGATCGCCGCCGTCGCCTCGGCGCTTTCGATGCCGCGATAGTGGAACGGCGTGTCCGGGTCCGAGAACCACAGGATGGCCACCGTCGGGTCCTGGTCCGGCGCGATGCGATCGACATAGGCATCGACCAGCCAGTCGATCCGGTCCCGGTTCGGCAGGGCGTCGTCCGGCACCGGCCCGACCGCCGCCACCAGGGCCTCGGCCGCTGCGGGTGCCGCCGATTTCTCGATGCCGTGCAGCGAGATGTTCAGGCCATCCAGGCGTTCGGCGTGGTTGTGCAGCAGCCGGTTGCCGCCGGGCGTGCCGCAGCCGGCCACCGCCAGGCTGCCGCCGGCGCCGTGCAGCACCTCGCCCAGGCTGGGCGCGTCCAGGATGCCGCCCAAGGCCGCCTCGGCGGCGCTCAGGGCGGCGAAATCGGCGGTGTTGAGATAGCCGCCCGCCGCCGGCTCCATGAACTTGTTGGCCACCATGCCGTGGCGGCCGGGCTGGCAGCCGGTGATCAGGCTGGCCTGGTTGACCCGGGTCTCGGTCGGGAACACCGCCCGGCAGTCGCTGAAATGCACGCCCTGGCGGCAAAACGCCGCCAGGTTCGGTGCCAGATCGTCCCTCACCATGTCGGGCCGCAGGCCGTCGAAGGCGACGATCAGAAAGCGGATGTCGGTGTCCATGGATGTGTCATAGCAACTCCGGCTCGGCTTGCCCATGCCCGGCGACTGGTGGTCACCAAGGCCCTGTGGCAATATTCGCGGCAGACCTTGTTCATCATCGAGTACCCCAAGCAAGACCATGACCCTGGACAAATCCACCTGGACCCTCGTCGATCTGGTGCGCCGGCAGGCAGCAGCCCACGGCGATCGCGAGTTCATGTCGTTCGAACACGGCACCTCCCTGACCTTCAGCGGCTTCGATACCGACAGCGACGATCTGGCCCGCAAGCTGGTCGGCCTGGGCGTCGGCCCCGGCGATCGGGTGATGGCCCTGATCAAGAACCGCATCGAGTTCATGCTGACCATGTGGGCGACCATGAAAACGGGCGCCATCTTCGTGCCCATCAACACCGAGTTGAAGGGCGCCTTCCTGGAACACCAGCTGCGCAACTCCGAGCCCAAGGTGGTGTTCGTCGACAGCGTCCTGGCTGATGCCTTTGACGGCGTCGGGGGCGGCGAAGGGGCGATCGGCACGGTGGTCTTCGTCGCCGGCGGCGAGCCCGGGAAGCTGCCGGCGGTGTTCGCCGAGGCGCGGCGGCTGACCTACGAGGAGTTCGCCGAACTGCCCGGCGACGACGGCGACGTGCTGGTGACGCCGGAGCCTCAGGACATCGCCGCCATCATGTACACCTCGGGCACCACCGGGCCCTCGAAGGGCGTGCTGATGCCCCATGCCCATTGCCATCTGTTCGGCCAGGGCACCCTGGAGGCGGCGGCCCTGACCGAGCAGGACCGTTATTACGTCTGCATGCCGCTGTTCCACGCCAATGCCCTGTTGATGCAGGTGCTGGGCTCGTTGATGGCCGGCACCTGGATCTACTGCGTCGAGCGCTTCAGCCCCAACCGCTGGCTCGACGACGTGCGCGCCTCCAAGGCCACGGTGACCAATGCCCTGGGCGTGATGCCGGAGTTCATCTACCGCCACCCAGCGAATCCGCTGGATGCCGACAACGACCTGCGGTCGATCATGGCGATCCCGATTTCCGACGAGTGGGCGGCCGATTTCGAGACCCGCTTTGATCTCAAGATCATGCAGGGTTTCGGCATGACCGAATGCAACATCCCCAACTACACCCGGCCCGACGACCCCCTGGCCGCCGGCTGCGCCGGCCGGGTGCTGGATAGGTTCTTCGAGATGCGCATCGCCGATCCGGAAACCGACGAGCCGTTGCCCATGGGCGAGGTTGGCGAGATCCTGATCCGGCCGAAGGAACCGAGCTGTTTCATGGCCGGCTATTTCCGGATGCCGGAAAAAACCGTCGAGGCCTGGCGCAATTTCTGGTTCCACAGCGGCGATGCCGGCCGCCTGGACGAGGAGGGCCGGCTGTTCTACATCGACCGGATCAAGGATTGCATCCGCCGCCGGGGCGAGAACATCTCCTCGTTCGAGGTCGAGCAAGTGTTGAACAACCACCCCGAGATCAGCGAAAGCGCCGTGGTCGGCATCAAGGTCGAGGGCGCCGGCGGCGAGGAGGAGGTCAAGGCCCTGATCGTGCCGGTGGTTGGCGCGGCGATCGACAACGTGGCGCTGCTGGACTACTGCGTCGAGCGGATGCCGCGCTTCGCCGTGCCCCGGTTCATCGAACTGGTCGACGATGTCTCGAAGACCGCCACCGGCAAGATCCAGAAGCAGGCCTTGCGGGACGCCGGCATCACGGCCGGCACCTGGGACCGGGAGTCGGTCGGCTACACCATCGCCCGGCGCTGACGGCGCGGGCAGTCGAGGTAATTCATTGGAGGACGGACGTTGGCCGAATTAACCGGATCGGAGATCATCGCCAAGGCGCTGAAGCGCGAGGGCGTGGCGGAATTGTTCTATCTGATGGGCGGGCCGATGATCCTGGCCGAGGCCAGTTGCCTGGCCGAGGGCATTCGGGCCATCGACGTGCGCCACGAACAGGCCGCGGCGATGATGGCCCAGGCCTACAGCCGGCTCAGGCAAATACCCAGCTTCTGCCTGGCCGCCTCCGGTCCCGGCGTCACCAACCTGACCACCGGCATGGCCAATGCCCTGATCGATTGCGCCCCGGTGATCGCCATCGGCGGCTCCAGCCCGATCGGCACCTACGGCCGCCAGGTGTTCCAGGAGATCGATCAGGTGGCGCTCATGGCCGGCTGTGTGAAACACGCGATCCGCATCCACGATCCCCGCCGCATCCCCGAGCAGATCAACGACGCCATGCAGCGGGCCATGGCCGGCAAGCCGGGGCCGGTCTATCTCGATCTGCCGGGCGACGTGCTCTACCGCAAGGTCGACGAGGCGGACATTGATTGGTCGCTGTCCGGCCGGCCGATCCTGCGGGCCCGGCCGCAGGGTGATGCCGAGCGGATCGGCGCCCTGGTCGAGGCCCTGGCGGCGGCCGAACGGCCGGTGCTGCTGACCGGCGGCGGCATCCTCTGGTCCGAGGCCTGGGAGGAACTGGCCGCCTTCGTCGATGCCACCGGCATTCCCTTCTACACCACGCCCCAGGGCCGCGGGGTGATCGCCGATGACCACGACTACAGCTTCCCGGCCGCCCGTTCCCTGGCCTTCCGCGAGGCCGACCTGATCCTGGTCGCCGGTACCCGGATGAACTACATCGTCGGCCATCTCGCACCACCCCGCTTCGGCGCCGGCGCCACCATCGCCCGCATCGACATCGACGAGGCGGAGATCGCCGCCAGCCCGCGGCAGGTGGACATCGGCATTGTCGGCGATGCCCGGGCGGTGCTGGGGCAGCTCAACGCCGCCGTCGGCGGCCGGGTCGGTCCCGACGCCTTCGCCGCCTGGCGGGCGCAACTGGCCGAGGACGTGGCCGGCAAGCGCGGCCGGCCCGGCGACAACAGCCTCTCGGACGCGGTGCCGATCCACCCGTTGCGGCTGTGCGAGGAGGTGAAGAATTTCATGGACCGGGACGCCGTGCTGGTGGTCGACGGCCAGGAAATCCTCAATTTCGGGCGCCAATCCATGCCCACCTTCGCGCCCGGACACCGGATGAACTCCGGCCCCTTCGGCACCATGGGCGTCGGCCTGCCGTTCGGCGTCGGCGCCAAGGTGGCGAAGCCCGATAGCCAGGTCATCGTCGTCCACGGCGACGGCTCGTTCGGCCTCAACGCCATGGAGCTGGACACCGCCGTGCGCCACAACATCCCGATCCTGGTGGTGATCAGCCTGAACGGCGGCTGGACCGGCGATCCCACGGGCGCCAAGCCCGGCCGGAACCTCGGCTACACCCGCTACGATAGGATGGCCGAGGCGCTGGGCTGCCACGGCGAATACGTCGAGGAGCCCGGCGAGATCCGCCCGGCCCTGGAACGGGCCCAGGCCAAGGTCGATCAGGGCATGGTGGCGGTGGTCAACGTCAAGACCGACTTTGCCGCCACGGCCACCACCCAGCGCTTCGCCTCCTATACGACGTGATGGGTCAGAAACCGGCGTCCGGGTCGCTCAGGTAGGCTTCTTCCTCCGGCGTGTTGGTCCGGCGCAGGGCGGCGTTGCGGTGGGGGAAGCGGCCGAAGCGCTCGATCACCTCCCGGTGACCGTCGGCGTATTTCTCCAAGTCCTCGCCGCGCGGCGTGTCGGCCCAGCGACCGATCAATTCCCGAAACCGGTGCTGGTCGGCCAGGTCCTCGGAATGCTCGAACGGCAGGTAGAGGAAGATGCCCGGGACGTGGTGCACGTCGCGGTCCAGGCCGGCGGCGACGGTTTCTTTGACGATGCCGAGGATCTTCGCGTCCGTGGCGAAGGCGCGGGCCGTGCCCCGGAACATGTTGCGCGGGAACTGATCCAGCAGGATGCACAGGGCCAAAACCCCGTCCGGGGTGTCGGCCCAATGGTCCAGTTCGCCGGCCGCCGCCGCCTCGTGGCTGGCCAGGAAGTTGGCCTCGATCTCCCGGTCGAAGTCGCTGCCGTCGCCGCTTTGCGGCGCGAACCAGATCTCGCGCCGCTGGCCCCGTTCCGGCGAGCCGGGTGGCCCGAACCAGAAATCGATCACCTCCCGCTTGCTCTTGACGCCCCGTTCGCGCAAGGCGCATTCCCGTCGGTAGCCCTCGATCCGCCGCCGCCAGTCGTCGGGGAAGGGGTGGCCCTTGATGTTCTCGGAATGCACGCGCGTCACCAGGGCGGTGGTGAGCAGCCCGGAAAAGCACTTCGGGCCGCCAACCTTGGTCATGGCGACCCGATAGGTGATCGAGGATCTGCCCAGGCGCTCCACCTCGACCGCCGTGTCGACCCGGTCGCCGACCACCACGGGCGAGAGGAAATCCACCTGCAGGGCGACCGCCGGGTTGCCCATGCCCTGGCGCTTCAACTGGTACCAGTTCAGGCCCAGCACGGCCTCCCACCAGACCTCGATCGCCTCGATGGCGAAATCGATGAACTTGGAGGTGTAGCCGATTTCCGCCGTGTCGCTGTCGCCCCAATTGAGGCGCCGGCGCACGGTGAAGGGGATGTCCGCTTGCGGCCGCTGGCCGGCGAAGTCGGAGGTCGGGATCACGTCGTCGCTGTCATACATAGCCGCATTATGCAGGCAAGGCGTAGAATGAGGGCAAGGACGGGAGGTGGGAGATGACCCTGCGCGGATTTCTGGCCATCGGGCTGGTCGGCCTGTTCATCGCCCTTGCCGCCACGCCGGAGGCCGAGGGGCAACGGCGACGCGGTCGCGGCGGTGGCGGAGGCGGCGGTAGTAGCGGCGGCGGTGGCCAAGCCACCTCGAACAACCCGATGTCGCACCAGGCCTCCCGCGAGGTGATGGAGCGCGCCGGGCTGTTCAAAACCGGCCTGGTGCCGCGCTACCCGAAGCAGGCTCGCTGTCTGGAGGTGGCGTCGTTCTTCGGCGACCGCACCCGATACGACGGCAGCCAGCGGGTGGCCTGGGCGAACCATGGCCGTCACGGCGGCTTCGACATATCCGCCCCCGAGGGCACGCCCCTGCTGGCCATCGCCGATGGCGAGGTCGTCCACAAACACAGCGGCGGCCGCCTGGTCGGGCATCAGATCTTCCTCCGCCATGGGCCGGCTGACACCGGCCTCCGGGTCTGGATCTATTCGAAGTACAAGCATTTCCGCGAGCCCCCGGAGCTGGCGATCGGCCAGCGGGTGCGCCTGGGCCAGGTGATCGGCCATTCCGGCAAGACCGGTACGGTCGGCGGCCACTACGGCGAATGGGGTTATCCGCACCTGCACCTGTCGCTCTACGTCAGCGACAGCGGTAGATACAAGACCAAGCCGATGATGGTGGTGCCGGCCAAGGTCCGCCACCTCGATCCCCTGGCCCTCTACCTGCCGGCCGGCCGGCGGCTGACCGACAACCACGCCATCCAGGCCCTGAGCGAGGCGGAAAAGGTCGTCGCCATCCCCTACCAGACCCCCGACGGCCGCCGCCTCCCCGCCGACACCCGCCTGATCTGGCCGTTTATGTGCGAGCCGGGGTAATTTCGGGGTTAATTTCGGGGACAGTGTATTTAATTATTGCGGCGCCAGTGCGGCGAGAGCGAAGAGCGGTGACACGATCCTTTTTCCCTGCGGGAAAAAAGGTCATGTCCTCGGTCTTCTTGAGCGCTAGGTCAGGGACAGCAGCGCCTCGGCGAACTCGCCGGGCGCCTCTTGCGGCAGGTTGTGGCCGACCTTCGGGATGACCTGGCGGCGGTAGGGGCCGGTGAAGAAGCGTTCGTGGCCGGCACAGCCCGTGGTCGGCATGACGCCGTCGCCGTCGCCGTCCAGGGCCACCGTCGGCACCGCGATCATGGGCCGCTCGGCCAATCGCGCCTCGATGTCCTCGACCGCCGGGTCGCCCGGTACCAGGCCGTAGCGGTGGCGGTAGGAATGGATCACCACGTCCACGAAATCGGGGTTCTCGAACGCTGCTGCCGTACGGTCATAGGTTGCATCGTCGAACCGCCAGTTGGGCGACCAGAGTTGCCACAATAGCTTGCACAGACCGTGGCGGTTGGCTTCCAATCCGGCCTGCCCGCGGGCGCCGTGGAAGTAGTACTGATACCACAGGCGGTGCTCCATCTCCGGTGGGGCGGGCCGGCCGGAACCGGCGATGTTCTGGATGTTGTAGCCGTTGCAACTGACCAGCCCGTTGACCCGCTCCGGCCACAGGGCGGCGACGATACAGGCGGCCCTCCCGCCCCAGTCGTAGCCCCCCAGCAGCGCCGCCGGCAGCTCAAGGGCGTCCATCAGGGCGCGCAGGTCCTGGCCCAGGACGGCCTGCTGGCCCGAGCGCGGGGTCGCCGCCGCCAGGAAGCGGGTCGGGCCATAGCCGCGCAGATAGGGCACGATGACCCGGCAGCCGGCCGCTACCAGCCGGGGCGTCGCCTCGTCATAGGCCCGGATGTCATAGGGAAAGCCGTGGAGGAGGATCACCGCCCGGCCGTCCGGCGGGCCGGCCTCGGCGTAGGCGACGTCGAGGACGCCGGCTTGGATGGTCTTCAGTTCCACGCCCCGTTATAGCATCCGGGGCATTGGGCCGGCGCATCAGTTCAGGCGTACGTATTCGAAATCGACCCGCCACGTCAGGGACATGGCGTCGGCCCGGTTCTCGTCGGTTATCATCCGAGGAGGCAATGGGAGCTATTCGGGGCATGTCGGACAACAACCACCGCCGAGCCTGGTGGGGCATCGGCCTGGCCGGCGGCGGGCTGACGGTGCTGACGCTTGTCGTCTTGCTGGCGGTCGCACTGGTGCCTCGCGCCCCCGAGACCGTGGAGGCCGTGCTGGCGCGAACCGGATACGACCTGACGGCGGCGCGAGGCGGCACGCCGGTGCCGGCGGTGTTCATCGCGCACCTGCCACGCGATCTCGCCGAGGTCGGCCAACCCGAGGCACGAAAGGACGCCTTTCTGCAACTCCTGCTGCCCCTCGTCCTGCGCGAGAACGGGCGCCTGCGTGGCCTGCGCGATCGCATCCGGAACCGGCCGGCCGCGATCCGCGCCGCGGTCTTCGAACGGTATGGCGTCGCGGCCGGCGATAGCCAAACCCTGCTTAGGCGCGTGGACGTCATCCCGCCGTCGCTGGCGCTGGCGCAGGCGGCAATCGAGAGCGGCTGGGGTACCTCGCGGTTCGCGCGCGAGGCCAATAACCTGTTCGGCCAGCGCATCTACGGCCGCGCCGCCAAGGGCGTCGCGCCGGCGGGTGTCGACAAGGCCCCGTTCAAGCTCCGCGCCTTCGGCGACATTGGCGCCTCGGTGCGCGCCTACATGCACAACATCAACACGCATCCGGCCTATGCCGATCTCCGGCGGGCGCGCGCGGCGCTCCGGCTCCGGGGCGGACAACTCACGGGTTCGGCGCTTGCCCACGCATTGACCCGTTACTCCGAACGCAAGGCCGCCTACGTTCAACAGGTGCGACAGATCATGCGCCAGAACCGGCTGCTCGAATTCGATACCGCCCGCCTGAGATCCTAGGCCGGCGGTATCGTGCTGATCAGTTCAAACGCACGTACTCGAAATCGACCGGCTGGTTGTTGATGCCGCGGGCCGGCGGGGCGATCCAGGCGGCGTACTGGCCCGGCTCGGTGACCGGCTGCATCAGCGAGATGACATAGGCCCGGTCCTCCTCGGTGGGCAGCCATTCGCCGTGGCGTTGGTCCCACTCGGCCTCGGAGATCATCCCTCCCTCCGGGGTGAAGCGCTGGCCGCCGCTGTTCTCCAGGTTGAAGGCGCCGATCTTGCGGTTGAAGGTGCGGTGCGGCAGCTTGAATTCGAAATCCACGCCGTTGCGCTTGAGGATCTGGTTCCAGCGCCGCACGCCGCGATCGCAATCGGTGACGTAGTCGTCGCGCAGGCGCTCGTTGATCGCCGTCAGGGCGTTCTCCTCACGCGTCACCAGCTTGTCGCCCTGCAGTTCCAGGATCGAATAGGGGCTGTTGGCCAGCTTATGGTCGTCGTCGATCTTGGTTTCCTCGAACCGCCCCTTCAGGCCCATGGAGTAGAAGTTGGCGGCGTTGGTGGAGATCTCCGAGCCGAACAGGTCCAGCGACACCGAGAAGTGGAAGTTCAGGTATTTCTGGATGGTCGGCAGATCGATGCCGCCGTGCTGGCGGACGTCGTCGCCATATTCCTTCATGATCTCGCAGGCCCGCAGGATGACCCGACCGACGCCGGTCTCGCCGACGAACATGTGATGGGCTTCCTCGGTCAGCATGAAGCGGCAGGAGCGGGACAGCGGGTCGAAGCCGCTTTCGGCCAGGGAGGCGAGCTGGTACTTGCCGTCGCGGTCGGTGAAATAGGTGAACATGTAGAAGGACAGCCAGTCCGGCGTCTTCTCGTTGAAGGCGCCGAGGATGCGCGGCTTGTCGGGATCGCCCGAGTGGCGTTCCAGCATCGCCTCGGCCTCCTCGCGGCCGTCGCGGCCGAAATAGCCCTGCAGCAGATAGACCATGGCCCACAGATGCCGGCCTTCCTCGACATTGACCTGGAACAGGTTTCGTAGGTCATAGAGCGACGGCGCGGTCAGGCCCAACTGGCGCTGCTGTTCGACCGAGGCCGGCTCGGTGTCGCCCTGGGTGACGATCAGCCGGCGCAGCACGCCGCGATACTCGCCGGGCACTTCCTGCCAGGCCGGCTCGCCCTTGTGATCGCCGAAGTTGACCACCCGGCCGGCCTCCGGCTCGGCCAGGAAGATGCCCCAGCGGTAGTCCGGCATTTTGACGTGGCCGAAATTGGCCCAGCCCTTGGCGTCGACGCTGATGGCGGTGCGCAGGTAGACCTCGTGGCTCTGGAACTCGGTCGGTCCCATTTCCTGCCACCATTTCAAATAGTTCGGCTGCCAGGCTTCCAGGGCCCGCTGCAGGCGGCGGTCGTCGGAGAGATTGACGTTGTTGGGGATGCGTTCCTGATAGTCGATGGCCATGGCTCAGACCCTCCTGATGTCGAATTCACTGCGTTGGCCGCTGCCGTAGAGCGGCAACGCGCCCTTTTCGCCGACCGCGTTGGGACGCTGGAAGATCCAGTTCTGCCAGGCGGTCAGGCGGGCGAAAATCTTGCTTTCCAGGGTTTCCGGGCCGCCGAAGCGCAGGCTGGCCTCCATCCCGGTCAGGGCGTCGGGCGAGAAGGCGGCCCGTTCCTCGATGGCGATGCGCACCTCGTCCTGCCAGTCGATATCGTCTGGGGCGAAGGTGACCAGGCCCAGTTCCTCGGCCTCGACGGCGTCGATCTCCTGGCCCAGCCGTTCGCGCAGGGCCTCGACCTGGCCGGGATCGTCCAGATAGCGGCTGTCGAGACGGCCCAGGCCGTTGACCATGGGATAGGCGCCGAAGTTCATCGCCGTCAGGCGCAACGTCGCCGGCGGCCGGTTATCGCCCTCGAAGGGGCCGTCCAGCATGTAGCTGCGATCCGCCGCCAGGGCCAGCTCCAACAGGCTGCCGGTGAAGCAGGAACCCGGCTCGATCAGCGCGAAGATGCTGCGCGAGGTGACGTCGACCCGTTTGAATACCCGCTTCAGGTACAGCACGATCTCGCGCACCAGCCAGTCCTGGCCAAGGTCGTGCAACACCTGGTCATGGGCGGCGACCAATTCGCCGTCGCCGCTGCAGTGGAACAGCCAGGTGCCGATCCCGGTCTCGTTCAGGCGCAAATGCAGGATCGCGTCGTCCAGTTCCCGGGCCAGGGCCAGGGGCCAGAAATCACAACCCTGGGCCCGGATGCCGGCGGCGTCGGCGGGCGGCGCGGCATCCGGTCCCTGGATCTGGAAATCGGCGGTGCGGGCGGCGCGATCGATCTCCACCGTCAGGTGGCCGTAACGGATGGCATCGCCGTCGATCCGGCGTTCGAGTGGCGTCAGGGCGATGCCTTTCGCCTCGGCCGGACGGTCGGAGCGCGCCACCGCCGCGGCGACCCGGGCGGCGACGGCGTCGTCGAACTTCGAGCGCGGCGCGACCTCGTCGACCAGCCGCCAGTCGACGGCCCGCTTGCCTCGGATGCCCTCCTCCAGGGTGCAGAAGAAATCGGCCCTGTCGCGGCGCACCTTGCGCTTGTCGGCCAGGCGGGTGAGGCCGCCGGTGCCCGGCAGCACGGCGAGGAGCGGCACCTCGGGCAGCGACACGGCGGTCGAGCCGTCGTCGATCATGACGATCTCGTCGCAGGCCAGGGCCAGCTCATAGCCGCCGCCGGCGCAGGCGCCGTTGACGGCGGCGATATAGGTCTGGCCGGAACACGCGCTGGCATCCTCGATGCCGTTGCGGGTCTCGTTGGTGAACTTGCAGAAGTTGACCTTGTGGTCGTGGCTGGAGCCGGCCAGCATGCGGATATTGGCGCCGGCGCAGAAACTGCGGTCCTTGGCCGAGGTCATGACCACGGCGGCGACCTCCGGATGTTCGAAGCGCAGCCGCTGGATGGCGTCGTACAGCTCGATATCGACGCCCAGATCGTAGGAATTCAGCTTCAGCTCATAGTCGTCGCGCAGGCCGCCCTGTTCGTCCACGTCCATCGCCAGGGTGGCGACGCGGCCGTCGACGGATAGCCGCCAATGCCGGTAGTCGTCCGGCCGGGTGCGAAAGTCGGTCATCTGGATGGGTCCCCTGATCGCGAAATTGTCCCCCAATGGAATAGGCATTATAATGCATAATTGATTTCGATCAAGAATTATTTCGCATTTTCTTCTTCGCGCCCGATCCGCCGGCGCGCAGGCCCTCCCGATACAGGATATAGATGCCGGTGGCGATCAGCACAGCCGCGCCGATCAGGGTCCAGCGGTCCGGCAGGTCGCCGAACACCACGAAGCCGAACAGCACGTTCCACAACAGCGCCGTATAAGTCAGCGGCGCCAGCACCGCCACCGGCGCCGACTCGTGCGCCTTGATCAGGGCGTAATGGCCCAGGCCGCCCAGCAGTCCCAGCCCCACCATCATCAGCCAATGCACGGGCTCCGGCGGCATGCGCCATTGGAACGGCACCACCAGGCTAAGGCAGCCGGTGCCGACCAGGGCGGAATAGAACAGGGTGGTGATCGGATCGTCGGTGCGCGAGAGCATGCGGGTGGTGATCTGATAGAGGGCGAAGCCCAAGGCCATCACCAGCACCAGCCAGGAGGCCCAATGCATCACGCCGAGGCCCGGCCGGACGATGACCATGGCGCCGATGAAACCGACCGCCACCGCCGTCCAGCGCCGACCGCCCACCGCCTCGCCCAGCAGCGGCACGCTCAGGGCGGTGACCATCAGGGGCGAGACGAAGGTGATCGCCACCGCGTCGGCCAGGGGCATGTAGCTGATGGCCAGGAAGAACACCACCGTGCACATCAACAGCAGCAACGAGCGCAGCCATTGCAGGCCGGGCCGCCGGGTGTGCAACAGGCTGGGTCCCCGGCGCGGCCAGAACAGCACCGCCATGATGATGAAGTGACCGAAATAGCGGGCCCATGCCACCTGCACCACCGGCAGGCTCTGGGCCAGGTACTTGGCCAGCAGATCCATCACCGAGAACATCAGGATCGCCGCCAGCATCAACAGGATGCCGGCGAACTGATTCCGCCCCTGGCTGGCTACTGCCATATTCGTGGGTTTCTAAAGCCTGTCGGCGCCGGCCGGATGATCGCGGTCAGGCATCAATTCAGGCGTCCGAGCGCCCGCGCCAGCAGCATGTACAGCCGGCCCACGTCCGAGGACAGCAGCACCGCCGAGAGGATATCCTCGGGGTCGCTCTCCTCGGTCTGTTCCAGGACTTCCAGGAACTGCGCGATGTAGCGGTCGACGTGCTGGCGGAAGTCCGCGTCGTCCTGATAGGTCGCCCGAATGGTCTTCAGCGACCGCCGGTCGCGGCCCCGCACCACCCGCCGGGCGAAGATGCCGCGATCGCCGTCCAGGTAGCGCTCCCAGGCGTCCTCGGGGACGTTCTTCTCCAACGTTCGGACCAGGTCGATCGACAGCGAGTTCAGCCGTTCGGTGATGAAGGTCAAATCGCGCATGAACGCCTTGCGGCGGCCGGCCGCGCCCTGTTCCTCGATGCGGGCGACGTCGGCCAGGGCCTGTTCGCTGGCCTGGCGCATATGGTCGGTCTGGCGCTGGAAGGCTTGGCCGACCTGCTCCGCGACCTCGCTGGTGCGCTGCGACAGCTGCTCCAGTTCGCCGCTGTTGCGGGCCAGTTGTTCCGTCAATCGGGCGAGCCGCCGTTCGCCGCCCTGGGCCTGGTCGGACAGCTCGGTCATCGCCGTGCGTACCTCCGCCGACAATTCGGCGATGCGCTGGGACAGCCGGTTGCTCTCCTGGCTCAACTCCTCGCCGCGCCGCAGGATGTTGCCGGCGGAGTCGCGCAACCTTTCGATCGTGTGCTCGCCGGCGGCGGCGACGTTCTGGACCTCCTGGCGGAAGGCGATGCCGGCGCCCAGGATGCGGGTGGCTTCGCGATCGGAGGCGTCGGCGAGGGTGCTGCTGGCCTCGTCGAAATCGTGCCTGGCGCCGCGCAGACGGCCGGCGGCCTCGTCGGCCGCCTCGGCGATCCGGCTGCCGCCGCGGCCCAGGGTGTTGATCATCTGGGTCAGTTTCTCCCGCGATTCGGCGGCGATCGCCGAGACCTCGCCGGCCTGGGACAGCAGCCGCTCGCCGGCCTCGCCTGACTGATCGGTCAGGGCCTTGGCCTGCTCGGTGAAGCGCAGCAGGGCACTGTCGATCCGCGCGTCGGCCTGTTGCGTTGCTTCGTGCAGGGCATCACCCTGACGCCGCAGATTCTCGGCCAGGGCGCCGATCTGCTCGCCGGTCCGGCCGCCGGCCGTTTCGGCCTGTTCGGCGCTCTGGCGCAGCAATGCCGTGAGCTGTTCCAGGTTCTCGCCGCCTTCGGAGGAAACCCCGCGCAGGTCGTCGGCTTCCTGGCGCAACGCGGCGCCGGCGCGGGACAGATCGTCCAGCGCCGTTCGCGAGGCCTGGCCGAGCGCCCGCGTGCCTTGCTCCAGTATCCGTTCGATTTCCCCGGCCTGCGAGGTAATATCGCCGGCGACCCGCTGCAATTCGTCGGCCCGGGCTTGCATCTCCTGGCCCAACCGGGCCGTCCGCCCGGCCGACATCTCCGCCGCGTCCTCGAGGTTGGCGGCATGGCGTTGCATGGCCGTGCCCAGTGCCTCCGCCTCCGCCTGGGCCCGGTCGGTGGCCGCCGTCAGGGTTTGGGCATGGGTGTGCAGGCTGCCACCGGTTTGGTCGATCGAGGCGATCGCCCGTTCGGCGGCACTGGCCACGCCGTCCGCCTCCTCGCGCATGACGCCGGAGGTGACGTGCACCTGGGCCAAGGCCCGCTGCGCCTCGGTGGTCAGGTTGTCGGCCGCCTGCTGGTAGGCCGTCTCGGCGCCCTGCAGCTTCGCCTCCGCCTGATCGCCGGAGGCCGCCAGTCGGTCCATGCGGTCGTTGAGTTGTTCGCCGGCCCGCCGTGCCTGCTCGGCCGTGCTCGCCAGGCGTTCGCCGCCCTGCTCCAGGGCCGTGGCGACGTCGGCCATGCGCTGGTTGGCCGTCGTCGTTGCCGTCTCGGTCTGTTCCGCCGCCGTCCGGGCCATGGCGGCGAATTGATCCGCCGCCGCCGCCGCCTTCTCCGTGGCGCGGTCGGCCGCCGCCGTGACCGTCTGCTCGACCCCCTCGGCGGCCGCCGTCGCCGCTTCCGACATCCGTCGGCTGCTCTCGCCCAGGGCGCCCTCGACCTGGCTGGTCGCCGTCGTCGCCAGGTGCTCGACCCGATCCGAGGCGGTCTCGGCGATGTCCCGCATCCGCTCGTCGGCGCCGGCCGCGGTCGCATCCAGTTTTCCGGCGGTGATTTCGGCGACTTCCTCGATCTGGTCGGTGGCCGCCGTGGTGGTCGCGCGCAACGCCCCGGTGGCGCCGTCCGCCGTCGCCGTCATCTTTTGGGCGGCCGCCTCGGCGGTGTCGTCGAGGCGTTGCGATGTAGCCTCGCCGATCTCCTCCAGTCGGTCGCCGGCCGCCGATGCGGTCGACGCCAGGCGGCTGTTCGCCGCCTCGGCCACCGCCTCCAACCGCGCCCGGGCCGCCGCCGTCGTGGCATTGGCCTGGTCGGTGGCCGCCTCGGCCACCTTGGTCAGCTCCGCCTCGGTACCATCGGCCAAATCGCCAATTCCCGCCCGAGCCGTTTCGGTCAGGCTGCCGACCCGCCGTTCGGCGGTGTCGGCCAGATCCGCAATCCCGTCGCTGGCGCCCCGGGCGGCGCTTTCGACCTCCTGCAAGGTGTGTTCGACCGAGCCGCCCGCCTCGTCCAGGCGGCGCGCGGATTCCGCGGCGCCGTCGGCCAGGGCGGCGGCCCGGGCGTCGAATTCGGTGGTCGCCGCCTCGATCCGGCCGTGCGCGGCGTCGGCCGTCTGGCCGAGGGCCTGGGCGCTGTCGGCCAGTTGGCCGCCGGCCTCGGTCAGGCGCCGTTCGCTGCGCGCCGCCGTGGCGTCGAGAACCTCGAGATGCGTTTGCACCCTGGCTTCGATGCCGCGGGACACCGTCTCGACCTCGCCGGATAGGCCGCGCAGGGCCTCGCCCTCGCGGCGCAGGGCGCCGCCGGCGTCACGGGCCTGGCTGTTCAGGCGATCGGCCGCCCGGTGCAAATCGGCGCTTTTTTCGCGCAACGTCTCGTTCATTTCGCCGCCGCGGGCGATCATGCCCTCGACGGCGCCGTTCAGGTCGCCGATCTGCCGGCGCAGGCCGGCTTCGACATTGGCGGCCCGGCCGATGGTGTCCTGGGCCAGGCCTTCCAGCGCATTGACGACGTCGGCGATCCGCCGCTCGAAGTCCTCGCGAATGGCGTCGGCGGAGCGGTCGGCGTCGCGGCCCATGCGTTCGGTGTTTCGGGCCACGGCCTCACCAATCGCGTCGATCCGCTGTTGGAAGGCGTTGCTCAATGTCAGGGCCTGCAGGGCGGCGTCGCGCGCCGCCGTCTCGGCATGGCCGCTGACCGCCGTTGAGCCGTCGCGGAAGGCCTGGACGATCTGCTCGGTGCGCCGCTGGACGAAGTTCGAAATCCGCTCGGAGTCGTTGGCGATCTGCACCGTGCGCAGCTTGAACGCCTGCGCCACCGTCTCGGCCCGAGCCTCGCCCCTGGACGAAGTTTCGTCGATGGCGGTGGTGAAGGCCGCGGCCTTGTCGTGCAGATCGACTTCCAGCCTGGCGATGGTTTGGCGGAGCGTCGTCACGGTGTCGTCGGTCAGGCTGGTCAGTTCGCCGCGCCGTTGTTCCAGGCCGGCCAGCATCTCGTCGATGCGGGCGACGGCGTGGGCCGCCATGCGGTCGGCGGTGTCGCGGGCCGAGGCTTCCTCGCCGCTCAATCGTTGCGCCACGTCGTCGGCATGCTCGGCGATGTCCTCGGCGATCCGATGCGCG
Organism: Alphaproteobacteria bacterium; assembly: GCA_030746635.1. Lineage (GTDB taxonomy): Bacteria > Pseudomonadota > Alphaproteobacteria > JASLMH01. The sequence continues at coordinate 1,758 of JASLMH010000007.1, read as the reverse complement.
ACCTCCCTCAGGGCCGTCGCCCGATCATCGACGTTGGCCTGCAAGGCGGACCAGTCACGATCGATGTCTTCGACCGCCTGGTTCAGTTTGCCGCCCACTTGCCCGATCCGCTCCAGCAGAGCGGCGCTCAAACCCTCCAGGTCCCTTACCGCCTGCTCGGCGGCCCGGCCCACCGAATCCCGGACTTCGTCGGTCTGCTCGCGAACCTGCCGGCCGCTGGCGGTGATCCGCGCCTCCAGCCGGTCGATCGTTTGCTCGATCTCGCCGCCCATTTCGTCGACCGTCCGGCGCACGCCGTCGGCGGTCGTCCGTGCCCGCTCGCTCAGCCTTTCGTTGCTCTGTTCCGAGGCGCCTTCGATCTCGGCAAATCGCTCATCGAAGCGCTGGCGCAGGCGGTCGGCCTGTTGCATGGCGTTGCCGGCCATTTCCTGGGCACGCAGTTCGGCCCGCTCCAACGCACCGGCCAGGGTGCCGGTCTGCTCGTTCAGCAATGTGCTGACGGTTTCGGCCTTGTCGCGGGACTCCTCCACCGCCGAATCGAAATTACCCGCCTGTTCCTCCAGCAGGCCGTTCAGGCGGTCGCCGTGTTCGGCCAGGCGTTCGGCGGCATTCTCCATGCTCCTGGCGCGATCGCCCAGTTCCTCGACCAGGGCCGAGGCACGGGCGACCGAGGCGGCGGAGACGCGACCGGCTTCGTCGACCCGCTGACGCAACAGCATTTCGGCCTGGTGCACCTGCTCGGAGGCCTGGTCCGAGGCCTCGGTCAGATCCATGGCCTGTCGCCGCAGGGCCGCGGAGACCGTCGCGATCCGGGCCTCCGCCGATTCGTCGGGATAGGTAAGGCGGCGCAGTTCGACTTCGAGGGCCCGGGCGTGGCCCTTCAACTCGCCGCCGCGGCGCAGGTAGAAGACGATCAGCCAAACCACGATCAGCGGCGCGAAGACGGCGCTCAGGATCGCCGCCAGCTCGTGCGGCAACAGGAAGCCCAGGGCGTCCCAGCCGACATAGGCGGTGATGTAGCCGAGGCAGAGCATCAGCCAGATCAGGCTGACCGCCAGACCCGCCACCAGCCAGCGGCCGAAGCCGACGTCGGTCAAATCCCGGCCGCCCGGCGGCGGGCCGCCGGCACGGCCCGGGCCGCCGGCGCGGGGGGCCTCTTCCGCCGGGATCGGCAGTTGCGACCGTGGCGTCTCTATCTGCGACATGTCGGTCTTTCCGTTGTGGCCCCGATGGGCGCGCATTCGGCCAGGCGGATCGGCCCCTGCAGCTGGGCGAATGGCGGCCTGACATGCTGGACCAGGAAGAATTGCGGCAGCACGCCGGTGTGGGTGATGGCGACGCTGAAAGCGGCGCGGTCGCCCGGTCCCACCCGGCCCTCGGTAAAGCGGATCATGTCGCGTGGTTCGGTCATGTCTTCGACGCGGCCGAACCGGTTGGATTGGAAGGGGCGATTGACCGTCGCCGCTTGCCCGAACGACAGGCCGTCGTAATAGTCGCTGCCCTGGCCGGGCTCGAACTCCAGTTCAAGGGCGAAGTAGTCCCAGATCCTGTCGGTCCGGTTGATCACCACCTTGTGCAGGGCGAAGCCGACCGCGTGCATGGTTCTTATCCGGCTGCCGAATTCAGCCGAATCGACGCTCACCGAAAGCACCACTTCGCCGTCGCCGACGATTTCCTCGATCACCACGAAGGGATCCTCCAGGGTGCCGCTGCCGGTGGCGCCGAGGAGGCGGAAATTGTCCGATCCCTCGGCGAAGG
>JASLMH010000079.1 GCA_030746635.1 Alphaproteobacteria bacterium | reverse complement strand
TCCGCGCCATCATCGGCCCGAACGGCGCCGGCAAGACCTCGATGTTGAACGTGATCAACGGCGTCTACCATCCGCAGGAAGGCACCATCACCTTTAAGGGCATTGCCCGGCAGCAGATGCGGCCGCACGCCTCGGCCGCCCAGGGCATCGCCCGAACCTTCCAGAACGTCGCCCTGTTCCGCGGCATGACCACGTTGGACAACATCATGACCGGGCGCAACATGAAGCAGCGCACCAATTTCCTGATGCAGGCGTTGTATATCGGGCCCGGCCGGAAGGAAGAGGTCGAACACCGCGAAGCGGTCGAAAAGGTCATTGAATTCCTTGAGATCGAGGCGATCCGCAACCAGCCGGTGGGCAGCCTGCCCTACGGCTTGCAGAAGCGGGTGGAACTGGCCCGTGCCCTGGCGGCGGAACCGGATCTGCTGCTGCTGGACGAACCGATGGCCGGCATGAATATCGAGGAAAAAGAGGATATGTGCCGTTTCGTCATCGACGTGAACGAGGAATTCAACACCACCGTTTGCCTGATCGAGCATGACATGGGCGTGGTGATGGACCTGTCGGATCGGGTCGTGGTGCTGGATTATGGCAGCAAGATCGCCGATGGCACGCCGGACGAGGTGCGCGGCGATCAACGGGTGGTCGAAGCCTATCTGGGCGTTTCACACTAGTATCCGACGCAGGGTTTGGGAGCGACGGCATGGACGTGGTTTTCTTTTTCGAGGTTTTGATCAGCGGCATGCTTTCGGGCGTGATGTACTCGCTGGTGGCGCTGGGCTTCGTGCTGATCTACAAGGCCTCGGGCGTGTTCAATTTCGCCCAGGGCGCCATGGTGCTGCTGGCGGCGCTGACCTTCGTTCGCTTCCTGGAAATGGGCCTGCCGATTTGGCTGGCGCTTTCGCTGACCCTGCTGGTGATGGTCGTTCTGGCGGTGTTGATCGAGAAGCTGGTGCTGAGCCATCTGGTCAACCAACCGCTGATCATTCTGTTCATGGCCACCATCGGTCTGAACTTCTTCCTGGAAGGCCTGGCCCAGGGCGTCTGGGATTCTCAGGTGCACGGCTTGGATCTGGGCATCGAGGACGTGCCCTTGGCGGCGGTGGAAGAGGTCACCGGCATGTTCATCAGCGTGTTCGACGTGGTCGCCGCGGTGATCGCCGGCAGTCTGGTGCTGGTGCTCAGCATCGTCTTTCACAAGACCAAGGTGGGCCGCGCCCTGCGGGCGGTTTCGGACGACCATCAGGCGGCGATGTCGGTGGGCATTCCGCTGGACCGCCTGTGGGCCATCGTCTGGGCCATCGCCGGCGTCGTTGCACTGGTGGCCGGCGCCCTTTGGGGACAGCGGCTGGGCGTGCAGTTCAGCCTGTCGATCATCGCCCTGAAGGCCCTGCCGGTGTTGATCCTGGGTGGCTTCAACTCCATCCTGGGTGCCATCGTTGCTGGCCTGCTCATCGGTTCGGGCGAGAAACTGGCCGAGGTTTTTCTGGGCCCGTATGTCGGCGGTGGAATCGAGGCCTTCTTCCCTTACGTGCTGGCGATGCTGATCCTGTTCATCCGTCCCGAAGGTCTGTTCGGCGACAAGATTATCGAACGCGTCTAGGGCGCGTCCGGAACCGTCAAAGTCGAGGCTATCAAGATGATTTACCGCGAAGCCGGCCAGATCAAGACCACCTACCGGGCGGACATGGCGATCTTCCCGATCACCCAGGACCGCATCGGCTTCATGATCATCATGGCGGTCGCCATCGTCGCCATCCCGACCCTGGCCTCGACCTATGTCCTGGAAGCCTTCATGATCCCGTTCCTGATCTGGGGGCTGGCGGCGATGAGCCTGAACATCATGCTGGGCTATGCCGGGCAGCTTTCCCTGGGGCACGGCGGGTTCATGGCCGTCGGCGCCTATGCCGCCTACAACTTTGCCACCCGGATCCCGGACCTGAACCTGATCGTCTGTTTCCTGTTGGCCGGCCTCGTGACGGCCGCGGTGGGCGTCTTCTTCGGCCTGCCCAGCCTCCGCATCAAGGGCTTTTATCTGGCGGTGGCGACCCTGGCGGCACAGTTCATCATCGAGTTCGTGATCTCCTCGTTCCCCTGGTTCGCGGGCGACAACATGATGGGGGCGGTGGATACCCCGGCCATTGTCCTTTTCGGTTGGCAGGTCGACGAGACGGTCGAGCGCTATTACTTCGTCCTCGGCTTTGTCGTGGTGCTGACCCTGTTGTGCAAGAACATGGTGCGCAGCTCGATCGGTCGCTCCTGGATGGCGATCCGCGACATGGACGTGGCGGCCGAGGTGATCGGTATCCGTCCCTTGCAGACCAAGCTGATCGCCTTCGGCGTCAGTTCGTTCCTGGCCGGCATCGCCGGCGCGTTGTACGCCTTCGTTTATCTGAAGGCCTGCGACATCACCTCGTTCGATCTGTTTCAGTCCTTCAACATCCTGTTCATGGTCATCCTGGGCGGTTTGGGCAGCCTGATGGGGTCCTATCTGGGCGCCGCTTTCGTCATGATGCTGCCCATCGTTTTGAACCTGTTGACCACGACATTCTTGGGGGGAACCGGGCATTCGGATTTCATCGCCAATGCCGAACACATGGTGTATGGCGGCCTGATCATGTTCTTCCTGATCGTCGAACCCTACGGCTTGGCTCGCATGTGGACCACGACCAAGGAGAAACTGCGACTTTGGCCGTTCCCACACTAATCACCGGCCAGCCCCGCCGGACGCGACAGTGGCGGAAAAGGTTGGTTTTGGTGGTGCCCTGGTGGCGGCGGTGTTATGGTTGCCGCCTGAGTGAACGCTCCTGACAACGCAAGGCATGCAGGGAGGAAAATATGTCTGCTAGGAAACTCGGTTTGGCGTTGCTAGCCGCCGGAATCATGGCCGGAACGCTTTCCGGCACGGCGCTGGCGGCGGATAAAAGCGACCCCAACAAGGAACAATTCGTTCCCGTCCTGGTTTACCGGACCGGGCCATTCGCGGCCGGCGGCACCGGCATGCCGGGCGGCTTGTTGGACTATTTCGCCCTTTTGAACCAGCGCGATGGCGGTATCAACGGCATCAAATTGGTGTGGGAGGAATGCGATACCGGCTACAAGACCGACCGTGGCGTGGAATGTTACGAGCGGCTGAAGGCCAAGGGCGCCAAGGGCGCGCCGTTCTTCCTGCCGATGTCTACCGGCGTCGCCTACGCGGTGATGGAACGGGCACACAAGGACAAGATCCCCAACGTGCAGATTGGTTATGGTCGCACCGACTCCTCGGACGGCCGGGTCTTCAAGTACTCCTTCCCGATGCTGACCAACTACTGGAGCCAGTCTTCGGCGAAATTGACCTACATCGCCGGGCGCATGGGTGGTCACGACAAGCTGAAGGGCGCGAAGATCGTCAACCTGCATCTGAAGCATCCCTATGGCGAGGAAACCCGCCCGGTTTGGGACAAGATGGCGGCCAAATACGGCTTCCAGGTGACCCACATTCCGGTGCCGTGGCCCGGCATCGACCAGAAGTCCCTGTGGCTGCAGATCCGCAAGATCAAGCCCGACTTCGTGATCAACCGGAACTGGGGCGTATCCTGCACCGTGCCGTTGCGCGAAGCGGCGCGGATCGGTTTCCCGCGTGATCGCATCATCGGTGTCTGGTGGTGCGGCGCCGAGGAGGACGCGATCCCCGCCGGCAAGGCGGCCGTGGGCTACATCACCGCCGAATTCGTCAAGATCGGACAGGACGTACCGGTGATCCAGGAGATCTTCGAGCACGTCTACGGCAACATGAAGGGCAACCTGAGTGCCGCCCGTGTCGGTTCGGTGTTCCACAACCGCGGCGTCGTCTGGGGTATCGTCATGACCGAAGCCATTCGCCTGGCGCATACCAAGTTCGGCGTCGGCCCGATGAGCGGCGAGCAGATGCAATGGGCCCTGGAGAACCTGAAGATCGATGCCGCGCGTATCGACGAATTGGGCGCCACCGGTTTGGTGCCCGAAGTCAGCATGTCTTGCTTCGACCACGAGGGTGGCGGACGCGTCCGCTTCAAGCAGTGGGACGGCAAGAAGTGGAACATGATCACCGACTGGGTGAATTCCGACGAAAGCCTGGTACGCGAGATGATCGAAGCTTCCGCGGCCAAGTACGCCAAGGAAAAAGGCATCGCCCCGCGTGATTGCCCGCCGACCGGCCGGTTCGCCAAGAACTGATCGACGGCAGGTATCGTCAAACGTAACCAAGTGAGTATGGACCGAGTGCCGTGAGCGAAAACAAACCGCTTGTCGCGGTAAACAATATCGAAGTCATCTACGATCACGTGATCCTGGTGCTTCGTGGTGTTTCGCTTGAAGTTCCCGAGGGGGGCATCGTCGCCCTCCTCGGGGCCAACGGCGCCGGCAAAACCACCACCCTGAAGGCGGTCTCGAAGCTGTTGCAGTCCGAGCGCGGCGAGGTCACCAAGGGCCAGATCGAATTCAAGGGACAGGACACCAAGAGCTTGGTGCCCAATCAGATGGTTTCCCGGGGCCTGATCCAAGTCATGGAGGGGCGCCATTGTTTCGAACATCTGTCGATCGAGGAGAACCTTCTGACCGGCGCCTACACCAACAAGGGCGGCCGCCAGAAAATCCGCGACCAGCTTGAACTGGTGTACAGCTATTTTCCCGGTTTGAAGGAACGGCGGAGCAGCCTGGCCGGCTATATCTCGGGCGGCGAACAGCAGATGACGGCGATCGGCCGGGCCCTGATGGCGACGCCCAGCCTGATCCTGCTGGATGAGCCGTCGATGGGTTTGGCACCGCAGCTGGTCGAAGAGATCTTCGAGATCGTCAAGCGCCTGAACACCGAGGAAGGGGTCAGCTTCCTGCTGGCCGAACAGAACGTCACCATGGCGTTGCGCTACGCCGACTACGGCTACATTCTCGAAAACGGCCGGGTGGTGATGGACGGCGAGGCGGCGACCCTGGCCGACAACGAGGACGTCAAGGAATTCTATCTTGGTCTCGGTGGTGGCGAGCGCAGGAGTTACCGCGACGTCAAGCACTACCGCCGGCGCAAGCGCTGGCTCGCCTGACGTCGCCCCGGCCGCCCGACGAGCGGCCCTTGTTATCCCAAGGCGAGGAAACGGACCATGAGTAGCGGCGACGATTATTACGACGATTTGGAAATCCGTGATCCCGAGGAGCGGGAAGCCGACCTGATGCGGCAATTGTCGGCGCAGCTCGCCCACGCCAAGGCCAATTCAACCCACTATGCCGAGGCCTTCGCGGACCTGGACCCGGCCGAAATGAACAGCCGCGAGGCGCTGGCGAAACTGCCGACCACGCGCAAATCGGACCTGGCCGAGATTCAAAAGAAGAACCCGCCGCTGGGCGGCATCAACACCGTGCCGCTGAGCGAGTTGTCGCACATCTTCGCCTCGCCGGGCGGCATTTACGAACCGGATGCGCCCCGCAAGGATTATTGGCGCTATGCCCGACCTTTGTGGGCCGCCGGCGTGCGGCCGGGACACATCGTCCACAACACTTTTTCCTATCATCTCACCCCGGCGGCGATGCTGGTGGAAAGCGGCTGCCGGGCGATCGGCTGTCCGGTGGTGCCGGGCGGCGTCGGCAATACCGAAATCCAGATCCAGCTGATGGCCGACCTGAAGCCCGATTTCTTCATCGGCACGCCGTCGTTCCTGCGCATCGTCCTGAACAAGGCCAAGGAGTTGGGTCACGATCTGTCGAACCTGAAGAACGGGCTGGTCGGCGCCGAGGCGCTGCCGCCCAGCCTGCGCCAGGAACTGGCCGATCTGGGCGTCAGCGTCGTGCAGGGCTATGGCACCGCCGATCTGGGTTCGGTCGCCTACGAATCCAAGGCCATCGACGGCATGATCATCGATGAGGGGGTGATCGTGGAAATCGTCGAGCCCCTGGGCACCGAACCGGTGGCCGAGGGCGAGGTTGGCGAGGTCGTGGTCACCACCTTGAATCCGACCTATCCGCTGGTCCGCTTCGCCACCGGCGATCTGTCGGCGATCCAGCCGGGGATCAGCCCCTGCGGCCGCACCAACAAGCGCATGCGGGGCTGGCTGGGCCGGGCCGATCAATCGACCAAGTTCAAGGGCATGTTCGTGCATCCCAGCCTGGTGATGCAGGTCGCCGGCCGCCACCCCGAGATCAAGAAGGCGCGGCTGGTCATCACCTCGGAAGACAACAACGACGCGATGACCCTGAAATTCGCCGCCGAGGGCGCCGATCCGTCGCTGGCCGAGGCGGTGGCGGCGACCATCCAATCGGTCATGAAGCTGCGCGGCGGTGCCGAAATGGTCGATGCCGACAGCCTGCCGGACGACGGCCTGATGATCGAGGACGCCCGCAGCTACGACTAGCGCTTGACCGGTGACGGCCTGACGATTGCCGCCGGGGTGGGCGGCGACGTTGCCGCGCCGATGCCTCGTAGTACGTGGAGACCACGATGTATTTCGCCGATGAACCCGAACATATCGCGCTGCTGCGCCAGACCATCCGGCGCTTTGTCGAGGCCGAACTGCCGCCCGACAAGGTGCGGCAATGGGACAAGGATTGCCACGTGCCCCTGGAGCTGTTCGCCAAGCTGGCGGAACTGGGCGTCTGCGGTCTGACCGTGGCGGAGGAATATGGCGGCCAGGGCCGCGACATCGTCGCCGCCGTGGTGGTGATCGATGAATTGAGCCGGCGCGGCTGGTCGATGGCCGGGCCGTATATCCAATGCGCCTTCTACGGCGGCATCAACATCTCGGAGAACGGCTCGGAGCAGCAGAAACGCGACCTGCTGCCGCCCCTGGCCCGCGGCGAGATGCTGTTTGCCTATGGCCTGTCGGAGCCGAACGTGGGCGGCGACCTGGCCAGTGTCGAAACCCGTGCCCGGAAGAGCGACAACGCCGGCACGGTGATCGTCAACGGGGCCAAACGCTGGTGCACCGCCGCCGACCTTGCCGACTACATCTATTGCCTGGTGCGTAGCGACGACGAGCGGCCCCGCTACAAGAACCTCTCCCTGATCCTGGTGCCGACCGATCTTCCCGGCATTTCGATGACCCCGATCGATCATCTGGGCCTGCGTTACGCCAAGAGTTTCGATGTGCATTTCGACGACGTCGAGGTGCCGGCGGAGAATGTCGTCGGCGGGCCCGAGCGCTGGAACGAGGGCTGGTCCCAGTTGGCCGGCCCGGCCCTGGACGTGGAGAAGCTGGAGGTCAGCGCCGCCACCTATGGCATCGCCGCCGCCGCCGTCGACGAGGCCTGGCAGTATGCCGAGGAACGCCGGCAGTTCGGCAAGCCGATCTCGGGCCACCAATCCGTGCGGCATTCCCTGGTCGAGGCCAAGACCCGGCTGCAAGCCTGCCGGCACATGCTGTATCACGCCGCCTGGCTGGCCCAGATGGAACGGCCGTGCAGCGTCGAGACCTCGATGGCGAAATTGTTCATCGCCGATACGGCGGTGGAGATCGTGCTGGCCTGTCAGCGGGTGATGGGCGCCTATGGCTGCGGCGAGGGTTTCGACATGGAACGCCACGTCCGCGACGTGGTCTGCATGCCGATCGTCGGTGGTTCCTCGAACATGCAGAAGAACAACATCGCCAATCGCTTGCGCCTCGCCGGTTGACGGCGATGGATGATTTCGTGCTGGCCCGGGCGCTGCACGTCCTCGGCGTGGTGTTGTGGATCGGCGGCGTCGGTTTCGTCACCACCGTTCTGTTGCCGGCGACGCGCCGGCTGAAAGATCCCGAGGAACGCATCGCCCTGTTCGAACAGGTCGAGGGGCGGTTTGCCTGGCAGGCCCGCTTCACCACCCTGCTGACCGGCGGCTCGGGCTTCTACATGCTGTACGTCCTGGATGCCTGGGACCGCTATTTCGATCCGGCCCAATGGTGGCTGCACGCGATGACCGCGATCTGGCTGGTCTTCACCCTGATGCTGTTCCTGCTCGAGCCGCTGTTCCTGCATGCCTGGTTCGAACGGCGGGCGGTGCGGGCGCCCGAGTCCACATTCGCCCTCATTCAGCGGCTGCATTGGCTGCTGCTGAGCCTCAGCCTGCTGACCGTGGCCGGCGCCATCGTCGGCGTGCATGTCGGTTAGGGGCCAACCCCGGGGCGGGAGGTGGTTCCGCCGAAATCCGATCCGCGCTAGATTGTTCGCCTCCCAACGGGCCACCCGAAAGAGCCCCGGGGGCGGAGGAAGCGGAGGAACGCCATGAGCGAGAGCGCCTTGCCCATGCCGACGGATTTCGGCGATCGGGAATACCAGGTGGCGATGGTCAACGTGACCAACGTCTGCAATCTGAAATGCAGCCATTGCTTCATCTTCCGCGAGGGCAACCCCAACAGCCCCCGCGACAAGATGGACGATGCGACCATGCTGCATCAGTTGCGGGTGCTGCGCGACCGTCACCGCATCAAGTACATGTACTTCATGGGCGGCGAACCGATGATCCGCCGCGATTTGGTGTTCGAGGGCATGAAGCTGTTCGAGCATTGCCAGATCGTGACCAATGGCACCTATGGCATCCCCTCGGTGCCGGGCCACGTGGTCACCGTGTCGCTTGACGGCCCGGAGGAAATGAACGATCGCATTCGCGGCGACGGCGTATTCGGAAAGGTCCGTGAGGCCGTGTTCGCCCGCCAGCGGGACGACGGCACCGACGTCATATTGCAGATGGTGGTGACCCGGCAGAACCAGGACGGCCTGGAGGATTTTTTCGCCGAAGCAAGGGACTGGCCGATCGAAGGGGTCGCGGTCTCGCCCTATGTGCCGCGCCGGGACGACCGCAGCGGTCTGGACTGGCCGAGCCTGGCGGAGCGGGACCAGGTGATCCACCGCCTGATCGCCCTGAAGGAAAAATATCCCGATCTGATGAAGGCGAACGCGGGCGCTTTGCGTTTGATGCTGTCCGAGACGGCGATGGACTTCACCGGCTCCGACGGGGAGAACTGCCCCATCAAGGGCAATACCTTGACCCTGTATGTCGGCGACGACGGCACCTTCCAGCAGACCTATTGCTGCTACGGCAACGACGTCGATTGCGCCCGTTGCGGCAGCTATCTGCTGTTCAATTCGGCCTATCACCGCCTGACCAAGGGCGGCGGCGTCGCCAGCCGGGCCGCGGCGCGGATGGCCTGAGCGGGCACTCGTTCGTTCCCATGCGCGGCGCCCTGGTCTTCCCACCGACGGGCGTGCGAAACTTCCTGGCCGCCGGCACGTCGGCGGGTTCGCCTGTCTTGGGGAGACGCGATGCCGCGCTGGCTGCCGGCCCTTCTGCTGTTGCTGTCGACCGCGCCGACCTTGGCGCGGGCCGCCGAGTGGCAGCCGCAGCGGATGCGCTACGAGGATTCGCGGGTTCGGGTGGCGGGCGAGGCTCTCGGCCTGTCCCTGCGGGCCGTCGCGGGTATCGAACGGGACGATCACAGGATCGAATGCCACTACCAGCATTGGCGGGGCGAGCGGCGCCTGCTGCAGACGACGGCCTGCTGGCTGAACCAGTATGCGGCCCATTTCGGCGTGGCGCCGCGGGTACAACCGGCCATCGCCAATTATCCCTTCATCAGCAAGTCGAAGATCCGCTGGGGTCGGGAAGACGAGGTACAATTGGCCCGGGGTCGTTATGGCGTGCGTTGGTTCGCCATTGGCCGGCTGACCTGTTTCGGCTTCATCACGCTGTATGGCCGGGACGACACGACCGCGCGGCCCAATCATTTGCTGAAGGGCTTCTATTGCCAGGAGGGCGGACTGGACGGCGAGCGCCGGCTGACGGTGCTCCGCGCCATCGGCTACGAACACGAGCATTTCGGTTTTCCGGCCCGCCCGCCGGTGGACGCCGAAGTGCTGGATCATGACCCCCGCACCGCTGATCGGTAGCAGTGCCGCCGACGGCGGCCGCTATCGCTGGCTGATGTTGTTCGGCGTTTGGCTGATCTATTTCGGGTTCGGCCTGACGGTGGCGGCGATGGCGCCGCTGGTGGCTCCGATCCGCCTGGATCTGGGGATGAGCGACGGCGCCATGGGCGCCGTGTTGGGCGCCTGGCCGCTGGTCTATATCGCCTCGGCGATGCCTTGCGGCGCCTTTCTCGACCGCGTCGGCGCCGGCCGGGCCCTGTTCCTGTCGGCGGCGGTCATGGCTCTCTCCGCCGCCGCCCGCGGCCTGGCGGAGGGGCAGGTATCGCTGTTCCTGGCGGTGGCGCTTTTCGGCCTGGGCGGGCCGTTGATCTCCATCGGCGCGCCCAAGCTGGTCAGCCAGTGGTTCGAGGGCAGCGATCGCGGCCTGGCCATGGGCCTCTATATCACCGGCCCCTCGTTGGGCGGGATCTGTGCCCTGGCCCTGACCAACAGCCTCCTGATGCCGTTGACCGGCCAGGATTGGCGCCTGGTGCTGCTGCTCTACGCCGGCATCGTGTTCCTGTTCGGTCTGATTTGGTTGGCCATCAACCTGCACCCCGCGGGCCGGCGTCTGGAACGGTCGGCCTCGGCGGACGGCGACCTGCCGCAATGGACGGTGTTCCGGCAATTGATCGGCCTGCCGACCGTGCGCGCCGTGTTGCTGATGGCCGTCGGCATCTTCTTCTACAATCACGGCCTCAACAACTGGCTGCCGGAAATCCTCCGGCGCGGCGGCATGACGGCGGCCGAGGCGGGTCTTTGGGCCGCCGTGCCGACCGCCTTCGGGATCCTCGGCGCGCTGGTGATCCCCAGGCTGGCGATACCGGCCCGGCGCTTCGCCATCCTGTCGGCACTGCTGCTGGCGGCCGGCCTGGCCTCGGTGCTGCTGCAGGGGCAGGGAGCCTCGCCGGCGGTGGTTCTGGGACTGGTGTTGCAGGGCATCGCCCGGGGTTCGCTGATGACCGTGCTGATCCTGTTGTTGGTCGAAACACCCCAGGTGGGCAGCCTGCGGGCCGGCGCCGCCGGCGGGCTGTTCTTCTCGGCGGCGGAGATCGGCGGGGTCATGGGGCCGCTGACCCTGGGCGCCCTGTCGGATCTGACCGGCGGTTTCACGGCCGGCCTGTATCTGCTGACCTTTGTCTGCCTCGGCCTCGGCCTGCTTTTGCTGCGGCTGCGCCGCCTTGCCGGATAGACGCGGGAGGCGGCAGCGGCGACAATGGGCCAACCGCCGGTGGCGGTCGTTTTTGTATCCGTGGACGGGAATCTCATGGTCGACACGCAACAACTGGACGCCTCCAGCGGAGCCGAGCTTCGCGAGAAATACGCCATCGTCGGGGTCGGCGAGACCACTTACAGCCGGGGATCGAACATGACCACCCGGGCGATGGCCACCTGGGCGATACGCAACGCCATGGCCGACGCCGGCCTGGCGCCGGGCCAGGTGGACGGCATGATGTCCTATTCGTCGGGGGATTCGACGGTGTCGCAACTCACCGCCGCCGATCTGGGCATTCGCCTGAACTTCTATATGGACGTGTTCGGCGGCGGCTCCAGCAGCGAGGCCCTGGTCGGCATGGCCATGGGGGTGATCGAGGCCGGCATGTGCGAGACGGTGGTGATCTTCCGCTCGATGAACGGCTATAGCCAGACCCGGGTCGGCGGCACCGGCGCCCGGGCGGTGGCGCCGATCGCCGCCGAGCAGTTGCATCAGCGCAGTTATGGCTGGCAGAGCCCCGGGCAGATGTTCGCCCCCTGCTTCATGCGCCACATGCACGACTACGGCACCAGGCCGGAGCAGGTGGCGATGGTCAAGGTGGCGCACAGCCACCACGCCGCCAACAACCCGAAGGCCCTTTACGGTAAGCGGGTCAGCCTGGACGATGTGCTGTCCAGCCGGATGATCTGCAAGCCCTTGCATCTGTTGGATTGCTGCGTCGAGACCGACAATGCCACCGCCCTGATCGTGACCAGGGCCGATCGGGCACGCGACTGCCGCCAGATCCCGGTGCTGATCCGCGGCGTGGTCGGCCGGGTCTCCAAGCCGAGGCTGGATATGTACTACCAGACGGGGCCGATCTCCACCGTCGCCGGGCATTACGCCGCGCCGCGGCTGTGGCGCAACGCCGGCGTCGGACCCGACGAGATCGATCTGACCGGGTCGTATGACGCCTTCACCTTCACCACCATGCTGCAGTTGGAGGATTACGGTTTTTGCAAGAAGGGCGAGGGTGGCGACTACGTTTCCGACGGCACCATCTTCCTGGGCGGTCGGCGGCCCAACAATACGTCCGGCGGTCACCTGTGCGAGGGCTATACCCACGGCGTCAGCATGGTGGTCGAGAACGTCCGGCAACTGCGACACGAGGCAGACGATAGCTGCCCGATCGGCGCCGACGGCCGCCGCCAGCATACCTACGACTATGCCGAGGGCGGCTGCCGCCAGGTCAAGGACGCCGAGGTCAGCGCCAACCTGGGCTGGGCCACGCCGGGCACCGGCTCGGCCCTGGTCATGCGGCGCGGCGCCTGAGTAGAGGGGAGAGTGACGATGACCCTAGATGTCGACTATCTTGGTATGAATTTGCAGATCGATGCCCTGGACCACGAGAACCGGGCCTACTTCGCCCACTGCGCCGAGCACGCCTTCCATTTGCAATGCTGCGATGGCTGCGGCCTGTTGCGTTATCCGCCCGGCACCGGCTGTGGCTGGTGCGGCAGCGGCGACTACACCTGGACGCCGGTCGAGGGCCGGGGCGCGGTGCACAGCTACACGGAAGTGGTGCACGCGATCCAGCCGGCCTTCAAGGCCTTCGTGCCCTACCTGGTGCTGCTGGTCGACCTGGATACGCAGAACGGCCAGCCGACGCCGGACGAGGCCATAAGGGTGCTGGGCAACCTGACCAACGCCGGTGGCGATCCGGCGCCGCCGGAGGTGGTCGCCCGGGTCGGCATCGGCAGCCGGGTCCGCATGGTCTTCAAGGATGTCGCCGAAGGCCTGGCGCTCCCGCAATGGACCATCGACGAGACGGCCGAGCAGCCGGCGCGGCCATGGCGCTACCCGGAGGATTGATGACAAGTTGCGGAGAGATTGACCCGTGGGCACGCTTCGAGACGGGCGCTTCGCGCCCTCCTCAGCGTGAGGGGAATCTGTTGAAAATCTGCGCGTCCTCGTCAGGAGGAGAGCCGCAGGCTCGTCTCGAAGGACGAACGGGCCGAGTCTTGCTTCTTGTATCTCGGTTTCAATCCCGCGGCAGTTCGTGCTTCAGCACCTTGCCGGTGGCGTTGTGCGGTAGCTCGTCCATGAAACGGACCTGTTTCGGCACCTTGTAGCGCGCCAATTGGCTTTGGCAGTGATCGATGATGGCGCCGTCGTCCAGATTCGAGCCCTCTTTCAGCACCACGCAGGCGCGGCCGACCTCGCCCCATTTCTCGTCCGGGATGCCGATCACCGCGTTCTCCAGCACGCCGTCCAGTTGGAAGATCACGTTCTCGACCTCCACCGGATAGACGTTCTCGCCGCCGGAAATGAACATGTCCTTGGTGCGGTCGACGATGTAGTAGTAGCCGTCCTCGTCCTGGCGGGCGGCGTCGCCGGTATGGAACCAGCCGTCCGGGGTGAAGAACTGGTCGTGTTCATCCTCCCGGTTCCAATAGCCGGGCGTCACCGTCGGCCCCTTGATCAACAGTTCGCCGGTCTCGCCCGGCGTGACCTCGTCGTCGGCCTCGTCGACGATCTTCAGGCGCACGTACATTGGCGGCAGGCCGGAGGAGCCGACCCGGGAGATCGCCTGATCGCCCGACAGCATCAGGCCCAACGGCCCGGTCTCGGTCATGCCCCAGCCCTGCTGCAGCTTGATGTCCTTGGCCCCGAATTCCTCGATCAGGGCCAACGGCGCCGCCGCGCCGCCGACGCCGAGGCAGACCAGATGCGACAGATCGGCGGTGGCGAAGCCGGGTTCCTGCGCCATCATCAAATAGTTGGTCGGCACGCCCAGGGCATGGGTCAGGTGCAGCTGCTTGTCCGACAGCAGCTCCAGGAAATAGGCCGGCTCGAAAGTCCGCAGCACCACGTTGGTGCCGCCGGTATGGAATATCGGGTTGGCATAGACATTCAGACCGCCGGTGTGGAAGGTCGGCAGGAACACCAGGTTCTTCGATCGATTGGTGATCTCGACGGTCATGGCGCACTGGACGGCGTTGAAGATCGCCATCTGATAGGTGATCTTGGCGCCCTTGGGCCGGCCGGTGGTGCCCGAGGTGTACATCACCGTCCAGATATCGGTCAGCTCCCGCGGCGGCACTTCCACGCTGCCGCTGGCGGCGGCCAGCCCCGCCTCGTAGTCGCTGTCGCCGCCGTTGTTCAGGGTGGCGATGCGCGGTACCCCGGACAGGCGTTGCACCTCCGCCGTTTCCTCGACGAATTCGGTGCCATAGAGCAGCGCCGCCGGCGTGGCGTCGTTGCAGATGTATTCCAGTTCGGGCACCGCCAGACGCCAGTTCAAAGGCAGGAAGATCGCCCCGATCCGCCGGCAGGCAAACTGCAATTCGAACACGTCGCTGTCGTTGTGGCTCAGCACCGCCAGCCGGTCGCCGTCGCCCACGCCCAGGCTGTCCCGCAGGTACAGGGCGGCGCGATCGACGCGGTCGTGAAACTCCGTGTAGGTGAAATGCCGGTCCGAGGCCAGATCATGCACGGCTTCCTGCCCGGGCGAGAACCGGGCGTGGTGGGCGATCCAGTCGTTGGCGGGGATGCTCATGCAATCGTCTCCGTTGACCTCTAGCGCGGTGCCAATTTCAGGCCTTGATGCCGCCCTTGCGGCAGATGATTTTCCAGCTTTTGGCGTCGACGGGCTGTACCGACAGCCGTGAATTCCTGATCAGCGGCAGCTCGGCCAGCCGCTCGTCGGCCTTGACGTCGGCCAGGGTCACCGGTGTCGGCACGGCCTCGACGGCGGCGACGTCGACCATGCCGAAGCGGCCCGAGGGATCGGTGGGATCGAGATACCACTCCTTGACCACCTCGACGACGCCGACGATGCGTTTCTCGTTGACGGAATGGTAGAAATAGCCGCGATCGCCGACCTTCATGGCCTTCATGTTGTTGTTGGCCTGATGGTTGCGGACGCCGTCCCATTCGGCGCCCTGCTTGCCTTCCTTGACCTGATCCTCCCAGGACCAGGCCCCCGGTTCCGATTTGAACAGCCAATAGGCCATGCCGCTTGTCCCCCTGCTAATGCATCCGTTCACTTGGGCTATTCGGTTTCCGCCCGGTAGGGCCGGTCGAGCAGGCCCTGGATGGTGGCGTCGACGTCGGCCATGTAGTTGAGGATACCGTCGACCGCGAGGCAGATCGGCATCTCGAAATCCATCGGGCTGACATGGTCGGTGATGGCGCTGACGGTATGGGCGCCCTCGGCGACGGAGCGGCGTTCGGCCATGATCTCGGCCATGCCGCGGCCTTCCCCCAGTTCGATGCCCAGGGACATGTTCCGCGATTGATCCGAATTGCAGGTCAGCGCCAGATCGCCCAAACCCGACAGCCCCATCAGGGTCTCCGTCCGGCCGCCGCGCATCCGGCCGTAGCGCATCATCTCGGCCAGGCCACGGGTCATCAGCGCCGCCCGGGCGTTGTCGCCCAGGCCGCGGCCCTCGACGATGCCGCAGGCGATGGCCATGACGTTCTTCACCGCCCCGCCGATTTGCGCTCCGTTGACGTCGTCGGTCCAGTAGGGCCGGAAATGCGGCTGGCCGACGGCGGCGACGATGCGGTTGCCCAGATCCTCGTCGGCGCAGGCCAGGGTCACCGCCGTCGGCAGCCCCTTGGCGACCTCGATGGCGAAAGTCGGCCCCGACAAGATGGCGCACGGGCTGTCGGGCATGGTCTCCGCCAACACCTCGCTCATCAGGGCATAGCTGTCCTTTTCAATGCCCTTGGCGCAGATCACCGCCGGCACGCCGGCCGCCACGTGAGGCGCCAGTTCGGCGGTCACCGGGCGTAGGAACTGCGCCGGCGTGACCAGCAGCAGCAGATCCGCCTCGGCCACTTCGGCCAGCTCGCCGCTGGCTATCAGTTCGGGGTGCAGGGAGACATCGGGCAGATAGATCGAATTGACATGCCCGTCGTTGATGGCCGCCACGACCTCCCCTTCGCGGGCCCAAAGGCGGCTGGTGCGGCCGGCCGCCGCCAGCATTTGCGCCAGGGCGGTTCCCCAGGCACCGCCGCCGATGACCGAAATCCGTTGCATCAGCCGGTTATCGCCCGCCTGTCGCGGTCGTGCAACGGTGGATTTGCCTGCCAGCCGACGGCGGGCGGCGATCAGGCCTTCTTGCCGGCGAAGGGCACCGGTTTGGCATCCGGGTCAAGGGGCCAGCGGGCTCGGGCCGGGGCGTCCAACGGGTCCGGCAAGCCGGCGCGCAAACGCTCGATGCCGGCCCAGGCGATCATCGCCCCGTTGTCGGTGCACAGGGCCGGCGGCGGCGCCACCAGAACACAGTTCCGTTCCTTGGCTAGGCCGCCCAGGCGGTCGCGCAAATGGGTGTTCGCGGCGACACCGCCGGCGACCACCAGGTGCCGCAAACCGGGGTGGCGCCGTCGGGCGATCTCGATGGCGTTGCCGGCCCGGTCGACCATGACATCGCCGACGGCGGCCTGGAAGGAAGCCGCGACGTCCTCGGGCCGGGGCGGTGGGTCGGCCGCCAGGACATGAAGGACGGCGGTCTTCAGGCCGGAAAACGAGAAATCGCAGCCGTCCCGGCCGCGCATCGGCCGCGGCAGCCTGACGGCGTCGGGGTCTCCCGCCGCCGCCGCCGCTTCCACCGCCGGGCCGCCGGGATAGCCCAGATCGAGCATCTTGGCGGTCTTGTCGAAGGCTTCGCCGGCGGCATCGTCGATGGTGGTGCCCAGGCGCCGGTACTGGCCCAACCCCTCGACGATCAGCAACTGGCAGTGCCCGCCCGAGGCCAGCAGCAACAGATAGGGAAAGGCCAGATCGTCGGTCAGGCGGGCGGTCAGGGCGTGACCCTCCAGATGATTGACGGCGATTAGCGGCTTGCCGGCGGCGGCGGCGATCGCCTTGCCGGTCACCAGGCCGACCATGACGCCGCCGATCAGTCCCGGCCCGGCGGTCGCCGCGACGCCGTCCAACTGCGCGTACGTCAGCTCCGCCCGGGCCATCGCCCGGCCGATCACGCCGTCGATATGTTCGACATGGGACCGGGCGGCGATCTCGGGCACCACGCCGCCGTAGGGCCGATGCTCGGCCAGTTGGCTCAACACAAGATTGGCCAGAATCCGCCGCTCGCCATCGACCACGGCGGCGGCGGTTTCATCACAACTGGTCTCGATGCCCAGAACGATCACAATTCGTCCGCCCAACTCGGAATGGCCCTAAAATCACTTGCACCAACTCCCGCAAGGCCTTAGCACCGCGACCATGAACCCGCAACCAACGATCCGTATCGGCACCCGTGGCTCGCCCCTGGCGCTGGCCCAGGCCGAGGAAGTGAAATCGCGTCTGCTGGCCAGCCATGCCGATCTGACCGAGGCGGCCGTCGGCATCGAGATCATCCGTACCTCCGGCGATCGCATTCAGGACAAGCCGCTGAAGGAATTCGGCGGCAAGGGCCTGTTCACCAAGGAGATCGAGGAGGCCTTGCTGGCCGGGCAGATCGACCTGGCGGTGCATTCCATGAAGGACGTGCCGACCGAACTGCCGGCCGGGCTGGGCATTGCCTGCCTGTTGCCGCGGGAGGACCCGCGCGATGCCTTCCTCTCGCCGGTGGCGGACAGCCTGGCGGCGTTGCCGGCGGGCGCCATGGTCGGCTCGTCATCGTTGCGCCGGGTCGCCCAGGTGCGCCATGCCCGGCCGGACCTCGAGGTCGTCAATTTCCGTGGCAACGTCAATACCCGCATGCGCAAACTGGCGGACGGCGAAGCCCAGGCCACCTTCCTGGCCTGCGCCGGCCTGAACCGCCTGGGCCTGGCCGACCGGATCACCGCCGCGGTGCCCACCGAGGTGATGCTGCCGGCGGTGGCGCAAGGCGCGATCGGCGTCGAAACCCGGGACGACGGCAGCGCCATCGGCGATTACCTGGCGCCGCTGCATCACCAGGCGACTGCCCACTGCGTGGCCGCCGAACGGGCGTTGCTGGCCGCCCTGGAGGGCTCCTGCCGCACGCCGATCGCCGCCCTGGCCCGAATCGACGACGGCGTCCTGGCCTTGCGGGCGCAGATCCTGCGGCCCGACGGCAGCGAGATGCTGGAGACCGAGCGCAGTGGCGCGGTGGCGGATGCTGCGGCGATGGGCCGGGATGCCGGCGAGGAGTTGCGCCGTCGCGCCGGACCCGAATTCTTTCAAACCGGCTAATTCCAATGCGCTTGATCCTCACCCGTCCGCGCGAGGAATCGGAGGCCCTGGGCCGCCTGCTGGAGGCGCGCGGGCATTCGGTGCTGATCGAACCGATGTTGCGAATCGAGGCATTGCCGGACGCCGAACTCGACCTCGACGGCGTGGCGGCGTTGCTGCTGACCAGCGCCAATGGTGCCAGAATACTGGCGGGTCGAACGGCGCGGCGGGATCTGCCGGTGCTGGCGGTCGGTGACGCCACCGCCCGGGCGGCAAGGGACGCCGGCTTCGAAACGGTGGCAAGCGCCGATGGCGACGTGGTGGCCCTGGCGGCGCTGGTGCGGCGGCGGCTGCGGCCCGCCGACGGCGTGCTTCTCCACGTTGCCGGCAGCGCCGTCGCCGGCGACCTGGCCGGTGATCTGGCGGGGGACGGCTACCAGGTGCGGCGGGCGGTGTTGTACCGCTCGGCCAGAGCGGAGCGCCTGAGCCCGGGTTGCCGTGCCGCCCTGGCCGCCGGCGAGATTGACGGCGTGGTGTTTTTCTCGCCGCGCAGTGCCGCCGGCTTTGCTAATCTGCTGCGGCGCGAAGAGTTGGTGGATTGCTGCCGCGGCATCGACCTTTACGGCTTGAGCCAGGCGGTGGCGCGGGCGGCCGGGGATTTGCCCTGGCGGCGCCAACAAATTGCCGAAATGCCGCAACAGGATGCGTTGCTGGCGTTGCTGTAAGGCGATGGGATCGAGATGGCCAAAGGCAAGAAGAAGCAGGACAAGGACGGCGAGAGCGTAGCGGAGGTGACCGAGGACGTCGCCGACGAACCGATCGACGATCAGGCCGACCATCAAGCCGACGACCAGGACGGCGAGACGGCGGCGGAGGTGACCGACGTTGTCGCCGACGCACCGGCCGAAGACGAGGCCGCAGCGACGAAGAAGACCGGCGGCCGCGGCCCGATGCTGGCGCTGGCCATTCTGGTCGTCGCCGTCGTCTTGCTCTATGTCGCCTGGCCGACGATCCGGCAGGCGGCGGTGGCCATGCTGCCCCAGGAGGCCCCCGAGGTGCTGGGGGCGGTTCAGGAGTTGGACCATCGGGTGGCTCAGTTGGAAGCCGCCGATCGCCGCCTGGATCAGGCCCTGACGGCCGCGCGCCAGACCTCCGAAGCGGTCGTGGGCAAGCTTGGCGCCCTGAACGAACAACTTGCCGCGCTGGCCCGGGCCGCGCCGTCCGAGGACCTGCTGGCGCGGATGAACCAGCAGATCGTCGGCCTGGAAAAGACCTTCGCCGATCTGGCGGCGAAGGCCGGCGATGACGGCTCGGCCGCCGTGGCCGCCCTGACCGCCGAACTGGCCGGCCTGAAGTCGCGGCTTGGAGAGTTGGCGACGAAAGGGGACGGCGGCGAGGATCTGGCGGCGCTGCGCACGGAGGCCGAGGCGGCGCGGCGCCAGGCGGCCGAACTGGCGGCGCAAAACACTTCCCTGAAGGGGCAAGTCACCGGCCTGGCGGAGCGGCTGGCCAGCCTGGAGCAATCGGCCAGCGCCGGCGCCGGGTCGAGCCGGGGCGGCGCCCTGGTGCTGGCCGCCGGGCAGTTGCATCGGGCGGTGCTGTCGGGCGCGCCCTATCAGGCGCCGCTCGGCGCCCTGGCCGCCCTGGCCGGCGATGACGCCAAGGTGACCGAGGCGCTGGCGACCCTGAAACCGTGGGCGGCCAGCGGTGTCAGCACGCCGCAGGTCCTCAACGACCGCTTCCCGGCGATGGCGCGACGGGTCTTGCGGGCCGGAACCGACGAAGAGACGGGCGTCTGGCGGCAGACCCTGGATCGCTTGAGCTCGCTGGTCACCGTGCGGCGGGTCGGCGAGGTCGCTGGCGACCAGCCGGACGCGGTATTGGCCCGGGCCGAACGGCGCCTGGCCGACGGCAATCTGGCGGCTTCGGTCAGTGAACTGGGGCAATTGCAGGGACCGGCGGCGGCGGCGGCGGCGGATTGGCTGGCCCTCGCGGAGGCGCGGATCGCCACCCTGGCGGCCCTGGACCAACTGCAGGCCCGGGCGATCGCCACGATGGCGGGCGGCTGATGGCGCGGGCGCTCCTCGTCTTCCTTGGGCTGGTCGCCCTGGCCGCCGCCGGCGCCTGGCTGGCCGATCATCCGGGCTTGGTCAGCGTGCAGTGGGGCGGCCGGCGGATCGAAACCGATACCGCCGTGGCCGTGGCGGCGGTGCTGGTGCTGATCTTCGTCGTGGCCTTTCTGGCCCGGTTCTGGCGCTGGCTGATGACCAGCCCGATGGCCCTGGCGACGCTGCGGGCCGAAGGCCGCCGCCGCAAGGGCTACCAGGCCTTGAGCCGCGGCCTGGTAGCGGTGGCCGCCGGCGACGTCGGGCAGGCCAAGAAGCTGGCCCGGCGCACGGCGGATCTGCTGGACGATCCGCCCCTGACCTTGCTGCTGTCGGCCCAAGCGGCGCAACTGGACGGCGACGAGGGGGCGGCCAGGGATTATTTCGCGGCCATGCGCGAGCAGCCGGAGACCGAGTTCCTCGGCCTGCGCGGCCTGTTGGTACAGGCCCGCCGCGCCGGCGACGGGGCCGAGGCCCTGCGGCTGGCCCGCCGGGCCTTCGAATTGCGGCCGGATACGCCGTGGGTGCTGCAGGAGCTGTTCGGGCTGGAGGCGGCGGCGGGCAATTGGCCGGCGGCCCGGAAGCTGGTCGACCAGGCCGCCAAGCGCAAGCTGCTGGATGGCGCCGCCGCCGACCGCCGCCGGGCCCTGGTGCTGTTCGCCCAGGCCCTGGCGGCCGAAGCGCAGGGCGAAACCAAGCGGGCGCTGGAGCTGGCCCGCAAGGCCCACGGCCTGGCGGCCGACTTCGTGCCGGCGACGGCCATGGCCGGTCGGCTGCACGGCGCCGCCAACGACGGCCGCAAGGCGCGGCGTCTGTTGCGCGAGGGCTGGCAGCGGCTGCCGCACCCCGAATTGCTGGCCGCCTGGCGATCGCTCGATCCGCAACAACAGCCGGCGGCCCGTTTGCAGGCGGTGCGGGAGTTGACCGCCGACAATCCCGGGCACGAGGAAAGCCGGGTCGCCCTGGCCGAGGCGGCGATCGCCGCCGGGCAGTGGGACCTGGCCCGGGACCAGCTACAGGCGCTGATGGACGGTGCGCCCAGTGTCCGGGTCGGCCGCCTGTTCGCCGATCTGGAGGAAGCCGAGAGCGGCGATGCCGCGGCCGGCCGGGAATGGCTGCGCCGGGCGGCGGCGCTGCCGGCCGATGCCGGCTGGCTGTGCCAGACCTGCGGCCGGCAGAACGGCGAGTGGGCGCCACACTGTCCCGATTGCGCCAGTTTCGATGCCTTCGCCTGGCGCCGGCCGGCGGGCAGCGGCGCCGTGCTGCCGTATCAGCCACCGGAGCCGCCAGCCGAGGAAATCCTGCCCCCCGACGTCGAACCGCCGCCGGAACTGACCAGCAACGAGCTGCCCGCCGAGATCACCATCGAGCCGCCCGACGATTCCGACCTGGAAATCCGGGCCGAGGGCAAACGGACCTAATCACCGATCTGATCGGAATTGCCGGTCCGGTCCGGGCTTGGCTTGAAAAGCCTCAATCACCGCCGGCGGGCCGGGCCAGCGACTCCTTCAACGGCAAGATCACCAGCGCCAGGTTGGCGGCCAGCAGGCCCCCGGCCAGGAAATAGAACACCGCGCCGAGGCCCCAGCGGTCGGCGATCAGGCCGCCGATCACCGGCGCCGTCGCCGACAGCAGGGCCTGGGTGCCGAACATCAGGCTGGTGGCCGAGCCGCCCAGGCTGGGCGGCGTCAGGTCCATCAGCCAGGAATGCATCACCGGTCGCACCGAGAACAGCACGAAGCCGAGGATCGAGATACCGGCGATGAAGGTGCCGGCATGGCCGACCAGCGCCAGTCCGGCGACCACCACCGTCGAGGCCGACAGGCCGGCCAGCACGATCGGCCGGCGGCCGATGCGGTCCGACCAGGTGCCGGCGATCGGCGAGGCCAGCACGCCGCCGATCTGCATGGTGGCCAGGGCGGCGCCCAGCAGCAGCGGCCCGGCCATGAGCTCGTTGGCCAGGTAAAGCGGCAGGAAGGCCAGCAGGCCGGCCTGGGTCATGGTGCGCAGCCCGGCCGTCAGGCACAGGCTCAACACCGCCCGGTCGCGCAGCAGGGCGGTCAGGCCGCGCCAATACTCAGCCAGGCCCATGCCGCCCCGGGCTGCCGCCTGGTGGTGGCCGCCACCGCTGCGGGCCAGGACCAGGAACAGCAACAGGGCGACGGCCAGGGTCGGCGTCGCGGCCGCCATCGCCGCCGCCGGCCAGGTCAGCCAGACCATGGCGGCGCCGATCACCAGGGGCGCCACGGCGTCGCCGGCATTGGCGCCCAGGGCATGGATCGACAGGGCATAGCCGCGCTGTTCGGGGAAACGCCGGGACAGATACGAGATCGCCGCCGGGTGCCAGAGGTTGTTGGTGGCGCCGATCACCGCCACCAGCGGGATCAGGGCCGCGACGCCGCCCGCCAGGCCGAAACCGGCCAGGGCGAAGGCGCCGGCGGCGAGGGAGAACACCAGGATCGGCACCCGCCGGCCGGTGACGTCGACAGTCGCGCCGCTGACCAGGTTGGTGGCGAAGGCGCTGATATGCATAGTCGCCACCAGCGCGCCGGCCTCGGTATAGCTGAGGTCGAGATGCCGGGCG